>NZ_SNWA01000002.1:1241527-1551909 GCF_004361815.1 Paraburkholderia sp. BL10I2N1 | reverse complement strand
ACTTGATGCCCCATTTCCAGCAGCCGTCTGGCCCAATGCTGGGCGCCTCCGCATGCTTCCATGCCTACCAGGCAGGGAGCACGATTTGCGAAGTGTTCAAGAAATGCGGATCGCTTGATTGCCTTGTTCATGATTTCGCCGGTATTTGGATCCACCCAGTACAACTGCATGACGTTCTTGGCGATATCGGCCCCAACAGTCGTATAGTTCATCGTGGATCCTCCGGTTTGCCTTGGGAAATCGTCATGATCTCCCATCTTGGGCACTCTGATGCCGTCGGCCCGCGAGGATCCACCTTCCTGCATTTCCTCACCGGCCGCAGTGGGGGCGTTCATTCCATTCCGTCTCGTGAGCCTGCCGCTCCCTTGTTCCGCAAATCGGTTGATGCGCGTTGCGATGTTTAGCCGCGGGTTGCTCGGGTACCGGGCTACGCCGCCTTCAGGAAACTCTTCTCCAAGTGTTCGTCAAATGTTGAGTGATCGGGCGGTTACGCTGCGTGTGCGGTGCGTGGTACGGCGAGCGACATGGCCAGACGGCTGACGTCCCAGATGAAACCGGCCAGCTCCCGGGCAACCGCGACCGTCGCGATGTTCGGGTTTTTGCCGCGTGCCGCCAGCCTGCGATATCGGCGGCACAATCGAAGCTGCGCGTCCCAGGCGCGATCAATGATGGCCTTCGGGATGCCTTCGTGGCGGCGCTGAATGTCGGGACTCACGCGTGCCGGATGCCGGTAGCTCCAGGCCGCCTCGACGAGCAGCTTTCTGGCGTAGCTGTTGCCGGTCTTGGTGATACTGCCTTGCCGCCGCTTGCCGCCCGAGGAGTGTTCCGACGGCGTCACGCCGAGCCAGGCCATCAGCTGACGCGGATGCTCGAAGCGCGACAGGTCCCCCAGTTCGGCGAGCATCCCTACGGCCGTGGTGAACTGCACACCGCGCATCGCCTGCAAGCCCAGGACGGCTGGATAGAATCGCCAGTTGGGCACCGCCTCGCGCAACGCGGTCTCGAGACGCTCGCATTGCGCGAGCCGATCCTCGATCGTGCGCCGATGTTCTTCAAACGCCAGTTGCTGCCATTCGTTGCCGAACGAATACTGGCTCAGCCAGTGCCGGTGCGCGGGGCCCCAGTTGGCGCTGCCGGTATAGCGCACGCCGTGCGAGAGCAGGAACGACTTCAGCCGCTGCCGCGCCTGCTTCAGATCGTCTTTGGCAGTGACCCACGCACGGGCCAGATCCCGGAATGCCTCGTCCTCAACGCCCGGCACGTAGACTGCCGACAGGTCACTCGCGCGCAGCGCGCGCACCAGCTTGATGGCGTCACGCCGGTCTGTCTTGACGCGCTCACCGGGCTTCTTCGGAATCAGCGACGGCGCGCAGACCATGCAGTCGAAACCTTTCTCCACCAGTTGCCGGTAAAGCCCATAACCGGACGGACCCGCCTCGTAGACGATGCGCACGCGTCGGCCTTTGGACTGCAGGCGCTTGCACAGGCGATCGATATCGGCCTTGGTCGTACCGATCTTGCCCAGCAGTTCCACTTCGCCCATGCCGATCGCGTAGGCAACCGTGATCGACTCCTTGTGGACATCCAGTCCGACGTACACCGTGCTATCGTGTTCCATGCTGGCCTCCGTGCCGGAAATCGCCGGGTGTGGCCCTGTCCACACCGTGCGGCTCTGGCAGCAATGCTAACCCGCGTCTGATTCCTCACGGCGGGCCAGCCTCTGCCTCACGGAAAGTCATACTGCCTTGTTCATGACCTGCCCCCTCAATGCGGCTCTGAGCCGCGGTGTAACCAACCTCAAGCTTAATCCGCGTACCTTGAGGTGCGGCAGGTCCATACATGATGTCTAGTGTTCCGTCCCATCGTTAACTCGGTTACGTGCGCGTAGCATGATGGCATCACCGGAACCGGCGATGCCGTCATGTCGATGGGACGATCGAAGGCGCAACCGGTATTGAGAAAAAATGAGCGTTCGCAACTGACTTCAATAGCGAGTTCGCGCTCGATTTCGGCGGCGCTGTTGACACTTGCGCGCATCGTGCTGGTATCTGTTGCCGGGGAGCACAACAGCGCAATTGCCCAGCGCCTGGAACTCACGCGTGCCACGGTGGGCAAGTGGCGTGTCCGGCTCCTGGAGCATCGCATCAACGGGCTGTATGACGAAGTACGTCCCGGCAAGCCGCGCAGCATTGACGACGAGCGGCTGGCCCAACTGATTCACAAGATTTACGCACCACCTCGGCGACAAGGTAAGTATCTCGACACCACAACTTGGCGCACTGCCAAATACGTGCAATTGAGCACGGAAGTCGCGCCGTGAACCTTCGGCGTACGCGCGCTCTATCGCAATCTGGCCTCACAAGGCTTGCTCTGAGCCACTGAGAGCTTTGCTGGCTCGGTCGCGAAGAGACGTGTGATTGGAGCAAAGTGTTTTGTGGCGGCTAGAAGTTTCGCCTTAAGATGGGCTGCATCAATCCAATGTTGTGCGGGACGACGCTGACGCCGATGCCGCGGTCAGGCAAGCATCAACGGCGCATTCTTCCCTATTGAGCAACGATTTACTGCGTCCGGTCGACTTATCGTCGGCGGAGGCATCCACTCGCCAAACATTGCTGCGGTAGGTCAAACGAGATCTGGTCGATAGCGGCGAGCGCCAGGGGAGCATGTCGGAACGCGAACGCCTTACGGCACACAGGCACGAGTTCAAGGAGTTGTGCCCCCAATGAGATCCTGAAGCTGGCGAACGTGCTTTTTTCTTCCAGGCGGAACTCGACTGCCGCACGCAGTCCTGAAAGCCATCATTGATCAGCATCGCGATACCTTGAGAATCGAGCCGATATGCAAAGTTCTGGCTGTGCCCCATTGGGCTACCCGCGTCATGCCGCACGCGCCTTCTCAATCCGTCGCAGCGCTGTGCCCGTGCGACGCTCTATGGCCGCAAACCGAGTGCATCTGGCGGGCCAACGTGCGGGTCTACGGGTGGGCAATCTGCTCGGCCACAGCGCCACAGTAGAGAGTGGCCTTTCGTTTCCGGCGATCTCTTTCATGGTAGTCGCCATCGCGGGACAGCGCCGAGCGGTCGGACATAACCATAATACCTTTCGCCTTGATGTGCTCCAGATTAACTGCCCCGGTCCAAAGGTTCAATAAGCTGATTGCGCACTTAGCAACGCGAGCCTGTCACGTTGTCTTCGCTTAGATGCGGTTCACCTCCTACGCGAGTTTCGCATCAGCGCTACTTTTGCCTTGCGGCATCCACTGTCTTCACTGAGGGGCGCAGAGCATGTCTAACACCCGGCACTTCCGGTGTACGGAACGCATCAGCATCTGTCCTTGATCTCGTCAGTCACGGCTTATTTAATGAAGCCATATTTCAAATTAGCGGAGACAAGGGCGCTCGCCCACCAACTGAGTCGGCAGACTCATACCCTAAGAAGACGGTCTCTGAGCTGTCTTGCGGCGTGCGATAAGCCCATAAGGCGCACGTCCTTTTGCAATCAGCGATTTCATCTTCCAGGTGATCCAGAATTGCTAAATTAAAGGCGCTTCTTGTTTTTTGCCAGACCGTACGGATAGCGGCGGGGATCAAGAAGACCGATATCGGAGGGGACTATGAAGAGACGGCGTGTGCGAATGCTTGGTATGGTGGGCGGGATAGGCGTTGCGATGGTCGTGGCTGTCGCCTGCCGCGCTTGGGGCGAGGCCGATGAACAGATATCCAGAGCGCCCTGCGTTTATTACACGGGTGGCTGTACGATCCTCGTCTCGTACCCCGCTGGCAACGTTCGTTTGATCCCGTGAGTTGACTGCAAGTGATTTTGTCATTGCTGGCGATGCGCCGCTCGGGATCACAGCCTTCTTTACCGGATAGGATGCATTGTCCGGTGTTTTATGCGTTTGTTGCGCCCGAAAGCGGTGTCCCTGAGGTGCCTTGTACCAAGCGCCGATCTTTCGCTCGCGCTTCGCGCCGCAGCGTGTTCCTGGTAACGATGGCCTTGATCGTTTGGAGCCGCAATAGGCACACCCTATGCCGGCCAGAACTAATCGATAGTTGTACCGCACAGCATTTGCACTTGTAATGGGTTGTCATGTCGCAGGGTGCGCATGGACTCGTGGAGGAGAAAATAGTGAAGGTTCTAGTCCCAGTAAAGAGAGTGATCGACTACAACGTGAAAGTCCGGGTGAAGTCGGACAATACAGGCGTCGACATCGCGAATGTAAAGATGTCGATGAACCCGTTCGACGAAATTGCCGTGGAAGAGGCGGTGCGCCTGAAAGAAGCCGGTGCAGCGACCGAGGTGATTGCCGTGTCGGCGGGCGTCGCGCAATGTCAGGAAACGCTGCGCACGGCGCTGGCGATTGGCGCGGACCGCGCGATCCTGATCGAATCGGATGAGGACCTGCAGCCGCTGGCGGTCGCGAAGCTGTTGAAGGCCGTGATTGACAAGGAACAGCCGCAACTGGTGATCCTCGGCAAACAGGCAATCGACGACGACTCGAACCAGACGGGCCAGATGCTCGCCGCCCTAGCGGGCCTGCCGCAAGCGACCTTCGCCTCGAAGGTGGTAATCGCCGATGGCCACGTCACCGTTACGCGAGAGGTGGACGGCGGTGCGGAAACGCTGTCGCTGACGTTGCCGGCGGTGGTGACCACTGATCTGCGCTTGAACGAGCCGCGCTATGTGACGCTGCCCAATATCATGAAGGCGAAGAAGAAGCCGCTCGAAGCGTTGAAGCCTGAAGACCTTGGCGTGGACGTCGCGCCGCGTCTGAAGACTCTAAAGGTCGTTGAGCCTCCGAAGCGCAGCGCCGGCGTGATGGTGCCTGACGTGAAGACGCTGGTCCAAAAGCTGAAGACCGAAGCCAAGGTGCTGTAAGAGACGCGGAGACGAGAGAGATGACGATTCTGGTAATTGCGGAACACGACAACGCGAGCATCAAGCCCGCGACCTTGAGCGCGGTGGCGGCTGCCCAGAAGATCGGTGGCCAGATTCACGTGCTGGTGGCCGGCCACAACGCGCAGGGGGTGGCCGATACAGCGGCGAAGATTGTCGGCGTGGCGATGGTACTGCTTGCCGACGCGCCGCAGCTCGAAGTTGGCCTGGCGGAAAATCTTGAGGCGACGGTACTGAATATCGCGAAAGACTACTCGCACATCCTTGCGCCGGCCACGGCCTTCGGCAAAAACGTGATGCCGCGCATCGCTGCGAAGCTCGACGTGGCGCAGATCAGCGATGTCATCGCAGTGGACAGTGCTGATACGTTCGAGCGTCCGATCTACGCGGGCAATGCGATAGCGACCGTGCAATCGAGCGAGCCGATCAAGGTGATCACGGTGCGCACGACCGGCTTCGATGCAGTGGCAGCAGAAGGCGGCAACGCTGCCATCGAGAAGATCGTGGCGGCGCCTGACACAGGCATCTCTCAGTTCGTAAGCCGCGAAGTGACGAAGCTGGACCGTCCCGAACTGACGAGCGCAAGCATCATCGTGTCAGGCGGCCGCGGTCTCGGCAGCGGCGAGAACTTCGCATTGGTCCTCGAGCCGCTGGCCGACAAGCTGCAAGCCGCGCTGGGCGCATCGCGCGCTGCGGTCGATGCGGGATTTGTGCCGAATGACTATCAGGTCGGCCAGACCGGTAAGATTGTTGCGCCGCAACTGTACATCGCGGTCGGCATCTCGGGCGCGATTCAGCATTTGGCCGGCATGAAGGATTCCAAGGTAATTGTTGCGATCAACAAGGATCCGGAAGCGCCGATCTTCAGCGTGGCCGACTATGGTCTCGTCGGTGACCTGTTCACGCTCGTGCCCGAACTGGCCGCCGCTCTCGAGTAAGCGATCATGAGCGAAACGGATATGAAGCGCGACCGCGGCACTGCGGGCCATGCATCGGCCGAGCCACAGTCGTATCTGTTCGTGCCGGGCAGCCGCGACGAGCGGTTTGAACGCGCGTGGACGAGCGGCACCGACGCAATGATTATCGACCTCGAGGACGCCGTCGAGCCGGGCGCGAAGGACGCCGCGCGAGACGCCGTCACGGCGTGGGTGTCGCGCAGCCGTCCGGTGCTCGTGCGGATCAATGGTCGCGGCACGCCGTGGTTCGAACGGGACGTGATGCTGGCACGCCTCGACGGCGTCGCCGGCATTGTGTTGCCGAAGACCGAGCGGCCGGACGACGTCATCGCGGTGCTGTCGCTCGCAAAGCGCAAGATCCCGGTATTTCCGCTGATCGAGACCGCGCTCGGCATGTGGTCCGCGGCCGATATAGCGAAGGCGCCGGGCGTGAGACGGTTGATGTTCGGCACGCTCGACTTCGTCGCGGACATGGGGACCGACGACGACCGCGACGCACTCAATCCGTATCGCGCTCAACTAGCACTTTTGTCGCGGATCGCCGGGATCGAGTCGCCCATCGACGGCGTCACGCCTGACGTGCATGACGTCGAACGGCTTGCGGCGGATGCGCGCAACGGTAAGCAGCACGGATTCGGAGGGAAGCTTTGCATTCATCCGAAGCAAATTGCGGTCGTGCATGAATGCTACGGTCCGAGCGCGGGAGAAATTGCGTGGGCCGAGCGGGTCGTTGCTGCCGTGTCGCGCGCCGACGCTGGCGCGATTGTTGTCGACGGCAAGATGGTCGATCGTCCGGTCCAGCTGCGCGCGCAGCGATTGCTCGCGTCTGCCACTCGTCGCGGGGGGCCGTGCGCGATTGAATCCCTGTTTGATCGACAGTGAACTGGACGATTACGCTGCGCTGCTGAAAGTCCGCGCGGCGGATGACCGATCTGTAGAGCGACGGCATACATCGGCACGTGTCCTTGCTGTGAATATCATTTTTCTACGACGTAAACAGGAATTTGTAAATGTCTCAGACGGACCTCGTTGCTCGCCATGGTCGGCGCGAGTCAATGGAATACGACGTCGTGATCGTTGGCGGCGGACCGGCTGGCCTGTCCGCGGCGATCCGCCTGAAGCAGCTGGCGGCGGACAAGGGCGTCGAGCTTGGCGTGTGCGTACTGGAAAAAGGCTCGGAGGTCGGGGCGCATATTCTCTCGGGCGCGGTGATGGACCCCCGCGCGTTGAATGAACTGATTCCGGACTGGAAGGCAAAAGGCGCGCCTTTGGACGTTGAAGTGACCGAAGACCGCTTCCTGTTTCTGTCCGAAACCGGCTCGAAGAGCGTGCCGAACTGGGCGCTGCCGGATAACTTCAGGAACCACGGCAACTACGTGATCAGTCTCGCGAATGTCACGCGCTGGCTCGGTCAACAGGCCGAAGCGGCAGGCGTCGAGATTTTCCCCGGCTTTCCGGCTGCCGAAGTCCTGTACAACGACGATGGCTCCGTGAAAGGCGTCGCGACCGGCAATCTCGGCATCGGCAAGGACGGTGCGCCGACCGGGAACTTCCAGCTCGGCATGGAACTGCACGCGAAGTACACGCTGTTCTGCGAGGGCGCGCGCGGCCACCTCGGCCGTCAGCTGAACAAGAAGTTCAGGCTGCGCGGCGGCGCCGATCCGCAGGTCTACGGCATCGGCATCAAGGAACTGTGGGAGATCGATCCGGGCAAGCACAAGCCGGGGCTCGTGATGCACACGGCCGGCTGGCCGTTGCAGAGCGACACCTACGGCGGCTCGTTCCTCTACCACATGGAAAACAACCAGGTGGTGGTCGGCTTCGTGGTGGGCCTTGGCTATACGAATCCGTACCTGTCGCCGTTCGAGGAATTCCAGCGCTACAAGACGCATCCGGCAATCCGCAACTTTCTCGAAGGCGGCAAGCGCGTGTCGTATGGCGCGCGGGCGATTACCGCGGGTGGCCTGCTGTCGCTGCCGAAACTCGTATTCCCGGGTGGCGCGCTGGTCGGCGATGACGCGGGTTTCCTGAACGCATCGCGGATCAAGGGCTCGCATGCGGCGATCAAGACCGGCATGCTGGCCGCCGACGCCGCTTTTGAAGCCGTGCAGGCGGGCCGCACCAGCGACGAGCTCACGGCGTATCCCGACGCATTCAAAAGCTCCTGGTTGCACACGGAACTCTACAAGGCCCGCAATTTCAAGCAGTGGATGAGCAAGGGTTTGTACCTCGGCACGCTGATGGTCGGCATCGAACAGAAAGTACTTGGTGGCAACGTGCCTTGGACGCTGCATCATCAGCATTCCGACCATGAAATGCTCAAGCCCGCTTCGCAGTGCAAGCCGATCGAGTATCCGAAGCCGGACGGCAAGCTGACATTCGACCGGTTGTCTTCAGTGTTCATCTCGAACACAAATCACGAAGAGAATCAGCCGGCGCATCTGACGTTGAAAGATCCCACCGTGCCGGTCAACGTCAACTGGCAGACGTATGCCGGCCTCGAGTCGCGTTATTGCCCGGCCGCGGTCTATGAATTCGTGAAGAACGACGACGGCAGGGAGCGGCTCGTGATCAACGCGCAGAACTGCGTGCACTGCAAGACATGCGACATCAAGGACCCGACGCAGAACATCGTGTGGGTCACGCCTGAAGGCGGTGGCGGTCCGAACTATCCGAACATGTGAGACGACTTAAGAGCCGGCCGCTTTCACACAGTGCGGAATCGGCCGTTTTGTCGTAGCTGCGGCGCAAGGCGGACGTTTAAGTCAATCCGCGCGGACCACGTTCACTTTCCACCGCGCAATTTGCAAGGCGTGCCCGTAAAGCGAAAGTTCACACATGTCGCGAAATTGCGCGCCTGCGATTCCTGCCGCTTCAGCCACGTAGAGACTGAAATGGCGCCGACGGGCGCACTGACGTCTCGTCAGACGGCGTCAATTTCGTGGAAAGTGTCGATCTGGTCATCGCTATAGCCGAGCTCCCGCAGGACCGTGTCGGTATGTTGACCAAGGGCGGGGTACCGGGTCCATGCGCGCGTCGTCCGCGGGATTGATGCCCGGCGGCCAAACGGCAGGGATGTCACCCGCGGGGGTTCCGACCTTGGTCCACCGGTTGCGGGCGGCGAGCTGTTTGTGCGTCCAGACTGAGTGCATGTCGTTCATGCGTGCGTTCGCGATGCCGGCTTGCTCGAGCCGCTCGATGACCTGGGACGCCGACAGCGTCGAAAACGCTTCCACGATAATTTGCGCCAGTTCCCCGCGATTCGCGACCCGGCGGCTGTTCGAGCTGAATCGGTCTTCCGTTGCCACTTCCGGCTTGCGGGTCACGATCGCGCAAAAGTTTTTCCATTCGCGTTCGTTTGCACGCCCAACATGACGGTCTTGCCATCGCGGGACTGGAATTGCCCGTAAGGAAAGATTGTCGAGTGAGACGCCCCGGTCTGGCGGGGCGGTGTCTGACCGTCGATCGCGTAATAGAGCGGGTAGCTCATCCATTCCACCATGCTTTCGAGCATGGACACCTCGACGTGCCGCCCTTGCCCGGTACGCCCGCGCTCGATCAGCGCCGCCAGGATATTCGTGTAGCCGTACATCCCCGCAGCAATATCCGCGATCGAGCAGCCTGCCTTGGCCGGCTCGCCTTCCGATCCGGTAATGCTCAGAAAGCCGGACTCGCTCTGGATCAGCAGGTCATACGCCTTTTTATCGCGGAACGGACCGTCCAGACCGTAGCCCGAGATGTCGCAGACGATCAGCCGCGGGTAGCGTCGGCGAAGGGTTTCGTAGTCGAGTCCCAGGCGCTGCGTCGCGCCGGGCGCAAGATTCTGTACGAACACGTCGGCGTCTGCGAGCAGCTTGTGTACCACCGCAATCGCGGACGGCTGTTTCACGTCTAGCGTGATGCTTTCCTTCGACCGGTTAGTCCATACGAGATGCGACGCGAGTCCCAAGACCCGTTCGTCTTAACTGCGCGCGAAGTCGCCGGTGCCGGGCCGTTCCACCTTGATGACGCGGGCGCCGAGATCCGCAAGCTGCCGTGTGCAGAACGACGCAGCGATCGCGTACTCGAATGTGATGACCTTGATGTCTTGGAGCGGGCGCATGTTCGACGCTCCTCGTCAGAACGAGCGGGGCAGACCAAGAATGTGCTCGGCGACATACGAGAGGATCAGGTTCGTGGAGATTGGCGCAACCTGATAGAGGCGCGTCTCGCGGAACTTGCGCTCGACATCGTATTCACATGCGAAACCGAAGCCGCCGTGGAACTGCAGGCACGCGTTCGCGGCTTCCCACGACGCGTCCGCCGCGAGCAGCTTCGCCATGTTCGCCTGCGGGCCGCACGGCTCGTGCGCGTCGAACCGGCGTGCGGCCTCGAAGCGCATCAAGTTCGCTGCTTCGACGTTGATTAACGCGCGCGCGATTGGGAACTGCACGCCCTGGTTCTGGCCGATCGGGCGGCCGAACACGACGCGATCCTTCACGTATTGCGACACTTTGTCGACGAACCAGTAGCCGTCGCCGATGCACTCGGCTGCGATTAGCGTGCGCTCCGCATTCAGGCCGTCGAGGATGTATTTGAAGCCCTTGCCTTCCTCGCCGATCAGGTTCTCGGCAGGGATTTCGAGGTTGTCGAAGAACAGCTCATTTGTCTCGTGATTGACCATGTTCGGAATCGGCCGAACCGTCATGCCATTGCCGATCGCCTGACGGAGATCAACGATGAAAATCGACATCCCTTCGCTTTTCTTCGTCACATCCGCAAGCGGCGTCGTGCGTGCGAGCAAGATCATCAGATCGGAGTGCTGAATGCGCGAGATCCACACCTTCTGCCCGTTGATGACGTAGCGGTCGCCTTTGCGCACGGCGGTGGTCTTGATCTTGGTCGTATCGGTGCCGGTCGTCGGCTCGGTTACGCCCATCGACTGCAGACGCAGATCACCGCTCGCGATTTTCGGCAGGTACGTCTGCTTTTGCTCGGCCGAGCCGTGACGCAACAGCGTGCCCATGTTGTACATCTGGCCGTGACACGCCCCCGAGTTGCCGCCGGCCCGATTGATTTCCTCCATGACCACTGACGCTTCCGTCAAGCCGAGTCCCGAGCCGCCGTATTCCTGCGGAATAAGTGCAGCCAGCCAGCCGGCCTTCGTCAGCGCATCGACAAAGGTCTCGGGATAGCCGCGTTCCTCGTCGACCTTACGGAAATATTCCGCAGGAAACTCGTTGCAGAGGTCGCGGACGGCTTCGCGAATATCCCGGTACTGGTCGGATGCGTGGTTCATGGAATATGTCCCTTGGATCGTGGCGGATTTAGTTAATCAGGCGAGGGTCGCACAGCCGGACATCGTCAGCCAGCCTTCGTGGTCTTTTGCCCAGAGATCGATTGAACGGCCGTCGTTGGCGAGGCGGCCGCATACGAAGAACGCGTTGCCAAGAAAGGTTGGCCGTATGGCCTTATACGTGTATTCGCGGACGGACGCGCCGGGCAGTGCATGCGTCACGAGGTCGAGCAGCAGAGTAGCGATCAGCGGACCGTGGACGACCAGATCCGGATAGCCTTCTGCCTGCTGCGCGTAGGCCCGGTCGTAGTGAATCCGGTGACCGTTGAACGTCAGCGCAGAGTACCGGAACAGCAGCACTTCGCTTGGCGTGATTTCGCGCTGCCATCTGGCGTCGCCGGGCGCCGCATTCGGAGCGGGGGCGGCCACGCCGGGCTCCGCAAGGCCGCGATAGACGATGTCTTGTTCCTCGCGGATCGCCCGGACCCCATTAGATTCGACCACGTGCTCGAGCGTGACGAATCCGAGTTGGCCGCTTCGTCCTTCTTTGTGTTTGGCCGACAGCACCCGGGAACTGCGTGTGGCGATTTCGCCGATCGTCAGGGGGGCATTGAAGAAGAGGCGGCCGCCGGCCCACATTCTGCGCGGCAGGCCGAGATCCGGAAGAAAGCCACCTGTGCGGGGGTGACCGTCGTTCCCGAGTGCCGATTGCCGACTGACCGACCAGAAGTACAACCAGTGCCAGAGCGGAGACAGCGCATCGCCGACTGTGGGAGTATCGCCGTGATCGATCGTGGCGGCGAATGCAGCGGCTCGGTCGACCGAGATCACGTCGGTGGCCACCTGCTCTGTGCGGTGTCCGTCGCTGGGCTGCGGATGGTTCATTGTCGTTTCCATGGCAGAGCCGGCGAGTTAGCTGTTTGGACCAAGAATGAGGCGACTTTATGTGAAACGGCCGCGCAGCGGAAATACTGTTTGAATGTGCCCGCCATAGGGGTATCTTATGGCTTCCACACCCATTCAAATTGCCATGGACGTTCGCCAGCTTCGCTACTTCGTCAGCATCGTCGAATACGGGAGCCTGGGTAAGGCAGCGGAAAAACTCTATGTTGCACAGCCATCGTTGAGTCAGCAGATCGCGAAGCTTGAAGGGGACCTCGGCGTGTCGCTTCTGCTCCGTAGCCCGCAAGGGGTGAAACCGACTGCTGCTGGTCAGGCGCTCTACCGTCATGCGAGGCTCGTGCTTCGACAAATGGAGCAACTGCGGCAGGACGTGCGTGAGGGCGCCGGAGTCGAGTCCGGGACCGTAGCTATCGGATTTCCGACGACGATGACCTCGATTCTCGCCGTTCCCGTGTTCGAACGGGTGCGCGCGAGCTATCCTGGCATCCGGCTGCAATACTTCGAGAGCATGAGTGGCTTTATCAACGAGTTGCTCGCGAACGGACGTCTCGATCTAGCTATCCTTTTTCGGGAGTCGAACACGACTGGAATAACGGCATGGCCCCTTTTCGACGAAGGGCTGCATCTGCTCGGCGAGCCGGGAGGCGCAGTATCGTTGCGCGCACGCACATGCAGCCTCGCAGCACTCGCCGGTGTACCGCTGGTGGCGCCAAGTGCGTCAAACGGGCTGCGCTTACTGCTCGAGCGCGCATTCGCGCGAGAGCAGGTACCGCTTAACATCATCGCGGATATCGATTCGTTGCCGACCTTGCTTTCGCTCGCGCAGTCGGGTGCGGCATGCACGATCCTGCCTGCGTCGTCGGTGGCACTGCGCGAGTTATCGAACCGCCCTAAGATGCGCCGTATTGTTGATCCAGAACTCTGGCGTCCGGCGAGCCTGTGCTGGTCGAATACGTTGCCCGTAAATTCGGCGGCGCTGGCCGTTCGGCGCACGATTGTCGAGCTAATTGGTGAACTCTCCGCGAGCGGTGCATGGGCCGGAATTACATTGCGGACGTCCGAAGCGTCGCCATCGTGACGCGCACCGCGTGGCGGACCGGTCGACAGTCCCGCGTGTGCTCGGTCAGTTGCCGCGCTCGAATGTGAGCATCATCTCGAGTACAAGGTCCACGAGACGGCGCTGGTGGCCCAGGATCCGACGCGTGTTCGACAATGCGAGCACGAGTGCGCGGTGCGGTTTCAGGGCCGCTCGACGGCGCCGCGCGAAGCTGCTCCAGTCTGGCCAGCGAGCGGATCGTTACGCTTGCATTTAATGCTGCGTACGGGGCCGAAAGTACGGACGAGCCGCGCGAAATCTTGGTGTAATCCCCCAGCATGCTGAGGGCGGCATATCGGACATTCCTCACGACCTCGGCGGCTCAGGGTATGTCCGCGATGTCCTCACCCGAGGACATGCCCGACGACTTGGAAGTATGCGGCGGATGGACGGGTGCCGTTCCCACAGGGACGCTGCGCCTGAGAAAATCCAGGGTCGCTTGTCCGAAGACGTCGTTTCTGTCGCCTGCCACCATATGCCCGGCCTCAACAACGTTGACGTATTCGGCATGCGGACAAAGCTCGAGGAACGCTTGAGCACCCGCTTCACTGACGACGTCGGAGCTGCCTCCACGAACGAGCAAGGTGGGCAGCGTCAAACGGCGTGCGCAGGCCGAGAGCCGCTCGTGACGTCGTTGAAGGTCGCGCGGGCTAGCCAGATAACGGGGATCCCAATGCCATCGGTATCGCCCATCGTCGCCGAGCCGCACATTTTTGGCGAGGCCATCGAGATTCCGCGGGCGAGGGCGTTGGGGACGATACTGACTGATGGCTTCCGCGACCTCTTCGAGCGAATCGAAACCGTCCGGCTTTTGCGACATGAACGCCTGAATCCGGGCGACGCCGGCGGGCTCGGTGTAGGGGACGATATCCACCAGGACAAGTGCGGTGGCATCCACGCGATCCTCCCCGACCGCGACAAGACTGGTGCCACCACCCATCGAAGCACCCACCAACACCGGTCGACGTCCGCCTAGTGCGAGCAGGACGTGCCCAAGATCGCGCACCATCGTGTCCTGGCTGTAATTGCCCTCTGCGGACCAATCGGAATCGCCGTGACCGCGTGCATCAAAGGCCACAGCGAAATATCCGGCGGCGCCTAGTCGTTCCCCGGTACCCCCCATGCGTGGCGAGTCTGACCGCCGCCGTGCAGCAAAATGACGAGAGGGCCTTGGGGAGAGCCCCACGAATCGCCCGCTAGCCGGATACCGTCTGCGCCTGTCCATGTGTGCATGGGATCGGGGCTGCCAGGAAGACGTCTGCCTGCTTTCATCAGTGCCTCGTTGAAAATTGCTTGGCCATTCTGCATCTGCCTCGCTAGGTTCGTCGCGAAGGATTGTTTCGTCAAGGACGTATATTCAAGTGTTCCGTACTGCGAGCTGTAGCCCGAGCTCGCTCGACCAACAAACTCCGAGCCGGCGACGTGGAACCCCAAGCGTCGGCCCGAAGTACGGAACATTTCGTCGCACTGCATTGACCGTCGAAATAGCGCTCGCTTAAAAGAGTGGAAAGGGCACAAACATAAGCGCTACGGATGCCCTCAGAGCGAAATCCAACATGGAGACACTGCGACGCGTTCGCGCCAGGAGCGTTCCAGCTCCTTCTCTCATCATCCGGTTCTCTACCGATATCGCGATATCGATAATGCCGAAATTCCGTGCCTTTCAAGGTCATGTTCTCATGAGCAGAAAAACATCGAGAAACGCGGGACTAGGGAAGACGAACGTCTGGCCAAGTCCGCGGTGGGCGCTTTGTCCAGCGAACGCATGTATTTGACCCCGTGTTATGCGTCAGTCCGTTCGATGCGGAAAACGAAGTCATTGTCATCGCTAACGACAGGGTGTAGGGCTTGTCAAGTGGAATTCATACGACCGATGTGAGCTGTTAATTTGGCGTTGCGCGAGCCATTAACACTGGGACGATCGTTATCAACGGACATTCGGCGATGCGAAATTCGCTGGCAGTTGGTGTCAATCAATCGGGAATTGATCGGGAGGGTGGTTGGATGAGCAGATCGTCAAGGGGACGAGCGCTGCAACCGTGCCAGAAGCGCTTGCTTGACCGACCGGCCTTGGCACAAAGAATGTAATGGATGACATGAGGAATGTAATGGATGGATTGAAAGTTCGTGTTGCTGCCAAAGCCGTGGAGGCCGTCGACATCTGCAGTTTCGAGTTGGTCGCGCTGGACGGCAAACCGTTACCGGCATTCTCCGCAGGTTCGCACATCGATGTCTGCACGCCAGCAGGAATGACCCGGCAGTATTCGCTATGCAACGACTCGTCGGAGAGTCACCGCTATTTGATCTCCGTGCTGCGAGACCCCAGGACGCGCGGTGGCTCGGCTGGCATGCATGATCGTGTGCAGTTGGGAGATATCCTGACAATCAGTGCGCCGAGGAACCACTTCCAGCTCGCGCACGCGGCAAAGCGCAGCCTATTGTTGGCCGGTGGTATTGGCGTCACACCTATCCTATGCATGGCGGAGCGTCTTTCGTTAACGGGGGCACCGTTCGAGATGCACTACTGCACGCGCTCACGCGAGCGCACGGCATTTTTTGATCGCATTCGCGGTTCACGATACGCGAGCAACGTGCAGTTTCATTTCGACGATGAAGCGGCAGATCAAGGATACGACATTGCGGCAGCGCTCGCACACCCCGAAGCAGACACGCATCTCTACGTATGCGGCCCAAGGGGTTTCATGGACGCCGTATTGAGCGCTGCCCGCGGCGCGGGCTGGCCAGAGGCACATCTGCACTATGAGTTCTTCTCAGCCGACCTTATACCGTTGGAAAGCGATGGACGTTTCGAAGTGCAACTCGCGAGTTCGGGCCGCGTCGTCCCTGTTGAAAAGGACCAGAGCGTGGTGCAGGCGCTCGCAGAGGTCGGCGTTGAAATACAGACTTCATGCGAACACGGCGTCTGTGGCACGTGCGTGACACGTGTACTCGAGGGCGTGCCTGACCATAGAGATGTTTTCTTCACGCCCGACGAGCAAGCGGTAAATGATCAATTTACGCCTTGTTGCTCGCGTTCGAAGACAGCGCGACTGGTCCTCGATCTCTGACACGTGAAGTGAATTCCGGCGCTGCCCGCGAATGCTTCCTACGCACCAGGCGCGAAGCTGAGGTCTGCTACTTGCTCGGGATCGCCGCTCATCAAGAGGCCTTGAGCGCGGGCAATACCCGCCGCCCCCGGGACGCGCACTGAAGGCGGCCTCGCGGGCGGTCAACGCTCCCCCGAGGTCGGACGGCCTCCGAGGCCCATATAGAGTTCAAGCGATTACCCGGGTGTGTGCGGGACGCAGTGACCGGTGGACGACAGTCGCTCACTGGGCCAACCGGACCCGCTTCCTGACCCAGCGTGCCGCTGCGCAGGCACTGGACTGAAAATCCTCGAAAATCATGGAAATAAAAGGAAACCGCGCGTTTACCGTGACACGGGAGCATGCCTGGAGAGCACTTAACGACCCACTCGTGCTCGAGGCCTGCATTCCCGGCTGCGACAAGGTCGAGCCGATCGACGAGAACCGATATCAGATCGGGTTGACGGTAAGGATCGGCGCCGTCGCGACGAGGTTCAAGGGAAATATCACGCTGACCGATATGGGCCCTCCGCATAGTTACACGATCAGGTTCGAGGGGCAGGGCGGACACGCTGGCTTCGCCAAGGGCGATGCACGGGTGAGCCTGGCGCCGCAAGGCGCGGGTTGCGAGCTGACCTATGCCGCGCAAGCGCAGGTGGGCGGCAAGATCACACAGGCGGGCCACCGGCTCATTGACGGTGTGGCCCGATCCATGGTCAATGATTTCTTCCGACGCTTTGAAGCGCAAATGCAGCGACAGGACGCCGAAATCAGAACCGCCAGCACCGAAGTGCCGTTGGAAGCGCAGGGGCGGGCGCGAGAGCGTGTCGCTGACGGCTCGTCCCGGGGCACAACCGCTCTCTGGACATGGATCGGTGTGCCCGTGTTTGGAGGGGCCGCGGCCGGGCTGATCCATTTGCATTAAAAACAGTACCAGGGAGCAGCCGAGAGGCTCCGTTGCTGACGCGAGCATAGACTCGTCGCGGCCACAAGGTCGCCGGCAGGCATGGCGCCGCCGGAATCGCCGTAGAAAGCTAGGAATCCCGAAGTACGGAACGCGCGACAGACTCGCGTTGACATCGACTGGTGCTACTCATGTAATCTGCAAACGGCAAAAACGTATCGCAGTTCGACAATATCTAGTAGATCAGTAACTGCATAAAAAAATTCAGCGGCGCGTCTGATTATCCGAAAACAGACCGTCGACATTGCCCTAATCTGGAGGAGCACCATGACTCACGACACGACGCCCGATTCCCGCCGTCTGCCGGAAGGTTTCGAGGATCTCGATCAGTTTCTCGATCGCTGGAGTACGCCGACGTCGCACGAGCGGTGGATTTGCCGCTCGACAACGCCTTATCCCGAGGTCCTGCGATTCTACGAGGCTATGTTTGCGCGCGCCGAAGAGGCGACTGTGTACCTCGAGCGTTTCCCGTTGGACGACATGCCCGAGCCAGCGGTCAATCTGTTTCGCCTGCTGCTCGCGATGTGCCATGCAGGTGTTTCGGTGGAGATCCATCAGTCGCCGGCTGTCCGGCACGCACCGCCGAAACACGCTCTTCAGATACTCACGGGTTTTCAGCCGCATGGCTGAACACACAGCTGGCTCGACCACGATTGCTTCCGATTTTCACGCATTGAAGGAGTTGGCATGAATAACCCCATCGATTTCCAATCCAGCCTGACCGAGTCAGTCGGTCTATCTACCGGCCCAATGCCGACCTCGCTGTATACCGATCCTACGCAGTTTGAACTCGAGCGTGAGCGGATTTTCCGCCGAGCGTGGCTAATGATAGGACGCATCGAGCGAATTCCGAAACCCGGCGATTTCTTCGTCAAGGAGCTCGCCCTCTTCAAGGCATCGGTGATCGTCGCTCGATCGGAGGACGGGAACATTCGGGCGTTTCACAATGTCTGCGCTCACCGTGCCAATGTGGTCGAGCATCGTTCGTGCGGCAACGCGAAACGCTTCGTCTGCCGTTACCACAGCTGGGCATACAACAATGCGGGCGAATTGGCGAACGTGCCGGATGAATCGGGATTCTTCAATCTCGACAAGAAGAAATGCGGGTTGACGCCCGTCACTCTGGACGTCTGGGATGGATGGATTTTCATCAATATGGCGCCAGCGCCGGAAGTCAGCCTCGTGGAGTTCCTGGGGCCAATGGCAGACGCGATGGCCAACATCGATTACCCGAATCCGGACCACCCAATCGTCATGCGCGGCGAGTTCAAGGCGAACTGGAAAGCCGTAGCGGATAACTTCAGCGAGGCCTACCATGTTGCCTCGATTCACCCTAGGACGTTGGCGCCGATTTACACGGGGAAAGGCAATCCATTCTGCCGGCCGATCAGCGCCAATCTGTACGGCGCGCATCGCTCCCTCTCGCTGTGGCTCAACCCGACCTATCAACCGTCGGATAAGTCGAAAGTCAGCCGATGGCTCTTCGCGGCAGATCAGACCATCACGGGCACTCGCGAGGACGGGCAGATCAATGCGATTGTCGAGCACAAGGGCGTGAATCCGACGAAAAACGAGAACTGGTCGAGTGACATCAATTGGTTCTTCCCCAACTGGCATCTGCAAATTTCCGCGAACTTGTTCTGGACGCACGAGTTCTGGCCGACATCGTCGAATACGACCGTCTGGGAAGCGCGTTTCTACAAGCGGAAGCCGACGACCGTGCGCGAGCGTCTCCAGCTCGAGTATTTCACCTCCCACATGGCCGATACCATGCTCGAGGACCTTGGGAACATTGAGAGCACACAAGTGGGCATGGAGTCTGGTGCCAAACCGTTCATCGTTTTTAACGAGAGCGAGATCTTGTGCCGCCACGGGCTCGAACAAGTCATCAAGTGGACGGCCGCTACGCGCGTCAACGATGCGCTGGCGCAATCGGTCTAGATGCAGTTTCTGAGCAGGGTTCGCGCGTGAGCCGCGCGGCTGGGATGCAAAAAATACTTAATCGGAGACGATGAAATGGGATTACTGGATGGCAAGGTCGCGATTATCACGGGAGCGGCGTCGGGGCAGGGTGCGGCCGAGGCGCGAATGTTCGCCGCTGAAGGTGCGCGGGTGGTTCTTGCGGATGTGAATCCTGCGGGCGCTGAAGTGGCCGCGTCGATTGGTGGCAAGGGTGTCATCTTCAAAAAACTGGATATATCCCAGGCTCATCAGTGGCAAGAAGTAGTCGCTGGTGCGTTGAACGCCTTCGAAAAAATCGACGTGCTCGTTAACAATGCCGCCCTTAACGACAATCATTTGCCAATAGAAGAAACGGAGTACGAGCACTTCGAGAAGCTGATCCGGATCAACATGCTTGGCACGTTCCTTGGAATGAAGACGGTACTGCCCGCAATGCGAGGCGCCCGTTCCGGATCGATCATCAACATCAGCTCGACGGCTGCCTTGCGAGGCATGCCCAGCATTTTCGACTACGGCGCTACGAAATGGGCCATTCGCGGCATGAGCCGTCATGCCGCTTTGGATCTGGCCAAATATGGCATCCGGGTCAATGCGGTCTTTCCTGGCATTATCGACACACCGATGATGGAAGCGGTCACAACGCCGGAAACCCGCGCTGAGTTTGAGGCCATGACGCCTCTCGGACGAATCGGGAAACCTCAGGACGTCGCCAGCACGGTTGCATTCCTCGCATCGGATTCGGCGAGCTTCATTACTGGCGGTGAATTTGCAGTAGATGGCGGTATGGCCTGCTGACGTGCTGCGCGGCCTTACTGGTGGCTTCAAACATTCATTGGAACGGAGCGGTTATGGAATCAAAAATTCGACCTGACGAGGCTGTTTTGATATTCGGTGATCTTCAGGTCGGGATCGCGGAATTACCTTTGACGGTTTCAACCGAGAGTCTCAAACGATCTGCCTGGGGATTAGCCCGACTCGGCGAAATTTTCAATATACCAACGCTGGCCATGACGATCCCGAAGAGCGATGGCGGGCTACCTGAGATCATTCCAGAAATTGATGGCACGCGCACTCAGTATGACAAGTTCTTGCGCACCACGCCAGATTCATTCGCAAACGAAGCATTCCGTAGAGCGATCGAAGACACTGGTCGCAAGACGTTGATCGTTTGTGGCGTGGCGACGGAAATCTGCCTGTACTGGCTTGCCCTGTCCGGAATCGCCCAGGGCTACAAGGTCTATGTCGTGGTCGATGTTTGCGGCGGGCTTTCCGTTCGTTCCGAAGATGCAGCGTTCCGTCGCTTTGAAGCCGCCGGCGCAGTGATGACATCTGTCGTCTCTTTGGCTGGCGAATTGGCAGGGGACTTCACGGAGCCGCCCGGACGCGATGCCGTCGAAGTCATCTATAAAATGATCGGCGCTTGAACGCTCGGATGGATCTTTGACTACGACTGCTACACGGAATGGCGACGTAAATGAGACCGGCATCCTTCGACTACGTGCGGCCGGCATCTGTCGCAGAGGCATGCGAAGCGCTCACGGCCGGAGGGACCGTGCTCGCGGGAGGGCAGAGCTTGGTCCCGCTACTCAAGCTGCGCATCGTGCGGCCCACGCGGATTATCGACCTCAATCGAATTGACGAACTCGCGGGCATCACGACAAATGAGGCGGAGGAGTTGTTCATCGGAGCAATGACCCGCCACCAGGACATCGCAGACCATCCACTCGTTCAGTCCAAAGTCCCGCTGCTCGCCAGCGCAGCGAGACATCTCGGCGACATTCAGGTGCGCGCCCGGGGCACCATCGGCGGGAACATCTGCTTCGCGGATCCACGAGCCAACTTGGCCACGGCGCTCATTGCACTGGACGCCGTGGCCGTGTTGATTCACACCGGCGGCCTTCGCGATTGTCCGGTAGCGGACATGTTCACGGGCTTTCGCCAGTCGAGCCGGCGAGCGGATGAACTTCTGATTCGATTGCGTATCCGGCATACGCCGGAGCACGCGCAAGGGGTCTATCTCGAGCTCGCGCCCCAACTCAACGGAACCCCGATCGTGAATGTCGCCGTTGTGCCTGGCGCGCCGGGTCGTGAACCTCGAATCGCGGTCGGAGGTTTGTTCGACATACCATGGCGTGCAGTGACGATTGAGGAGCTTGCGCGCACGGGGCGGGCGACCGAACACCGCATCCGTGAAGCGATCGACGAATTCCAGACGGATCGTCTACGGTTCGAGGATCCTCGAGGTGATGCGGCGTACCGGGCGCGCATTGCCTCGGTTCTTATCGCCCAGGCGCTCGAACGGTGCACTACGGGGCGCGGTCGCGAAGCGCCAGCTCAGGAGGAATGACATGCCATCGCAGGTCGAGATCGAAGCCTGTGTCAACGGCAAGCGGGGGCGTTGGCAGATTGAGCCGCGGTTGTTGCTGGTGGACTTTCTCCGTCGCGACCTCGGGCTGACGGGTTGTCACGTCGGATGTGACGACGGTGTGTGCGGGGCATGTACGGTGCTCTTCGACGGGGCGCCGATCAAGAGCTGCCTGATGCTCGCGGTGCAGATCGACGGTGCCGATGTGACCTCCGTCGAGGGGCTCGGCCAGCCTAGTCGCCTTCATCCGGTTCAACAAGCCTTCATTGACGCGCAGGCGGTCCAGTGCGGATACTGCACACCGGGCTTTGTTGTCGCGGCGGCGGCCATGCTTGAGCGCGAAACGCCGTTGACGGACGAAGCCGTGTGCCGTGGCCTGATCGGGAATCTCTGCCGCTGCGGCTCGTACGCCAACATCGTGAAGGCTGTCCGCAGCGTTGCGTCTCCGACAAGGCGATGCGGATTGCGGAAGTGGCGAGGCGAACGTACTTCGAGCCCGGCCCTTACGCCATGTTGCCGGGCGTATCTGATCCGTTATTGGAGGCGAGCGCCACCTATGCGAGTCCGAATGTCAACTGGGTCCCTGACGAGTTTGGGCGGCTACGGCTCTATCCGACGCACGCTTGCGGGGCCATTGGCTGTCTCGTCGAAGTGGACGCAGGGACGGGCCAGGTGGAGGTGAGGAAGATCTGGCTTGCGCATGACGCCGGGCGTCTCATCAATCCCGGCATCGTGGACAACCAGCTACGAGGCAGCGCGGTTCAGGCGCTGGGCGGCACGCTGCTGGAACAGATTGTCCACGACGAAGCTTCGAGACTTCTGACTCGCACCCTTGGCGACTACAAGATCCCTCACATCGCGACGGTGCCCGAGATCGATGTTCTGCATATCGAAACCCCATCGCCACTTACGCCGCTGGGCACGAAGGGTGTGGGCGAAGGTTGCCACATCGGCCTTGGCGCAGCGTTGCTTTCGGCTGTGGAAGATGCGCTTCGCCCCTTCCGGGCGGAAGTGCTCGAGACCCCGCTTACCCCGCCTCGCGTGTTGGCGCTGATCGGCCACGCGCTGGAGAACGGCTCCCCAACAGCCAATGTTGCAGGAAGCTGATCGGTTCTGCTGTTGGCACGCGCTACAGGTTTTGACGCCGGATTACCGGTCGGCAGGGATGTCCCCTTTGGCATCAGGTCGGTACTTGCAAGACGGAACGGACGAGATGGCCCGCGTCAACGCGCGGTTACGCGTGCGCGGCGTCGAGCGGCTCGGGTGATCGGCGCCACCATCATGCCTCGGATTACGGCAGTGAACACGAGCGCGCCCGCATGATGACCGGCGAGGACGGTGCGGACATGATGCGGCAGCACGCGAGGCCGCGACGGTTGGTTTCATCCTGAACCGACGTGCGGTACGTTGCTGTGGCGCAGCCGCGCTGGTCGTCCATGACAACCCGGTAGACGCATTGCACGCATCCGCCCATATAGGATTCGCAGGCCGAGAATCGCATCTTCCAAATTCGCAACTTGGATCTGGAGCTTGAATTTTCTACCCTGTTCATCAACGACAGATCAAACCTGATCGACGTAAAAACCCAGGGAGACGACATGCGGCTGAACTTGTCCCATGCTCCTATCGCCATCATCGCCGATCCATGATGCTTCCCCCGAGCTCCATCTTCAATACTACGAAAGGAACCTAAGACATGAGCAAGACCAACAACCGCATCGACCAGACTTACGACGAGCTCGAGGTTGGGCAAGTCTTTCGTTCGGGAGGCCGAACCGTGACGGAAACGGATGTGGTCAACTTCTGCGCGTTTACCGGCAACTGGATCGAGATCCATTCCAACGTCCAATACGCATCGAAGACTCGGTTCGGCAAGCGACTGGTGCAGGGATCGCTCACGTACTCCATTGTCACCGGCCTCATTCAGTTTGGCCTGGGGATCCAGGCGAATTACGGCATCGACAACATGCGTTTCCTCGCGCCGGTCTTCATCGGGGACACCATCTACGCAGTATGTGAAGTCATCGGCAAGAAGGAGAAGGATGACAAGTACGGCGTGATCAAGTTTCTGATGAAGGCGGTCAATCAGGAGGGAGTCGTCGTCCAGAAAGGTGAGTGGAGTCTGCTGATGCTTCGGCGCCGCGAGGACCTCGATGCGCTGGTCAGCCTTTCGCTGCCTGAAGTTAAGGACTGAGGGGCCGACGCATGACACCCAAGCCACAAGCCGCGATCGTCGGGATGGGAGATGCTTACGCATCCGTGCGCGAGCGCAAGGATCCCCTGCAACTTGCCGTCGAAGCCACGCACAAGGCGCTCGCAGATGCGGGCATCGGGAAAGGCCAGGTTGATGCGGTGTTCACCGGCCGTTCGCCTTGGGCCGACAAGCGCTCCCAGTGGAGCAACATCTTCTGTTCGCACATGCACATGCCAGTGACGATCACCAGCGAGATAACGATGCATGGTGCAGGACTGAATGCAACGGTTGCAATGGCGTCGCAGATGATCGCGGCAGGTCGTGCCCAGTACGTGCTGTGCCTGCAAAGCGACGCCACCGAGCTTTTCGTCGATGCCGTAGCAATGGGCGCTGAGGCGGATGCCGATCCGCAGTTCGAGATTCCCTACGGTCCGACGATCCCGTCGCTCTATGCGCAGGCCGCTTGCCGCTACTTCCATGAGTTCGGCGTGACGGAGGAGGATCTTGCCGACGTCGCGATTGCAAACCAGAGGTGGGCGGTGCATCACCCGCATGCGGTCAAGGCCCGGTTTGGCGAGATCGATCGCGCCAAAGTCCTGGGTTCACCGTATGTTTCCACACCTTTGCGACGCTGGATGTGTTCGACCTGGGGCGGCGGCACGGGGGGCGCGCTGGTGGTCACCTCCGTGGAAAACGCGAAGAAGGCCCGCGATGCGGTGTACGTGATGGGCTACGGGTCAGCGACCACACATGAGTATCTTGGCGATCGCGTGAACATGCCGCGCTGTCGATATGAAGCGCTCGGCCCATTTCCGAATCTCACCTACACAGCCACGGCCGAAGCTGCACGCCAGGCATACGCAATGTCGAAGCTTGCTCCCACTGATATCGAGATGGCGCAGATATCGGTCAACTTTGCGCACATGGGGCCAATCATCATGGAAGACCTCGGTTTCGCGAAGAAGGGGCAGGGCATCAGCCTCTACCGGGAAGGACGCACGGGCGTCGACGGCGACTTGCCGACCGACACGAATGGAGGCTGGCTGTCTTTCGGTCAGCCAGGCATCTCCTGCAATATGGACAGCTACGTCGAGGCCATCCGTCAACTGCGCGGGCAAGCGCTGGGCCTTGTACCTGGCAAGCGCCCGCGCACCGTGCTGGTTCAGGGCTCGGGCGGCATGCTGGCCGCCGGGAGCGTGACCATTCTTTCTTCCAACACGTGATCGGCCCGCGAACAAGGAGCACAGCGTGAGCACTGAAATGCATTCCACCAACGGCTGGCCCCAGCCCTACCGCCTGCTCGATGCACAGCCCTATTGGGAAGCGCTGCAGGAAGAGCAACTCAAGTACCAGCGCTGCGCGAGCTGCGATCAGCCTGTTTGGCCAGCGCATTCGTATTGCCCGCATTGCGGATCAGGCTCGCTCGAATGGAAGGATTCGAGCGGCCGCGGAACGGTTTACTCGTTCAGCACCGTCATGCGCGGTCCAACGCCGGTCTGGGCCTCGATCGTGCCGTACACCGTCGGCTTCGTGCAGATGGTGGAAGGCTATTTTATGTTCACCCAGATCGACGGAGCTTCGGAGTCAATCGCAGTAGGCAAGAGCGTGCAGGCGCACTTCATCAGGCGCGGCGAGCAGACGCTTCCTGTTTTCTCACTGGTGCCGTGAGCTGACCGATGCCGCTGGTGCCATCCGTCAAGTTGAAACTGGAGTAATGAGAATGTCCGGACCACTCTCGGGCGTACGCGTTCTTGACCTGACGTCCAACATCATGGGTCCCTATGCGTCGCTGTTGCTGGCCGACATGGGGGCGGACGTGTGCAAGATCGAATCTCCGGAAGGTGATTCCACGCGCTCGGTCGGACCTGGGCGCAACAAAGGCATGAGCGTCACGTTCCTGCACGCGAACCGCAACAAGCGCAGCGTCGTGCTGGACCTGAAGAAAAACAGCGGTCTTGCTGCCTTGAAGCGCATGGTGTCGACGTCGGATGTCCTCATGTACAGCCTGCGGCCGAAGACGATGGCCAAGCTCGACCTCGCCTATGAGCAAGTGCGTGATGCGAACCCGCGCCTGATCTACTGTGGTGCGTTCGGCTTTGGCCAGCGCGGGCCATATGCGGATCGTCCCGCGTATGACGACCTGATGCAGGCAGCGGTCGGCATGCCCCTGCTGCAGGCACGCAAATCGGGTCCGCCGCAGTATGTGGCAGCTGCCTTCGCCGATCGCGTTGTGGGCATGGCGATGACCCAGGCGATTGCCATGGCGCTCTACTACCGGGAGCGGACAGGCAGCGGGCAGGCCGTTGAGGTACCCATGTTCGAAACGTTCGCGCATTTCGTGCTGGGCGATCATCTGTACGGCCACACATTCGTACCGCCCATTGGCGACTGGGGCTACGAACGCATGATGAGCCCTGAGCGCAAGCCGTACCGCACGCTCGATGGCCATGTCGGCGTGAGCGTGTACACCGACCGCCATTGGCAACGCTTCTTCGAGATGGCCGGCCGGCCTGAAATGGCAGCCGATCCCCGTTATGCATCGCTGGCCGCGCGGATGCAGCACGTCGTCGAGCTGTTCGAGTTCCTTGCGCAGACCTTCGAGACCAGGTCGACCGACGAGTGGGTAAAGCTGCTCGTAGAAGCCGACATTCCCATTGTGAAGATGAACACGCCGGAAACGCTTCTGGACGATGAGCACATGAAGGCAGTGGGGTTCTTCCAGATGCAGGAGCACCCCACCGAAGGGCCGATCCGTACGCTGGGGATCGCGCAGCAATGGAGCGAGAGCAAGCCTGAGGTGCGGTATCCCGCGCCGCGCCTCGGCGAACACACTGTTGAGGTACTGCTGGAATACGGGCTCACGCAGCAAGAGGTCGACGCTGCCCTCCGAGACGGCGGCGCTCGCGCAGAAATCCAAAATTCGAACCAGGAGTTGAATCATGCATGATGAGTTGCCCCTGTCCGGCGTTGTCGTCGTCGAGTTGAGCGACAACGCATCGCTGCCGTTTGGTGGCCAGACGCTCGCCGGCCTCGGCGCGCAGGTGTGGAAGGTGGAGCGGCCCGGTGGCGATGCATCCCGCGGTTGGGGGCCGAGCAAATGGAACGGCAGCGGCGCTGCATTCCATGCACTCAATCGCGGCAAAAGCTCGATCTGCATCGACATCAAGGATCCCGCGCAACTGGCAATGCTCAAGGACCTGATATTCCAGCATGCGGATGTATTTACGCACAATCTGCGGCCGGGCTCAGCGGGTCAATACGGCCTGGACCCCGAAAGTCTGCGGGCTCGCAAGCCGGAACTCATCTGCTGTGAGGTCGGTGCGTTCGGGCATGTCGGCCCGATGAACAAAGAACCCGGCTATGATCCGCTAATGCAGGCTTTCTCCGGGATCATGAGTCTCACCGGCGAGAACGGGCAAGCTCCGTCACGTGCCGGTGTTTCCATCGTGGACTTCGGAACGGGTATGTGGGCGGTGATCGGTATCCTCTCTGCGCTTTACCGCCGCAAAGTCACCGGCAAGGGCGCTACCGTCAATTCCTCGCTGCTTGAAACGGCCATTGCCTGGATGTCGGTCGGCATCGCGAACTACGCCACCGACGGCGAGCCAGGCAGTCGCCACGGCTCGGGTATCGCATTCATCGTGCCGCATCGCGCATTCACCACGCAGGATGGCTATCTCATCGTTAGCTGCGCGAATGATCGCCTGTTCGGTAAGCTGAGCGAGGCACTCGGTCACCCTGAATGGGCAACGGATCCGAAATTCGCGACGAATGCGGCGCGCCTGCAAAACCGGGCAGAGATCGATGGACTCATCGGCGATCGGCTTGCCACCGACACGCGCGCATACTGGAAGAAGCAACTTGAAGCCTATGGCGTCGCGTCGGCACCGATCCAGACCACGGCCGAACTGTTCGCGCACGAGCAAACGAAGGCGCTGGGGATCCTGGGCAAGCCGTCGCCCGACGAGATCGAGTGCGTGGGCGTGCCGTTGTCGTTCGACGGCCAACGCCCGCCGCCGCTCGCGTCCGCCCCGAATATCGGTCAGGACAACGGCCGGATGCATGCACTGCTGGAAGCGGCGCGGGTGAAGTAACGGCCTGCATACCTCTTCAATTTCAAGCGAGGATTCCACATGAGCAACAACGAAGCTCCCGACGCGAGCCGCCTTTTCGCCGAGTTCGTTACTACGACGCGCTTCGAGGATCTGCCGGCCAAGGCGATTGCCAGCACGAAGCGCTCCATTTTCGACACGGTGGGCGTCATGCTCGCCGGCGGCGGCCCGGACGCCAACGCGCAGCGCATCGTGCGGATGCTCTCACGCTGGGGCGGCACGCCATCCGGCACTGTAATCGGGCACGACGTACGCCTGCCGGCGCCTCACGCCGCGTTCGCAAATGCGGCGATGGCCCACCAGTACGACTTCGACGATGTGCATGACGAAGCGGTGGCGCACCCGACGAGCAATTCGTTCGGCGGGGCGCTGGCCGCGGCAGAGGAAGTACCCGGGTGTACGGGACGCGAGCTGCTCTCAGCGGTCTTGCTGGGCAACGAAATTGTGTGCCGGGTTGGGCTCGCCATCAAGGGATCGCTCTATGACTATGTCTGGATCTGGCCGGCAGTGGTGGCGATCTGGGGTTCGACGACGGCATCCGCACGGGTGATGGGCCTTGATGCAGAGCAATTGCAGTCGGCCTACGGCCTGACGCTGCACCAGACCGGCACGACCTTGCAGTGCCATCACGGCCCGGGCTCCGACGTGCGGGGGTTTCGTGACGGCTTCGGTGCGCGCAACGGCGTGACCGCTTCCTATATGGCCAGGGCTGGCCTGCGCGGCGACTCCGCCGCTTTCGAGGGCAAGTACGGCTTCTACGGCGCCTTTTTCCGGGGCGAATATGACCGCCAGCGCCTCGTAGGCGAACTGGGCCAACGCTACACGTCGGAGCGGATTTCGATCAAGGCGTGGCCATCGGCGCGCGAGACGCATGCGACGCTGCAGGCACTGATCGAAGTGCGCGAGCGGCAGAACATCGATCTCGATTCGATCGAAAAGGTAGTGCTTCACGTGGGCGATACGAATCTCCGATTCTGCGAACCGGGCGAGGCACGGCGACGCCCGACCGTACGGATGGACGCGCTATGTGCGCTACCCTTCTGCGCCGGTGTTGCATTGGCCCACGGCAGTGTGCCTTTGGCCGCGTTCTCCGATGAAGGCATGCGCGACGCACGCGTCCTCGCGCTAGCCGACCGTGTGACCTGGCAGGCCGACGAATCTCTGTCTGAAGGCACGGTCGAGGGTGGCGACGTCGAAGTGCATCTGAAGAACGGCCAGAAATTCCGTCACCAGGTGCGTCACGGCATCGGGCATCCAGACTTCCCGATTTCAGACGAGCTCCTTCTGCGCAAGTTCATCGACTGCGCGGCTCTTGCGCAGCGCCGTCCTAGCGAAGTCGAGGTGCGCAAGTTCTGGGACGTCGTGCAGAATCTCGAGAACATTGAAGTTGGGGAATTCTCCGCGGCTATCCGCTCGCTTGCAAGCGCCTGACCGCCGTGGCTTGCAGTTGCCCTGAAGGAACCGTGTGCGCCGCCCGCGCTTGCGAGTGGCGCACAAGCTTTCGTAATATCGTCCGCAGTGGGCTCCCAACAGTAAACCCGCATTGAACCAAACTGTGGCGGTCGACGACTGACGTCGCCTCAGCGTACGCACGCGCCATCGTTTGACCCGGCGCGTACGACGAGAAACCTACCGGCGTCCGCCGACTGACTCCTACAAGTGATTGGCGTTAGAGATCGCGCTCGCGAAGAAGGGAAACAGGCAGGCAGTCGTTGATCAGTTCGAGTGTTCGAACGTCGAGGTACGCGACAGAACAGGCCGCCGACAGAAGCCCGAGTAGATACCAGCAAACATCCTCGCTGATCAGAGGACGCTCGGGCCGCCGGTGCCTCGATTGTGGCTGGTCGCGATTGCTCCTGACGTTTGTGGTGCTATGTGCCGAGTCGTTCATATCTACTCCGAACCAGCTTTCATTGTGAAACCGCCAACTGAAAATAGCAGCGACAAAGTAGATCCGATATGCGATCGGAATTCGTTCTCGATCGTCGAGGATCGCTGATGCGGATCGTTCGTTTCCAAAGGCCGAGGCCGCCGAGGCAGCGCACATTGCGGTCATCTCGGCGACGCTCATATGCGACTCGGGATTTGCGGGGTGCTCTGCAGCGACGGCTGTCTTTCGTTTGAATGTCGAGGGTGTCGTCAGTCAAGCGGCTTCGAAGATCGCCGCCAGCCCCTGACCACCACCGACACACATCGTCTCGAGCCCGTAGCGCCCGCCGCGCCGACGCAACTCGTAGAGCAGCGTGGCCAGCATTCGCACGCCAGTGGCGCCAATCGGATGGCCTAGGGAAATGCCGGAGCCGTTGACATTCAAACGCTCCGGCTCGTTCCAGTTCCAGCCCTTTAGCACGGCCAGGACCTGCACAGCAAATGCCTCATTCAGTTCGACCAGATCGATCCGGTCGAATGAAAAGCCGGTACGTTTGAGAAGACGCTCGACGGCGGGAACGGGGCCGATTCCCATCTTTGCCGGCTCACAGCCGGCGGCGGCCCAACCGACGAGATAGCCGAGAGGTGACAGTTCGAGTTCGTCGAGCTTGTCCTCGGCGACGACGAGACAGGCTGCTGCGGCGTCGTTCTGCTGACTGGCATTCCCGGCCGTGACCGTGCCGTCTTTAAGAATTGGCCTGAGCCTGGCCAGCGTGTCGGCGGTAGTATCAGCGCGGATGCCTTCGTCTCTCGCGAATGCGATGGGTTCGCCTTTCCTTTGCGGCACGGCAACGGGCACAATTTCCTCATCGAATTTCCCTTCCTGCCATGCGGCAGCCGCGCGCTGGTGACTAGACGCGGCGAAGGCATCGGCTTGCGCACGCGTGATGCCGTATTCACGAGCGAGATTTTCAGCCGTCTCCACCATCCCGGAGATATAGCCGAAACGTTCCTCAGGCTGAGATCGCTCGCGGCCGCGCTCGAGACGGTCATGTAACCGCACCGATCCCGAACGTTTGCCCCAGCGCATATCCGTCGTGTAATACTCGATGTTGCTCATACTCTCGACCCCGCCGGCGAGCACTACATCGGCCGCGCCACTTTGTACCATCATCGCTGCGGTCACGACGGCCTGCAGTCCACCGCCGCAGCGTCTATCGATCTGGAAGCCCGGCACATTGATCGGCAACCCGGCATGCAGCGCTGCCCAGCGCCCAATGCAGGGCGTCTCGCTGTTGGCATAGGACTGGGCAAAAACCAGGTCGTCGACGCGAGACGGGTCGATCCGGGTGCGCGCAAGTACGGCCTTGATGACGGAATCCGTTAGCGCTTCGACTGGAACGTCGCGCAGGCTGCCTCCAAAACTTCCGACTGGCGTGCGCACGGGTGCCACGATCGCTGCTCGTCTCATCAAACCTCCTCGTTTCTTCATTTATCGACGTATGCCTCAATCCGTTGACCGTGAGCGAAAATCTGCTGCTCAGCGCGACCGGCTGTGTGGACGGCATTGAAAGATTGCGAAATGACCAACTCCCGGTCAACGCGAAGGGCAAAACATTTCCGTACTCTGACAGCGTCATTTTCGTTCCTCGGGTGATCCCTTATGCGATATCGCCGAGTGTTGTGCCCCCGCGTCCCAGATAGGCCGATTCCAATGGTTTCTTTGTACGGAACCTGCTCAGGCGATGCGTTGACTTGCCTATGCCTGGAATTCACGATGAGTTAGAAGTTGACTAAATGCGGGACGGAGGCAAAGCTTGTGTTGCAACAGCCAACCAGCGTTCTCTCTCGTCCGTGCACCGAGAACATCTATCAATCTGCGCGGAACATCGATGAGTGATCTCATGAGACATGAATGGCAACCAACGGCCGATGATATCGGCTCCTCGAACGTGAAGATTTTGCTCGAACGATTGGGTCTTGATCACTATGACGAGCTGCTAGCGTTTTCGAACGACCAGCCCGATGCGTACTGGAAAGCCGTTGTCGAGTTTTGTGGAATCGTATGGGACGTTGGCTACGACACCTTTTTGGACGCATCCGCGGGGCCGGAGTTTCCAAAATGGTTTCGCGGCGGACAATTGAATTGGGTGAACTCAGTCCTCAAATGGGCAAGGGATCCAGACACCGCAGGGCAGCTTGCGGTTGTCGCCGAGCGCGAGGACGGTTCGATAGAGCAGTTGACCTACCGCGACCTCGCAAAGCGGGTCGCGTCATTCGCAGCGGGCCTGAAGGCAAAGGGCGTGCGACGAGGCGACCGTGTCGGGCTGCTGATCGAGAACGGCGTCGAGGCAACCATCACGTTGCTTTCGGTCGCCTGGCTCGGTGCGATCGTGGTGCCACTGTTCAGCGGCTTCGGTGTCGATGCGATCGTGTCACGCCTGTCATCATGTTCCGCTCGTGTGCTCATTGCGACAACCGGGTTTTCGCGCCGCGGCAAATGGGTGGATACATGCACGCTCGTCAACGAGGCCACCTCGCGGCTAAGTGCGTTGGAAATGGTCGTCTGGAAGGGCGCGAATGAATCGCTGATTTTCAACGACAGCGTACTCGACTGGCATGCCGTCGCGGACGCACAACCAGCGGTCGCACCTGAGCGCATGTCGCCCGAAGACCCTTTCATGGTCATCTATACATCGGGTACGACGGGCAAGCCTAAAGGTGCGGTTCATACGCATGGTGGCTTTCCGCTCAAGATTGCGCACGACTCAGCGATACATTTCAACGTCAAACAAGGCGATGTTTTTTGCTGGCCAGCCGATATCGGCTGGATTGCCGGGAGCCTCGTGATGTCGAGCGCGCTGCTGCGCGGGGCTACACTGGTCTGCTACGACGGCGCGCCGGATTTTCCCGATTGGTCGCGTATGTCACGGCTGATCGAGCGCCATCGCGTCACGCACTTCGGTTCGGCGCCGACGCTGATCCGCGGCCTTTCTGCCAATGCCGAACTCGCCACGCAAGGCGATCTGTCCACCGTGCGTCTTTTGATTACGGCTGGAGAGGGCATTGATCCGGAACACTTTGTGTGGTTCCAGCAGGCGTTCGGCTCGGGGCGGCGTCCCGTCATCAACTATACAGGCGGCACCGAGGTATCTGGCGCGCTGTTATCGAGCGTCATCGTCAAGCCGATCGTCCCGAGTGGCTTCAATACGGCGTCCCCATCCGTTGCGGTTGATGTCGTGGGTCCAGTCGGAGAACCGCTGATCGGTCAGATCGGCGAACTAGCTGTTCGGAAGCCGTTCGTCGGCATGACACAGTCGTTCTGGAAGGACGACGAGCGCTATCTTGACGCCTATTGGCGGACCGTACCCGGCATCTGGCTGCACGGCGACCTCGCCATGCATCGCGAAGACGGTCACTGGTTCATGCTGGGACGCTCCGACGATACCATCAAGCTGGCCGGGAAGCGGGTGGGGCCGGCGGAAATCGAGGAGGTCTTGCTCGAATTGCCGCAGGTTGCTGAGGCAGCAGCAATCGGTGTCGACGACCCGGTCAAGGGGCAGAAGCTCGTCGTGTTCCTGGTCTGTGGGCCCCAGGCGGCCGGCTCTCTCCCGCAACTCGAAGAAACGGTGGCGCGGCACGTGGACCAGCGGCTCGGGCGTCCATTCCGGCCGTCGGCGATCCATGTGGTCGGGCAATTGCCGAAGACGCGCAGTTCGAAGATCATGCGACGCGTCATACGCAGTGTGTATTGCGGCCTGCCGCCTGGAGATCTGTCGTCGCTCGATAATCCGGCCGCAATCGATGAGATCCGGATGGCAGCGCAGGATTAAGCTGCCCGCTCGCTTCGCGAGCGGAAACGCGCTTCCCCTGCGAGCCGGGGGAAGCGCGCGTACTTGTCGTAGCTGCTTCGGCGCGCGGAAGATTCCGCATGAACCGTCCACCTCGTTCGGGACGAGGATGTTTTCTCATGGCGTAACGGGGGCGGCCGCTTCCGTGACGATCAAGGCGCGGGCGCGCTCGGGGAGCGCAGGATATGTGGCAAAGAACGCTTCGATCCGCCGGGCACTACGTTCACCGAGACCGGGGATCACGACCCACCATCGCCGGCGGCGGGGAACTCGGACAGTCAGGTCGGCCAGCGTCCGGATGCCGTGCCGATGCAGTACCGGAATGACCCGGGGCGGGAGCCAAGATTCGACCGCATCGCTCACAAGTGGTCGCGGGACCGGAAGTAACGGCAGGACGTCGAGCGCCCGGATCGCATCACTGCGGTGACGAGTACGCTCGCCGGCCACGCATTGAAACGGCTCCGCGAGATCGGCGCGATGGCGGCTGAGGGCGAATCCGACCACCTGCCGGCGAATGCGACCGATCGCACCGCGCGTCGAAGGGCCGCCATCGAGCGCCTGCGGGCAATATCGCAGGATCGCGTCGCGCGCGCGAGCGCCCTCGTACCACGCGCGCAGCGCGGAGAGCGAAGCGGTGCCGGGATACGATGGTGGTATGGAAGAGTTGGGCATCTCCTCAGTATAGGTAACGGCTTATGGGATGACGTGAGGCCTGGTGTGACGCGTTTTCCAGGCTGCGCGCTTGGACGAAAAACGCAGCTATATCGCTAATACCACATAGCGAGTGGACCGCAGCGCGTGGGCATCAGCCAGTCGCGCTAGGTAGCAGGCGGCAGCGCACGCGTGTCAACGTCAGTCTGCTGTCGAACTGTGTCCAGATAGTTCGTCTATTGTTGTCGCAATGTCCAGCGGGTCCACGCAGCGACCGTCGTACGGCTTGTTGCCCTTTATCCCCGATATCTCAAGGCGTCCACGAGAAGCCTGAAAGCAGGCGATGCATGGCGCCGGTGGGGATAGTAGAGATGGTATCCCGGCAGGTCGGGCGTGAACCTTCCCAGGACCCTCACGAGCCGCTCGGCGTCGAGACAGGGCTGGACCTGGTCGAGCGGCAGATAGGCAAGGCCGTGGCCGTCGAGCGCCGCATCAAGGATGAGATCGATGGTATTCAGCACAAGCTGACCATCAACCCGGACACGTGCTTCGCGACCTCCGCGTTTCAGTCGCCATGCGTTTACCGTGCCCGACGTTGGCAGGCGTAGATTGATGGCCCGGTGGTCGATCAGTTGAGCCGGTGACGTCGGCATTGGGCTGTCGCGAAAGTATTCCGGCGAACCGACGATCGCCATCGGAATGTCGGGGCCAATCCGCATTGCGATCATGTCCCTGGCGATCTCCCCGCCGAGGCGTACTCCAGCATCGAAGCGGTCGGCCACGACGTCTGCCAGCCCGTAATCGACTGTGACCTCGACGTTGATGTCCGGGTTTCCAACAAGCAGCCGCCGCATTGCCGGAATGAGGATTGTTTTGGCTGCGTGTTCCACGGTTGTGAGCCGAATGGTGCCAGACGGACGATCACGCAGGTCACCCAATGAGGCGATTGCCGCGTCCAGGTCGTGCAGCATGGGGCCGAGGGTCGCGAGAAGCCGCTCACCGGCTTCCGTGGGCGCCACGCTTCGGGTCGTGCGCGAGAGCAGGCGCAGGCCGAGGCGTTCTTCAGTGCGACGCACGATCTGGCTAAGCGCAGACTGTGCCATACCGAGGCGGGCGGCCGCCTTCGTGAAACTGCGCTCTTCTGCCACAACTACGAACACCGTTAGATCCGCGATCTCGTCCCGCCGCATAAGGTTTTCTCCCGCATCGAATTGATTTATCACAGGCATGATAGGCCCCATCGATATTGGGCGTCTAATCAAACCAATCCTTCTGGTCTACATTGGATGCGTCGGTCCTGAACCGAAGCGCTGGTCTAGATCAAGAGGAGCCTGATTGTGGGCAAAGTCACGTTCGCCAATTCGTGTAACAAGGCGATCGCCATGTCGGCGGTGGTCAACTTTCCGGAAGGATTCGACGAGAACCGTGTGTATCCGGCGATCGTGGTGTCACATCCGGGCGGCGGCGTGAAGGAGCAAACCGCGGGCACCTATGCGAAGAAGCTTGCGACGCACGGTTTCGTGACCATTGCCTACGACGCGTCCTATCAGGGCGAGAGTACCGGCGAGCCACGCCAGCTTGAAAACCCCTACATCCGTACCGAGGACATCAGCGCGGTGATCGATTACCTGGCGACGCTGCCGTACGTCGACATGAATCGCCTCGGGGCGATGGGCATCTGCGCGGGAGCCGGATATGCCGCCTGCGCCGCGATTCAGGACCGTCGGATCAAGGCCGTCGGCACCGTGAGTGCCGTCAACATCGGTACGCTGTTCCGCAATGGCTGGGACAACAGTGGAAAGTCCATCGACGCATTGCCAAACATTGAAGCGGGCTCCAACGCCCGAACCATGGATGCCCGCGGTGCGGCTTTGGCCACGATGCCGCTTGCGCCCCTGCGGGAGCAGGACGCCCCGAACGAGGAGATGCGTCAGGCTTGGGAGTACTACCACTCGGTCCGCGCGGAGTGCGCCACGGCGCCGGGTTTCGCCACACTACGCAGCCTGAACCAGATCGTCACCTACGACGCCTATCACCTGGCCGACATCTATCTGACGCAACCGCTGTTGATCGTTGCGGGCAGTGAAGCGGGCAGCAGGTGGATGAGTGAAGAACTGTTCGATCGTGCTGCAAGCAAAGACAAATCTTTTCATGTTGTCGAGGGCGCCAATCATATGGACCTGTACGACGTGTGCAGGTTTGTTGAAGAAGCTGTGTCGGTGCTCGCACCGTTCTTTTTGAGCAGGCTGCCTGTGATGGAAGTGGCGAGCCGGGCATCGCGGGGAGAGGGCCATGTCAGCCAGATCCCCAGAAGGCGCTTTCCGTCGACCGCACGAGGCGGCAGACGGTCTGCAACCAATATCTGAGTCACAGGAGAGTTTAATGACCAGGACTGTTCTCATTACCGGCGCGGCCTCGGGGTTTGGCGAAAACCTCGTCCACAAGTTTGCTGAAAAGGGCTGGAACGTCACTGCCACGATGCGGGATATCAACAAGGCGCCCGTCAGCTTCGCGAAGCTGTCCAATGTCCATGTGACGCGACTGGATGTGCGCGATGAAGCGAGCATTCTTGAGGCACTTGCCAGCAGCGAGCAGCGCTTCGGTGCGCTCGATGTACTCGTGAACGCGGCGGCCAAGGTGCTTGGAGGCACCCTCGAGGAACACACGATCGACCAGGTCAGGGACCAGTTCGAGACGAACGTGTTCGGAACGCTGGCCGTGACCCGGGCGGTCCTGCCCGGCATGCGCGCGCGGGGATCGGGCCACATCCTCAACTTCTCGTCTGCCGCTGGGGTGATCGCCATGCCCCTCATACCCGCATACGCGGCCTCGAAGTTCGCGATCGAGGGCTATAGCGAGTCTCTCGCCTTCGACCTTGCGCACCTTGGTGTCATGGTCACGATCGTCGAGCCTGGCTACTTCGAAACGGAGCTTGGCAGCAAGGCCGAGGCCCCGGCACAGAGGATCGAGGCTTATGCGCCTGCCGCTGAGCTGCGTGGCGCGATATTCGACTACACGCCGGGGAACCTCGACGGCGCCAGTGAAGCCATCGTGTCCATCGCGGGCTCGAAGGACGCACCTGTGCGCCTGTATGTAGGGCACGGTCTCGACTCCGTCCGCAAGCGCTATCAGGAACATCTTGATGCGTGGAAGCAGAACGAGTCCATTACCCGCTCAACCCTTTGACCTTGGGAAGCTCACCAATGAAGACCTGGTTTATTACCGGAGCCAGCCGTGGATTCGGCCTTGAAATCGCCCGTGCTGCCCTGGCGGCGGGAGATCGGGTCGTTGCCACCGCGCGCAAACCAGAACAGCTCGAATCCGTCCTCGCCGGAGACCGACTGCTGGTGCTACCGCTCGACGTCACCGATGAGCTTTCGATCCGCTCTGCGGTTGACAGGGCTGTCCAGAAGTTCACGCGCATTGATGTACTCGTCAACAATGCCGGCTACGGTCAGCTGGGAGCATTCGAGCAGCTGTCGGCCGCAGCAATCGACAGGCAGTTCGCCACGAACGTCTTCGGCGTGTTCGCCGTAACCCGGGCGATCCTGCCGGTCATGCGCGAGCAGCGCTCGGGCCATGTGCTCACAGTGTCGTCTATCGGCGGTCTTCTCAGTACGCCGGGGGCATCGATCTATTGTGCGTCCAAGTTCGCCCTGGAGGGCTGGTCGGAAGGGTTGAGCGGGGAACTCAAGCAGTTCGACATCAAGGCGACGCTGATCGAGCCCGGTGCCTTCCGTACGGATTTCCTTGATGCCACCTCGGTTTTGCACGGGGACGTCCTGATTCCGGACTACGAGGCTTATCGCAAAATCCTTCAGGCCACGTTCGACGGGGCGAACTACAAGCAGCCGGGAGACCCCGCCAGGCTCGGCGAGGTCGTGGTGGCGCTGGTGCAGTCGAAAGAGCCGCCGGTGCGCCTGGCTATCGGGACCGATGCTTACGAAGGCGTGATCACGCGCGCGAGTCGGGACCGCGAACTGGCCAACGAGTGGCGCAGTGTGTCGGTTTCGACTGACTTCTCAGAATAATTAGCAACACGAAATCGTGCAAATCGGCCAGTTGCCCGATGGGAAGCAAGAAGTGCACTGGCCGAGGAGGCGTAGCGGAACCTCTGGAGGGACTGTCGTCAGTCGTTTCCAGAGGCCACCCGCGATACCCGCTTAATCCGATCAACCACGAAGGAAATCTGTCATGCGACACGACGTCAAATTCCCCAGCAGCGGCCTGAGCATTGCCGGCCATCTCTATGTTCCCGAAAACACGTCCGGTCCACTGCCGGGCGTCGTCATCAGCCACCCCATGGGCTCGGTGAAGGAACAGAGCCCGTCCAACTATGCGGAGCGCCTGGTCAAGCAGGGCTTCGTCGTTCTGACTTTCGATGCGGCCTATCAGGGTGAGAGCGAAGGCTCTCCTCGCGGGCTCGAAGATCCGATCCAACGCGCCGAAGATGTCAAGAGTGCGGTTTCTTACCTCTCGATCCGGCCGGAAGTTAATCCGCAACGCATCGGCGCGCTCGGCATCTGCGCTTCGGGTGGCTATGTGCCGTTCGCGGCGCAGACCGACCACCGGATCAAGGCCGTTGCCACCGTGGTCGGCGCGTGCGTTGGCATCCTCTGGCGTGAAGGCATGGACGGAAAGCAAAGCCCGGACGTGCTGCAGAAGCAGCTCGACGAGGCGGCTGTCGACCGCACTAACGAAGCGAAAGGCGAGCCGGTCCGCATGGCGCAGATCGTGCCGGCGACCGACGAGCAGGCAAAGTTCTTCCCCGAGAAGAGTATGTTCCGCGAGGCCTACGACTACTATCGCACACCGCGTGGCCAGCATCCCCGCTCGACCAATCAGTGGGTCGCGCGCAGCGTCGACAAAATCGCGCAATACGATTCCTATGCCCTGGTCGATCTCATTGCTCCGCGACCACTTCTGATGATCGCGGGAACCGAAGCTGATACGCAGCGCTTCAGCGTGGAAACGATAGAGAAGGCAAAGGGGCCGAAGGAGCTGTTCTGGATCGAGGGCGCGTCACATGTCGACCTGTACGACAAGCCCGAGTATGTCGATCCCGCCTCCGTGAAGCTCGTTAGCTTCTTCAAGCAGCATCTCGGTTAAGCGGACCGCGCCATCGCACAGGTGTTCCAGGGTGGCGCAGGCTCCTCTAATAATCGTCATTATGTCCGGCGCGGTTGTTCAACCCGCGCCGGCATGGTGAGTTCCAGTCCGCTTCGTCCCGGTTGCGATTCACGGAGTAGTTTCATGCTTAAAGCACAAGACATCGCCTTTCTATTTCTCGATTTCCAGATCGATGTCATCCCTGCAGCGAAAACCCTGCCGCTGGAGCGCCTTCAGGCATCGGTGCGCGCATTGGCGACGCTAGCCAGGGATGTTGGAGCACCGGCATTTGTCTCGACCATACCGACCGGCGCGGAGACGAAGCTCATCCCCGAACTTCAGGTCGACGGGCTTTCGGCGACTATGGTCACCCGCAATGGGCCGCATCTATTTGGCCACGCGGAGTCCGTTCAACATATCAGCGCGCTGAAGAGACCGGTGCTCGTGGTCGGCGGTGTCCTGACCGAAATCGCTGTCCTCAATGCTGTTTTAGGTGCACGAAACGCCGGCTACGAAGTGCACGTAATGATCGACGCTTGCGGTGGATGGAGCGAGCGCACCGTAACTGCGGCCATCGAACAGATGCGCGCGGCCGGCGCGGTTATCTCCTCGACGCTCACGCTCTCGACGAGTCTGCTCGAGACCTTCTCCTCGCCGGATAGCGCTGCTGTTTTCCACGCTATCGGTGCACTGCTCGGCTGAGCGCTTGCGCCAGGCCCGGGCGCGCTGCGACCGTTGACCGCATAGATGGCATCACATAGATACCCAATATTATTTTCAGGAGTTTCCCTCATGAACAAGCTCTCAGTCGCGCCGTTGTTCCAGCCGTTCAAGCTCAAGTCCCTGACGTTGAAAAATCGCATCGTCATGGCACCCATGACGCGCTCATTCGCTCCCGAAGGTGTCCCTGGCGAGAACGTCGCGGCCTATTACCGGCGCCGCGCCGAAAACAACGTGGGGCTGATCCTTTCCGAAGGCACCGTGATCGATCGCCCCGCGTCGAGCAACGACCCGAACATCCCTCTTTTCCACGGGACGGCGGCACTGAACGGCTGGAAGCATGTGATCGACGAGGTCCACGCCGCGGGCGGAAAGATGGGCCCGCAGATCTGGCACGTCGGCTCGTTGAAAAGCCCGATGACTGCATGGGAGCCGGGCGTGCCCGTGGAAAGCCCGTCGGGTCTGGTCGGCCCGGGCGACAGCCGTGGCAAGGCGATGAGCGATGAGGACATCGCCGACACCATCGCCGCTTACGGGCGCGCGGCGGCGGATGCCAAACGTCTGGGTTTCGATGTCGCTGAGATTCATGGCGCGCATGGCTATCTCATTGATCAGTTCTTCTGGGCCGGCAGCAATCAGCGCACCGACAGATATGGCGGCAGCACCATCGAGGAGCGCTCGCGCTTCGCATCGGAGGTGGTGAAAGCCGTGCGTGCAGCCGTGGGCGAAGACTTTCCGATCATCCTGCGCCTTAGCCAATGGAAGCAGCAGGACTACTCGGTGCGCCTGGCTGACACGCCCGAGCGCATGGGTGCGTGGCTTACTCCGCTGGTCGAGGCCGGCGTAGACATCCTGCACTGCTCGCAACGCCGTTTCTGGGAGCCGGAGTTTCCGGAATTCGACGGCGAGGCAGGCCTCAACTTTGCAGGCTGGGCCAAAAAGCTCACCGGCGCGGCCACGATCAGCGTTGGCTCAGTCGGGTTGGGCAGCGATCTCACGGCCTCCTTCAGCGGCGAAACAGCGGCGCCGGCGAGCCTGGATGCCCTGGTGCAGCGTATGGAACGTGAGGAATTCGACCTGATCGCGGTGGGTCGTGCGCTGCTCGGCGATCCGCGGTGGGTAGCGAAAGTGCTGGGCGGCGCACACGACGAGTTGAACAGTTTCAGTGCGGCCGCGCTGGCCGAGCTGGTCTGAACCCGTACCACCACTGGACGACGCACCACCGTGTTCTGACTCCGGCGCCTGGCTTGCCCTGAAGCTGCGGGTCCGAGTACATCCGAAAGCACTATCGGGTGTACTCGATCCGCAAGCTCCGGGAAAGCCCCCTCTCTGCAAACAATCCAACTGGATCTCGCACGGTCCGCCGACGCCGGTATAGGTTCATTCGAACCTTACGCGGTAGCGACGGCTGGTTGTCGCTGATCATAATCAAATCGACTCTTATGACGCAACGAACATCGCCACTCTTCCAGCCGTTTGCATTCGGGAACGGCGTTGCCCTTCGCAATCGCTCCGTCATGGCGCCAATGACGACCTGGTCCGCCAATGCCGACGGCACGGTGTCCGATCAGGAGGTGGCCTACTATCGCGCCCGAGCCGAAGGCGTTGGCATGATTGTGACCGGCTGCACCCACGTGACGGCAAACGGCATCGGGTTTACCGGCGAATTCGCTGCTCATGAGGACCGGTTTATTCCGAGCCTGCGCCGTCTCGCGCAGGCGGCAAAAAGCGGTGGTGCGCCGGCGATCCTGCAGATCTTCCACGCTGGCAACAAGGCCGTGCCGCATCTGGTTCCGGACGCTCGGGTGGTCAGTGCCAGCGCGCTAAAGGCGCCTCCTGGTCCGTTCAACGACGGCGAAGTGACCAGTCAGGCCCTCACTCACGACGAAATTGCGGAAATCATTCGTGCGTTTGGCGAGACAACACGCCGGGCCATCGAGGCAGGTTTCGATGGTATTGAATTGCATGGCGCGCATGGATTCCTCATCCAGAACTTCTTTTCGCCAACTTTCAACCAGCGTCACGACGAATGGGGTGGCTCTCTGGAAAACCGCATGCGCTTTCCACTCGCGGTCGTGCGTGAAGTGCAGCGCGTCATCGCGGAACATGCCGGGCGGCCCTTCCTGCTCGGTTATCGCCTGTCACCTGAAGAACCCGGCGAAGGCGCACTGCGGATGGACGACACTTATGTCCTGATTGACGCGCTGATCGAGAGCGGTGTCGATTACATCCACGCCTCGCTCTTTGATATCCCGAATGCCAGGCCGCTGGACTATACGGGCGAGCATACGACCGCCGAGTTGATTGTTGAACATGTCGGTGGCCGCATACCTCTAGTTGCAGCGGGCTTGATCCGCACGCCTGATGAAGCCGTCAAATCGTTGGCATCGGGGCTTTCGCTGGTCGCGATCGGACAGGCGCTGGTGATGAATCCGGATTGGGTCGAGCTTGCGAGCGATGGCCGGGCGGCGGAGATTGCCACCACACTGGATTCGTCGCGAGTGCCAGAGCTGACGATTCCGGACAATCTGTGGGAAGTGATTCAGGCGACGAAGGGTTGGTTTTCGCTCGATACGCAAGCGGTGGTTGCGGAATGAGCTGACCAGGTGTCCGGGAAGGTTCGATGACGTTCGCCAGGAGAGTCGTGACGAGCCCTCCCGGCGCCAGGAGCGAGAAGGCCGGAGCTCAAACTCCGGCCAGCACGCCTTCCCTTTACATCCTCACGATGGGGAAACCGAGCTCCTGGAGGAGCAATACTGAAATGAAACCGCTGTCATTGGTTAGCCATCACCTGTGCCCTTTCGTCCAACGTGCCGCAATCGTGCTTGGGGAGAAAGGCGTAGCATTTGATCGGGTCAACGTTGATCTGTCAGAGAAACCCGAATGGTTTCTGAAGAAATCTCCAACGGGCAAGGTACCTCTTTTGATCGCGTCGCGCCCCGACGGTGGTGAAGCTGTTCTCTTCGAAAGCACGGCGATATGCGAGTTCCTTGAAGAGTCGCAGGAAGGTCCGCCGATGCACCCATCAAGTGCCTTTGACCGCTCGCGCGATCGAGCATGGGCGGAGTACATCTCATCGATGTACGCGGACGTCTGGCTGATGCTCAACGCGAACGATATGGAAGTTTTTGAAAGCAAAAAAACCACATTCCGTGCAAAGATCCGTCAGATAGAGGGCGAAGTTTCCTCTGGACCGTACTTCAATGGCAAGTTTTTCAGCATGGTTGATGCTGCCATGGCCCCACTGAGTCGTTTTTTCGATTGTCTCCCTGCGGATCGTACGTCAGTATTTTTTGAATACGCTCCGAAGATTGAGAAGTGGCGACAAACGTTGAGGTCCCGACCCAGCGTTGCAGCAGCGGTGGGCGCCGACTACGCGGTCCGTTTTCGGGAACAGCTTTCCAGGCAACATGCGCTGATCCTGCAATAGGTGCGTGGCTCTCGCCAAAACGCCGCAGCGTTGATTCAGTCGTAGATTGCGGGGACGAACCGAAAAATCGGATGCGCCGTCGTGAGCATGAAAGTTTGGCGCGACTGGAGCGGACGCCAGAGTGTCGGTTTGGACGCGATGCGGTCCGCCGTAGATGGCCGACTACGGCTCATGCGCTTTGCACTGTGGCGGGGAGCATCGTAGCGCGGCGCCCAGCAGAGTGTGGCCGAGACCGACGATTCGCAAGCGGCCGAGCGTTGCGACACATTTACTGTCGCAACAGTGACAGATTTAACGCGGTCTACGTGTCAGTCGATCTCGGCCTCGCCATTCATCAGCACGACGACGTTTCGCTCGACGGCGCGCGAGCGGAAATAGACGCGGCCTTCGGGTTCGTCGAGTGTCCATATCTCGGTGCGTATGGTTTCGCCGGGAAACACAGGTGCGGAGAACCGTGCATAGAGCATCTTGAGACGTCCGGGGGCATAGCCGCAGACGTCGCGCAGAATTGCATGCCCCGCAATACCGTACGTCGCGAGGCCGTGAAGGATTGGCCGCTCGAAGCCGGCGGCCCGCGCCACTTCGGGATCGACGTGCAACGGATTAGGATCTCCATTGAGCCGGTAAAGCAGTGCAGCCTCGGGTCTAGTCGGTAAGTCGCAAACGATATCAGGCTCTCGTTCGGGAACGTTCGGCACGGGCGGCAGAGGGGGGTCGCCTGGCGGACCGTTCTCCGCAAAGCCGCCATCGCCACGACAGAAATTCAACTGCTCGACCTTCGCGAGGAGTCTGCCGTTGGTGGCATCGATGACATCCCTCTCCATCAGTACCTGTGCACCCTTGCTGCGCCCCTTGTCGACGATCGCTTTGACGCGTGTGCGGCCGATAATCGTGCCGGCTGGCGGTAATGGGGCGTAGAGGCGCACGCGCTGCTCGCCGTGCACGACCTTGACCCAGTCAATGCCGCTCTCGGGATTTCTCATCCACTGTCCCGGAAAGCCGAGAACCGCAGCCAGAGTCGGTGCGACCGACAGTGATGGGCCGTACGTATAGCTAAGCGCTCGGCGATCGAGCGGATCGACTCCGAAGCCGACACTGAGGGCATAAAGTACCGCGTCGCGTTCGCTGTACTCCTGTCGGACATCGTCGAATCGCCAGGCTTTCAGCCCGTGATAGTCGATGGCCATGTCAAACTCCGTTGCCGATCGCCGTTGGCCTGCGCGGTATGGCCATAGCGAGTGTCATACCGGGTCCCAGCTGAATACATCGCCTGAACGCTCCATCGGAACGAATGAGGATTTGAGCGCCGGCATGCCGTGCTCGGCGATTGTCTCCGGGCTCCATCCTTCGCTGCGATGCACGGAACGCAGTGGGCGAGGCTGGCTCATCAAAAAGATTTCGTTGTTGCGCACGGTGAAAATCTGTCCGTTCACTTCACGAGCGGTGTCGCTTGCGAGGTAGACGGCAAGCGGAGCTATCTTCGCTGGTGTCATTTGCTTAATCTTTTCCACCCGCGCCGCTTGCTCCGGCGTGTCGGTCGGTATTGAGCTGATCATGCGGCTGAAAGCGAATGGCGCAATGCAATTCGAGCGAACATTGAATTTTTCGAGGTCGAGCGCGATCGATTTCGAGAGCCCCGCAATGCCCATCTTCGCGGCGTTGTAGTTGGCCTGTGCGTAGTTGCCGATGAGCCCCGAGGTGGAAGTCATGTGCACGAATGCTCCGCCTGCCTGATCCTTGAAGTACGGAGCGGCGGCCCGGCTGAGACTGAACGTGCCGTAAAGATGCACCTTCAACACGGCATCCCATTCCTCGTCCGACATCTTGTGGAAAAATCGATCGCGAAGAATGCCGGCATTGTTGACGACACAGTCGATTCGGCCGAATGCGTCGAGCGCCTGCGATATGATCCGTGCACCCGCGCCCTGGTCGGCCACGCTATCCGTGTTGGCGACTGCTTCACCGCCGTCGGCGCGAATCTCTTCAACGACGCTTTCGCCTGGCGTCGTATCGCGCCCGGTACCCTGAAGCGAGGCGCCGATATCGTTCACCACGACGCGCGCGCCATACCGTGCCATCAGCAACGCGATGTCGCGGCCGATGCCGCCGCCGGCGCCGGTGACGATCACCACTTTGCCAGCCATCAGATCTTTGTTTGTCATGCATGTCTCCATAGAACTGTCAGTGCCACAGGTGTGATGTGCGGGTACTGCTACCTGCAGCGGGATCATCCATCACAGTGGAGCTGACGGACGTTCGCTGTCAACGCGTGAGGCAAAGCCTTTCCGTACTTCAAAAGTGCATTGAGCGGGGCCGGAACAACAGGCGGTCCGGCGCCGAGGGATATTGGCGCTGCCGTCGTTGATGTCAAAGTACGGAACAAGCCTGCAGATGTGATTGACGCTAACTCCTTTGAATCGGAGCATGAAGTCGTCAATGGACCCACACGAGCAACGACACCACCATGATTCGAGACATCGAAACGATGAATGCTCTGCGCGACAATATCGCGCGATTCGTACGAGAGCGCCTGATCCCCAATGAGGAACGGGTGGCCGAGACCGACGAGATTCCACAGGACATCATCGAAGACATGAAGGCGATGGGTCTCTTCGGCATCACGATTCCCGAGGAGTACGGCGGCCTGCAGTTGACGATGGAGGAGGAAGTTCTTGCGATGTTCGAGCTGGGTCGCGCTTCGCCCGCGTTCCGCTCGCTGATCGGCACGACGGTGGGCATCGGCTCGCAGGGGATTCTTCTTGATGGTACGCCAGAGCAAAAGGCGCGGTATTTGCCCCGGCTGGCTACAGGCGAGTTGATTGCATCGTTCGCGTTGACCGAGCCAGAGGCCGGTTCCGATGCTGCTTCATTGCGGGCTACCGCGATTCGTGATGGCGACGATTACGTCGTCAATGGTACGAAACGATTTATTACCAACGCGCCGCAGGCTGGCATTTTTACGCTTATGGCCCGGACCAACCCCGAAGACAAGCGCGCAAGCGGCATTTCGGCATTCATAGTCGAGGCAGGCGCGTCGGGCATCAGCTTCGGCAAGCGCGACAAAAAGATGGGGCAGCGAGGCGCACACACCTGCGACGTGATCTTTGAAAACTGCCGCGTACCGGCTGCCAACCTGATCGGCGGCATTGAAGGTAACGGATTCAAGACGGCGATGAAGGTGCTGGATAAGGGCCGGATTCATATTGCTGCCATATGCGTGGCCGTCGCGCAGCGGATGCTTGACGATGCGTTGCGCTATGCGATGGAGCGTAAGCAGTTCGGTCAGCCGATCGCTGACTTCCAGCTCGTACAGGCCATGCTGGCCGATAGTCAGGCCGAGCTCTACGCGGCGCGCTGTATGGTACTCGACGCGGCGCGGCGTCGCGACGAGGGGAAAAAGGTCAGCACCGAGGCCTCCTGCGCGAAGCTCTTCGCTTCGGAAATGTGCGGGCGTGTGGCTGACCGGGCAGTCCAGATTCATGGCGGGGCAGGTTATATGAGCGAGTACGGCATTGAACGCTTTTATCGCGATGTGCGGCTCTTTCGCATTTTCGAGGGAACGAGCCAGATCCAGCAACTTGTGATTGCTCGAAACATGATCCGGGAAGCGGAACATTAATCAGTTGGAGCCGGCATGGCCGGCGATGCGTGCCAGGCGGAAACGGAGCGGGCGGGGCGGCAGCCCCGAGCAACCGAATGGTTCCGCGGCGGTGGAGATGCAAATGGAAAGCGCGAGAAGGTCGTTACGTGAGGTAGTTGAAAGTTGGCTCTCACCGAACAGAGCGATACCGGTCCGAGTACGTTTATTCAGACTTTCGAGCTTGGCGTGCGGGCGTTACGTGCGCGTCGAAGCGAAAGCGGCAACGGGCCTCGTAGCCATCTGTTTCTTTCGGCACGAGGACGGCTCCTGGTGCGTGTTCCCGCCAGGACCGCGGCGCCCGGCCATGCGGGTTTCCTAGCCGGAACGCTCCGTCAGGAAACGCCGGAACATCTGTTCCGCACTCGGGCGAGAGAACGGCAAGCGCTATCAATCGTTTGCGACGGAGCGGGGACGGGTATCCCCGAATGGCCAAGGCCTCGAATAGCGCGATACTTCCGATGTACGGAACGTTGACGCAAGATCATTGACGAGCTGCGCCATCGATTCGTTAGATGCATTGTGTTGAACACCGAGTACCGAACAGGTTGTCTGCCCTCCGACCCGTATGCTTGTTACGGCATTCGCTTGACTATAAACGGGGTGATCAATGTCATTGCGCACACATCATGGCGACGCATCTGTCGCCGCGCGCGAAGAGGCGGGGCTGGATGCTGCAGCGATGGAACGGGGGGCCGGTGCCCAAGGTGCCTGTGGAGGAGCGATGGTCGTGCCCCTGGCACGAAGCATCGCGGTTCTGGCGGCCTTCAGGCCGCAGGAGCCATGGCTCGGCAATCAGGACATCGTGCTCGAGACAGGCATCCCGGCGCCGACCGTCTCCAGGATGCTGCGCTCGCTCCTGACGCTGGGGTACCTGCGCTATTCGCCGGAGCGGCGCAAATATCGCTTGTCGGCTTCCGTCTTGTCCCTCGGATACGCGGCAATCGCACATTCGAACGTCCAGCGTCTGGCCCGTCTCGGAATGCAGTCATTTGCGGATGCAAACGAAACCTATGTGGTGCTTGGGACGCGCGACCGTCTCGACGTGATCGTACTCGAAACATGCGCGGGCAAAGCAGCGTCAGTTGACCTTGGACTCTACGTCGGCACGCGTCTGAGTATCGCGTCGTCACCGATGGGATGGGCGTTGCTTTCGGCATTGCCAGAGCTGGAACGCTTCTATCTGCTTGGCAATATCGAGCGCAAGGCAGGGCGCGACTGGCCGCACCTGCGGCACCGCATCAGCGAGGGAATTTCGCAGGCGCTCAACACCGGTTATTGCGCGTCGCTGGGTGAATGGGAGCCTGAGCTCTCGATCGTCGCCGCACCGTTGACCATTCCCGACCATGCTCCACTCGTGCTCGCATGCATTGGTCATAGCGCACGCATGGGGCGCGCACGATTGGAGCGCGAATTGGCGCCTAGGCTTGTCGCCGCCGCACGTTCCTTGCAGGAAAAGGCGCTATTTGTTGACTGAGGAAAATATGACAAGCGCGAGCGATTCGCAAAACGTCACGCTCACCGTCGAGCGCGGCCTGGAAGTCCTGTGCGCATTCCGTGCGGAGCGAGCCCCGCTGTCAAACGCCGAGCTCGTCCGTCGAACGGGCCTCTCAAAGGCCACTGTGTCACGGTTGACATCGACGTTGATCCGCATCGGCTATCTACGGCGAGTCGGAGGCGGTCGTCAGTTCGAACTGGGACCGGGATCGCTCAGCATCGGCTACGCCTATCTCGAGGCGAACCCTGTTACGCACCGCGTCAATCCATTCATGCAGGAACTAGCGGACAAACTTGATGTATGCGTTGCGTTGGCGGTGCCCCACCAGCTGAATATGCTTTACATCGCTTGTCGAACCAGTGCAAGAATCGCCACGCTTCGGCTCGGCGTAGGCACGGTGCTTCCGATGGAATCGACCTCCGTTGGCCGTGCTTATCTTTATGCGCTCCCACCGGACGAGCGCCGCGCTCGCATGACCGCTATCCTGAATGCAGCCGGCGGCGCCGCGGCAACTGTGCGCAATGGTATAGAGGTGGCTTTTGATGATCTGCGGGAGTCTGGTGTATGCATGTCGGTCGGAGAGTATCAGCGCAACGCCTATGGGATAGCACTGCCAATCCACGTCGGGCGGTCGCGCACGTTGATGGCGTTGAGTTGCGGCGCTGTAGAGCTTGAACCACATATGGCGGCAATTCGTAAAAAGGTGATACCGGCGCTAAAGTTGGCCGCGCATAAAGTCCCAGAATTGCTTGCTGACATCGACTGTGAACCTTGACACTTATCGTGTGTCGCGCGCTGTTAGCGCACGAGTTATCAGGCCGCCGACTGCATTGGGATTAACGCCCATGGCGATCGAGCCGGCCCCGGCACAAACTAGCGGAGGCAGGGCAAACCAGGCGACAACATCATGATTCCCTCTGCGTTAATGATTCCACGGCAATGAGCTCTTTTAACAGACTTTATTTCATCCGGCAGGTTGATCTCTTCACGCTGCGGCTTTTCTTGTCGGCCGTCGAAGAGCAGCAGATCGGGCGTGCGGCAATCCGGGAGAACATTGCTGCCTCGGCCGCGACGAAACGAATCCAGGACCTCGAAGAGATCGCGGGCGTAAAGCTCCTCGAGCGCAGCCCGAAGGGGGTGGTACCGAGCCCGGCGGGCGAAGTACTCCTGCGATACATCCGGACAGTTTTTTCCAAGCTCGATGATACGAGAGCGGAAATTGCCGGATTCTGTGAAGGGGTGCGTGGCGCCGTAACCATTGCCTCCGCGCGTTCGATTATTGCTCCGTTCCTCGCCCGGGAACTGGGTGAGTACGTGCGCGAATTTCCGCTCGTCGATCTGGTCGTGCATGAGGTCGAGAATGCCCGGATCGTGCAGGATGTAGCGCAGGGTGAAGCCGACATTGGTGTGTTCGCGGCGGCGCCTGGACTCGAACTGGACGGCCTCGATATCGTCCCGTACCGCAAAGACCGCATGGTCGTCGTCGTACCTGCAGGGCATCCGCTAGCCCACCGGCAAAGCGTCACATTCGAAGACCTCCTTCCGGAAAATGTCATCGTCGCCGGCGCGATGCTGAGCGGTTTTCGGGAAGCGGCGAAACGGCTTGGGCGCGAATTCAAACCAAAATACAGTGTGCAGAGCGCGGGCGTCGCGATCAGCCTGGCGCAGGCAGGCCTCGGCGTGACTGTGCAGCCTGAATGCCTGCTCGACTTCAAGCTATTTAATGAAGTTGCGGCGGTGAACTTTGCGGAGCCGTGGGCCAACCGCTCGATCCACATCGCGACGGCGAGGGGCCGCGCGATCGGGCCCGCAACCGGTATGTTGCTCAAGCAGTTGCTGGATCGGCCCCCAGAGGTGCCGGCCGCCGCTCAAAGATAACTCGCTGACGAAGCGTAGCGGCATCGAGCACACGCATTCGCCGGCAGCGAATCGAAACTTCGTAAATCTCAAGTTGGCGCCCCTGACCGAAGCGCTTAGGCTTCGAGTCAATGTATGGCGTTAAAAGAGAGAACGAGGAGACATCAGATGAAGCTTCGAGCCAAGCTGGCTGCCGCGTTGCTTGCCAGCACAATCGCAGGGCCAAGCCTGGCCCAGTCGCCGCAGCCCTGGAAGTTCGCAGCGTTGTTGCCCCTCACCGGTGTCAACGCGGGGTACAGTCTCGACCTCAAACTGGGTTATGAGATCGCCGTAGAAGACATCAATCATAGCGGGGGGATCGAGGGACGGCCCGTTCAGTTGACGATGATGGACACACAAAGCAACCCCGGACAGGTTGCCACGTTGATCAGGCAAGCCTGCAATGATGCACTGATCGTGGTTGGCCCTGCCTTGTCGCATGAGGCACAGGTAGGTTTCCCGGTCGCCAACAGCATGCAATGTCCCGCGTTCGCGCCCGCAGCTCCCGCTATCGGTCTTACGGCATCTAACCGCCCATGGGCATTCTCGTTTGCCACGCCTGTCAACGTGACCACCCCGGTCGCGATCGACTTCATCACGAAAAAGCTCAAGCCAAAAAAGGTGGCGTTGATTGTCGAGAAGGAGGACAACGCGGCGACCTCTTACGCTCAACTCATCGTCAAGGCATTGGCACACGACAGCATCCCGGTCGACACGCTGTCCGTTTCGAGTAAGGACGTCGATTTCGGGCCGCAGATCAACCGCGCGGCGAGCGCCAACGCCGACCTCTTGATTCTGGCCACACTTGATCGATCGGCCGTGGGCCTGCTGAAAGAGTTGCGCAAATCCCGCTCAGGCGCACATGTGATGTTGACGCAGTCTGCATACAACGCGCTTGTAGGCTCATTGCCCCCCGATATCCTCGAAGGTGTCTACCGGTATGCCCAGGCGGATCTGGCTAGTTCGTCCGACCCGCGCGTGAAGGCGTTCATCAAAAAATACGAGAGCCGATCGGGCGGTCGCGCGCCATCATGGGTCGCGGCACTGCCCTACGACCTGATGATGATGACGAAGACGGTGATGGAGCGTGCCGAATTGAAGGGCGATGCCGCAAATCGCGCCTCGGATCGAAAGAAGTTCATTGAGACGCTGGCCGCGGTTCGTGACTGGACGGGTCTGACGGGGACCGTTTCGATGACGCCTGAGGGCTACGTCTTCAAGTTGCCTCAAGTGCTGGTATCGCACGGTGGCAAATGGGAACTGGTCAAGGACTGAGGGGAGTGTCATGATGGGCGCGTTAGGCCAGAGTTTCATCAACGGCATCACAATCGGCAGCAGCTATGCGCTAGTTGCAGTGGGCTTCACCCTTATATTCGGAGTACTGCGGGTAGTTTACCTGTCACATGCAGCTGTGCTCGCAGCATGCGCTTATATCGGATATGGCGTCATCGAAGTCACGAATAGCGCAGTCGCTGCAATTGTAGTTGCGACGCTTGCCGGAGCTGTCCTGGGTGTGGTGATCGAACGGATCGCCATCCGCCCGGTTCGAGGTCAGAATCACTTGATCCCGATGGTGACTTCCATATCCGTCGCAATCATCATCGAAGAAACGCTGCGTCTGACGGTGCTCTCCGGCCAGCCGATTTCCTACCCAGACACCTTTGCATCGACCGTCATTCGCCTGCACGTGGGCGGCGCAGAACCATACTTCACCGTCGGCCAGGTATTGATTTTTGCCCTGACATTCGCGCTCGTCTTGACGCTCAGGGTTGTCGTGCAGCGTACTTGGGTCGGCCGTGCGATGCGTGCCGTCGCCGATTCTGAAGATGTCTCCTCGCTGGTTGGTGTGCGCGTGAACGCCACCTCTGCCAGGACGATGGCGCTGGCTTCGATGCTTGCCGGAGCGGCAGGCGTCCTGCTGGCGCTGTCGATTGGAGCGATCGATGCGCATTTCGCCGAGCCGCTGCAATTCAAGGCATTGGCGATCGTACTCTTTGCTGGGCTGGGCAGTATTCCGGGCGCGGTGGTGGGTGGCTACCTGCTAGGTTTCGTCGAGGCGTTCGCGGCGGGCTACCTGGATACGTCTTATCGCGACCTCTTCGCGTACGTTTTGATGATCGCCATCCTCATGATGCGGCCACAAGGGTTGTTCGGCCGACGCCTGACACAACGGGTTTAATATGGCCGCTTCCGCCTTCGAGGCTTTCGTCACGCTCCAGTGCATCCTGTGCATTGCCGCGCTTGGCCACTACTTGCCGCTCTCGATGAAGCAGCTCGATCTTGGCATCGCCGGGTATATGTCGATCGGTGCGTATACGAGCGCTCTCCTGACTCGCGATTACCACGTCACGTTCGAGCTTGCGCTGGCGGGCGGGGCGGGGATGGCCGCCGTCGGCGCGCTCGTCGTCGACTCGCTGGCGACGCGCGTCCGGCTGAGCGGATTTGCCTACGCCGTCTTCAGTCTTAGTTTCGCGGAGTCACTGCGCATCATTTTGAACAACACAGAAGCGGTCGGTGCGACGCTCGGCTTCGCGCAGATCCCACCGAACACGACGCTGGCACAGTCCGCCGGCATTCTCGTCCTGATCGTAGCAGGGTTCTGCGTGCTCGATCGGACTCGGCTCGGAAGACTGAAGACGGCGATTGCGGATGACGAATTCATCGTGCCTCAGCTTGGTATTCCGGTCGTTGCGACCAAGCTCACGGTCTTCGCACTGGGTGGCGGCTTGGGCGGGCTCGCGGGCGGCCTTTACGCGCACTACGTGCTGTTCATGCGTCCGGACGATTTCGGGTTTGCGTTGCTGATAGCGATTCAGTTGCCGATCGTCTTTGGCGGTCTTGATCGTTTCTGGGGTGCACTGGCCGGTACGCTGTTGCTCGCCGCGATACCGGAACTCCTTCGCGAACTCGGTCAATTCCGACTGCTTTTCACAGCCGGCGCGACGCTGTTGTTGCTGATCATACGTCCAGGAGGGTTGCTGACGCACGGCGCGATCGCGTCACTCTCGTCTGTTGTCGAACGAGTTGCATCAGGGATATACAGGCGGCTTCACACGAGAGGGGAACCCCGATGACGACTTCTGCATTGACGCCATCCATTCCGCTCGATACGTCGGTGACTTGCATGGCTAGCCGCTCCTTGCTGTCGATCGATAAGGTTAGCGTCGCATTCGGCGGCGTGAAAGCATTGTCTAACGTCTCGATCGACATTCCTGCCGATCGCGGCATCGACGCCATCATCGGGCCGAACGGGGCCGGCAAGACGACACTGTTCAACGCGTTGACAGGCGTGGTGCGCCCGAACCATGGACGCGTCCTCCTGCAAGGAAACGACATCACTGGCCTGCGCCAGGACGATATATACCGGCGTGGGCTCTCGCGCACTTTTCAGGGCGTCCGGCTCTTCGAGCATCTCAATATCGAGCAGAACGTCTTGCTCGCTGCGCGGTCCGTGCGCGGTCAGCAAGAACGCACGCGAGGCAAGCTGTTGCCGGGATGGTGGGAGTCAGCCGAAAGCCGCGAGCGAGCACACGCAGCGCTTGATCGTGTAGGCCTCGCGGTCGCCATGCGCAGGCGTCGTCCCTCGCAGCTCACGCTCTGGGAAAGCCGAATGGTCGAAATTGCACGCGCCCTTAGTTCTGAGCCGGCGGTATTGCTGCTCGATGAGCCGGCTGCGGGTCTGAATGCTGTGGAGAAGGCGCGTCTCGGTGACCTTCTGCTGCGTATCGTTGCGGAAACCGGGTGCCACCTCGTCATAGTGGAACACGATATGACCTTGCTGATGTCCATTGCCGAGCATGTCTGGGTCCTGAATTTCGGATCGCTCCTTGCGAGCGGCACCCCGGCGCAGGTGCAGGCTGATCCGCTCGTTCACGAAGCCTATCTCGGCAGCCCGAAGGAGGGTGCGCGATGACGACGCTTCTCGAGGTGGATGACCTCCATTGCGGCTACGGTCGCGCAGACGTCATTCACGGAATCAGCTTAGAAGTTCATGCCGGCGAGACCGTCTGCCTGATCGGACCGAATGGCGCAGGAAAGTCGACCTTGATGAAGGCGATTGCCGGCGCGGTTCGACCGAGATCCGGGCGCATTGTCTTCGCGCATCGCGATATCACGAAGGCACCCACGCATGAGCGCGTGGAAGCGGGGATTGCGCTCGTGCCCGAGGGGCGTGGGCTCCTGCCGTCGTTGACGGTCGAGGAGAACCTGCTGCTCGGGGCGTATGTCAGACGCCGCGATTCCGATGTGCGCGACCATATGCGGCAACTGATGGACCAGTTTCCCGTGCTTGGTGCTCGCCGCTCACAGACGGCGACCACGCTGAGCGGTGGCGAGCAGAAGCAACTCGTGATTGCACGTGCGTTGATGAGCCGCCCTAGCATGCTGATTCTGGATGAGCCGTCGTTCGGCGTAGCCCCGCTCATCGTGGCTGCGATCTTCCGTACTATCGAGGAGCTGCGATCTGCCGGCATGACAATTCTGCTGGTCGAGCAGAATGCAAGCATAGCGTTGCAAGTGGCCCAGCGTGGATATGTGATCGAATCCGGCCGCTGTGCACTGTGCGGCACCGCCACGGAACTGCGGGACAGCAGCGTCATACAGGAGGCGTATCTTGGCGCAGCGACATGATGTGCGCGCGGGGTGAATCGCTAACCGGCATTGCCGTCGCTCTGGGCTTTCAGGTACGAACCGTCGTTCCTGCTATCGAGCAGGCCGTTTTGCGAGTGCGAGGAAAAAGGCAAATTGCGCAGTCGCCGTCGCGATGACGAGGACCAACAGCGCTGAAAACGCGGGGCTCGGGCCAAGTGCTGCGACAGTAGTACACACCGCACCCACCGCATATTGGATGCAGCCGCACAATCCTGCTGCTGAGCCAATCAACCGGTCATTGACGCTCAGCGCATTCGCGAGCGCGACGGGATTCACCATGCCAGAGCCGCAGGTGAAGAGGACGATGCCGCAAACCACAGTCCGCACATCGAGCCGGCCAAGCAGCAGGATACAAAGGAGCGTGAAGGCACAGACAAAACTGATTGTGCAACCCACGCGCATCAAGGACACGGGGCATACGCGTTTTGCCAGCTTGACTGTGATGACGTTGCCGATCGCCATCCCGGCGATCATGAGCCCCATGTAAATCCCGACCAGATGCAACGGAAGATGTAATTCGTTGACAAGAATGAACGGTGCTGCCGACAGAAACGCATAGATCGAAAACGTTGCGAGGCCGTTACCAACGGCGAACCCCATAAATCTGGCGGACCCGAGCAGTGCGCTGTAATCGGCCACAAGATTTGCCGCATCGGTTCGGTGCGCGGCACGGCGCGTTTCGGGTAATAGTTTCCACGCAACCGCAAGCGTGAACGCCCCAGTAAGCGACAGCAGGGCGAACATGATGCGCCATCCCCACGCCCCGGCGACGAAACCCCCGATCATGGGAGCGAAGCCGGGACTCATGACGACCATTAGATTGAGCAGTGCAAGTTGCGATACTGACGAGCTGCCGTCTGACGTATCGCGGACAATCGCGCGGCCCAGCGCCACGCCGGCGCAGCTGCCAAGGGCTTGCACCAGGCGTCCAAAAAGGAGGCACGAGAGATTCGGGGCGAGCGCGATGATCAGTCCGCCCACGACGTACACGATGAGCCCGATCATCAGCAGCGGACGGCGGCCGAACGAATCCGATAATGGCCCGTATATGAGCTGGCCTACGGCCAGCCCGATGATATAGATGCTGATAGCCATCTGCATCTGGCCCGCTTGCGCGTGAAGCGACTGAGCGGCATCTGGCAGCGCGGGCACGAACATGTGCATGGCCATGGTTCCACCCAACGCGATCAGTACCAGCACCCAGAAGGGCGGCGCTATCCTTGGAATTGAATCGACGCACTCCGAACTCATTGCAGTCCTTTTTCGTTGCACCCGGCTTGTACTTCGATAAGAAGCCACCGTTGAGAATTACGGTGTGGGGTCCCGGAGTCAACCGGGCGGTGCGACCTGTTCCGTACTCTGGAGCAATAGGCTCTATTACGGATTACTTTATGTTTTGGCGCCCGCCGTTCGCAGCCAGCGAATTGCGGATTCGTCATTCTCAAATTGGCCCCGGATGTCCGAGCGCCTACGATTGCTCTAATGGGTGTGCCATTTGTTGCACCGAAGCGTAGCCCAGCGTTAAAAAGTGAGTGCCAATTTTCCTCTTGTTGCGACATCCATGCGGCAATGATCGTAGGTAATCCCCATCCATTCATTCGTAACCGAGGATTTAAATGACAAGCACCCCGACGCCTGATGCCAGCCGGATTCTCGCGGACTATGTGGCCAGCACGCGGTTCGAGGATTTGCCGCCTGCCGCACTGAAGAGCACCAAGCGATCCATCTTCGACACGGTAGGTGTGATGCTCGCGGGCGGCGGTCCGCATGCCAACGCGCAACATATCGTGCACATGCTCGCGCAATGGGGCGGCACGCCGAGCGGGACTGTTATCGGGCATCCGATGCGCCTGCCGGCTCCCCACGCAGCGTTCGCCAACGCATCGATGGCACATCAATATGATTTCGATGACGCACACGATGAAGCCGTGGCGCATCTCACTGGGACTACCCTCGCCGCCGCGCTGGCCGTGGCGGAGGAACGACCCGGAACCAGTGGGCGAGAACTGATTTCCTCGGTACTTCTTGGCAACGAGGTCATATGCCGCGTCGGCCTGGCAGTAAAGGGATCGCTCTATGACTACGTTTGGCTATGGCCGGCAATCGTCGCGATCTGGGGCGCGACGTCGGCCGCGGCGAGGGCGCTGGGATTCAACGCCGATCAGTTGCAATCCGCCTACGGCTTGACACTTCACCAGACAGGCAGCACGTTGCAATGCCTTTACGGCCCGGGGTCGGATGTACGTGGTCTTCGGGATGGTTTCTCCGCGCGTAACGGCGTCACCGCGGCATTCATGGCTGAGGCTGGTCTACGCGGAGACCCGGACGCGCTTGACGGTCGATTCGGCTTCTTTGGCGCTTTTTTTCCGCGGCGAATACGACCGCGCACGCTTGCTCGACAGGCTAGGTCAAGACTACAAGACTGAAGGGATCACAATCAAGGCTTGGCCCTCAGCTCGCGAGACGCATGCAACATTGCAGGCACTCGTCGAAGTTCGCGACCAGCACGGCGTCGATCCACAAGCGATCGAAAAGGTCGTCTTGCGTGTTGGAGCGACCAACCTGCGATTCTGCGAACCTGCCGCGCAGCGGCGCCAGCCCACGCTCAGGATCGATGCGCTTTGCAGCCTCCCGTTCTGTTCTGCTGTGGCGCTCCATCATGGAAGCGTGCGGCTCGGGGCGTTCTCGGAGGAGGGTATGCGCGATCCGCGCGTACTGGAACTTGCCGAGCGAATTACGTGGGAGGCAGATGACGAGCGCTCCCATGACGGCACGATCGAAGGCGGCGATGTGGCTGTGTACCTGCGCAGCGGCGAATGCTACCGGCATACTGTCCGCCATGCCATTGGCCACCCCGATTTCCCAATCTCAGAAGAACTGCTCGTGCGCAAGTTCATCGACTGTGCCGCGCTATCGGCGCACCCGCCGGCAGAAGCGGAGGTACGCCGGTTCTGGGAACTGGTGCAGAACCTCGAAAACATCGAGGTTAGCGAATTTTCTGCAGCGGTTCGTTCGCTGAGCACCGCCTCCCAGCCGGTTTGATAATCCGGTCATGCTTTCGCGGCTGCGAATATGTCGCGGCCACGCAGGCTGCCATTCCAGATTGGATAAGCATGAATGTGAACAGGAATCACATGATGGGCCGCGATCTGCAAGGCCGAGGCAAGGTCCCCGATGTGAGGGCCGTCGTGGAGGACCCACAAAGCGTCTATACGGCGATCGAAACGCGCTTTTGCTGCCGTGCGTTCTTGCCGGAGCCAGTGGAGCGGGAGACTATTGAGCGCATCTTGCGCACTTGCAGTTGGTCGCCATCGGGTTCCAATACTCAGCCGTGGAAAGCCTACGTCGTGCGAGGTGCGAGCCGCGATGCACTCGTAAGCAAAGTGTGCGCCGCCCACGACGCGCTACGCGACGATCCGTCGCTCGCTTCGGTTTACCAGGAAGACTACCCCTACTATCCGTCTGAATGGACGTCACCGTACATCGAGCGGCGGCGCGCGACAGGTTGGGGGCTCTACGGCGCGCTGGGTATCGGGAAGGGCGACCGGGACAGAATGCACGCTCAACACCAGCGGAACTACAAGTTCTTCGACGCACCCGTCGGCCTCTTCTTCACCAATGAAAAGGTGATGGCCCAAGGCGCACTTATGGATACCGCGATGTTCGTGCAGAGCGTGATGATCGCCGCGCGTGGGGAGGGGCTGCACACTTGCGTGCAGGCGGCATGGAATCCATTCTCGTCAATTGTCCTGCCGCACCTCGGTGCGGTCGACGAGCGGCTGGTCTGCGCGCTTTCGCTCGGCTATGCAGACGTCGGTGCGGCCGTGAACGAGTACCGTCCTCAGCGGGAGGATCCGAGCGTCTTTTCGCGCTGGCTGGATTAGGAGCGAACCAGGGGCGGGGCGTTGTGCTCTGCGCCATCTTTGCCATGTTCGCGACGGTCGTTGCGGTTTGCCGGGCATCTCCGAACCGTCTATCGCCCGGCTACGGGTCCGCGCTGCCCGTTTTTCACGCGCAGTTCATGAGCATGCGAGACTCACGCTCTAACGCGTCACGGTGTAGAGGATCGGCGATGGCGATCATGCGTGGAATGCGCTGGGCGATCGACAAACCGCGCAGGTCGGCAGTTCCATGCTCGGTCACGATCACGCAGGCGTCGCTGCGAGCCACGGTTACCGGGCCTGACAGCGACGCAACGACACGGCTTCGCGTCCCGGCGGTCGAAGGCAGTGCGACGATAGGCACGCCGCCGCGGCTGCGTTGCGCGGCGCGCAGGAAATCCCCAATGCCGCCGACCCCACCCACGTAGGTCGTCCCCGCGACTTCCGCATTGATTTGACCGGTGAGATCTACCTCGATGGCCGAGTTGATGGCGACGAAGCGTTCTATGCTGGCCAACACTGCCTGATCGTGCGTATATTCCGTTCCCCGCAGTTCGAGAGAGGGATTACGGTGGGCGAAGCGGTGCAAGGCGGCTCCGCCGATCAGCACGCCGCCGATGGTTAGACCCGCGTCGATGCTTTTGCAAGCATTGGTCACGACGCCGGCTTCGCATAGCTGAGCAAACCCTTCGCCGATGCTGCCTGAATGCACGCCGAGTTCACGATGATTTTTCAGATTTGCGAGCACGGCGTCCGGAATCGTCCCAATACCGGTCTGCAGCGTGGCGCCGTCTTCAACGAGGCTGGCGACATGCCTTCCAATCTCCGCTTCGACGCGGCCCGGCAGCGGTCGCGCAGACGAAGGCAGTGGCGAAGTCGACTCTACGAGTTGGGCGAAGTCTTGCTCGCGCAGATAGGGTCCACCGTACGTCCACGGGACATCCAGATGTATCTCGCCGATGATGCTCCTCGCATGCCGGACAGCCTCGACGAGATACTCCCGAGCGAGTCCCAAGCTGTAACGCCCCAAGCCATCCGGTGGGGAAACCTGAACAAATACGACATCTGCGCGCAATTCGCCACTGCGAATCAGCCGCGGCAGTTGCGAGTAGTGGACGGGAAGGATATCGAGCACGCCAGCCTGTGCAAGCTTGCGGTTTGCACCCGTCCCGCAATACGCAAGGAAGTCGAAGCTGTCGGCATGCGCTGGCTGCAGAATGTCTGCTGCCCCGATGCCGAGAAACAAACGCAGCCGCCCCAACGCTCGTCGCTGCTCGACGAGCGCGCGAATGAGTGTTACCGGTTCGGCGTGCGCTTGCCCCCACAGCAGGGCGTCGCCGGGACGGATCGTTGCGCTCAGGTCTGGGAGGGAGCGGTGCAGGTTCACGGCGGTTTTGGCGGGTTCCATTGCCAGCCAATGTAGTTCGCGTGCGACGCCGCGCCAAATGATCAATTTCGAACCAACGCTTCTGCGGCGGCGAAGTTCGGATTCGGCCACCAATCGGGAAGCAACATTTTCGACGTACGGAACGTGGCTGCGATCGCGTTGACGCGATGGAGGGGAGGCTCTCAGAATGGCTGTCGGAGCCGTCATGCTGCATGACGCTTACATCCGGCGTACGGGGCGCATTGATGTCCTCAGGACTACTCGGTCGATCGGCCTCGTTAAATGTCGGCACGATCGCCACGGTAGACGCCTGCATCAGGCTACCCCGTCAGTTAAATCGAAGTAGGGAGAGCACCATGTCGGATCAACAGACAAGCCTGGGGGCCTATACATCGTACTCGAGCCTGGCGTTCGATCGCCCGGCACGTGGTGTGCTGCGTATCACCTTGAATCGCCCAGATAAATTGAATGCGCTGGATGCGCGCGGACACGATGAACTTGCTCGCGTATGGCGCGACGCTGACGCAGACCCCGACGTCAGCGCCATCCTGCTTTGTGGGGCTGGGCGAGCATTCTCTGCTGGCGGCGATTTCGACGTGGTCGAGGAGATGATCGAGTCGTTCGACGCCCGCGTGCGAGTGTGGCGTGAGGCGAAAGAGCTCGTCTACAACATGATCAACTGCTCGAAACCAATCGTGTCCGCCATCCACGGTTCGGCAGTGGGCGCCGGCCTGGTTGCCGCGTTGCTTGCCGATATTTCCGTCGCCGCTCGTTCGGCGCGTCTTGTTGACGGACACACGAGGCTGGGCGTGGCCGCCGGTGATCATGCTGCCATCGTCTGGCCGTTGCTCTGCGGTCTCGCGAAAGCGAAGTATCACTTAATGCTTTGTGAGCCGGTGAGCGGGGAAAAGGCAGAGCAGATGGGGCTCGTCTCGATTGCCGTCGAGGACGACGAACTGCAGGACGAGGCGCTATCGATCGCCACGCGCCTCGCAAACGGCGCGCCCACGGCGATTCGCTGGACGAAATATGCCTTTAACAACTGGCTTCGCCAGGCGGGGCCGATCTTCGACGCATCGCTTGCACTCGAGATGTTCGGTTTTGGCGGTCCGGAGGTGCGGGAGGGCGTCCTGTCCTTTCGCGAGAAGCGGCCACCCGAGTTCCCCACGGCGACGCCTGTATCGCCGACCGCCAATTCATAGACAGGAATATTGAAATATGCCGAAGGTTCTCGAAGGAATCCGTGTCCTTGATTTTGGTCGGTACATCGCGGGTCCATTCTGCGCTGCATTGCTCGCCGACTTCGGCGCCGATGTGATTCGCATTGATCGGGTAGGCGGGAGCGAAGACCGGTTCGTCATGCCGGTGACGGAGACAGGCGAGGGCGCGCTATTCTTGCAATGCAACCGAAATAAGCGATCCCTGACGCTTGATATCGATCGCCCCGAGGGGCGTGAGGTGGTTCGACGGCTCGTCGCCACTGCGGACGTCGTTATCGCGAATATGCCGCCGGCGACCATGACGAATCTGGGCCTCGACTATGAGTCACTGAGCGCACTCAAGCCCGACATCATACTGACGGCGTCCTCTGCATTCGGGACTCATGCCGACGCTGTTCACCGGCTCGGCTTTGATGGTGTCGGCCAAGCAATGAGCGGGGCAGTCTACATGTCAGGCACGCCGGACAATCCGGTAAAGTCGATGGTGCCTGTCGTTGATTTTGCTACTGCATTGTCATGTGCGCTGGGCACGGTCATGGCCTTATATGAGCGTCGCAATAGCGGGCGTGGGCAGGTCGTCGAGGCCTCTCTACTGCATACCGCTCTGACGTTTGCAAGCGGTGTGCTGATCGAGGAATCGGTCCTTGGTGTCAACCGGCAAGCGACCGGTAATCGGAGCCCAATATACGGTCCATCGGATATCTTTCGAGTCACGGATGGATGGATCATCGTTCAGGTTATTGGGCAGTCTTTGTTCAAGCGATGGTCGAAGATGATCGGCGCCCAGGAACTGCTCGAGGATCCGCGCTTCAGCGATGACCTGCTGCGCGGGCAGAACGGGGAACTGCTGAGCCAGATGATGGTGCAATGGTGTGCGTCCCGCTCGCGCGAGCAAGCGTTGGCTGAACTCGAAAAGGCCAAGATTCCGTCGGGCCCCGTCTATTCCCCGCGTGAAGCACTGGAAGACCCGGTGATTCGTGCGTCGCGTGCGTTCGACTGGATCGACTATCCCGGTCTTTCCCGTTCGGCTCCGGTCGTACTCTCACCGGCAAGATTGTCGCGTACGTCCCCCACGGTCGAATCGCGGCCTCCTATGATTGGCGAGCACACCGAAGAAATCTTGCTCGAAGCCGGCTACACGATGCCGGAAATTGCCGCGCTTCGCGAACTTGGTGTTGCCTGAGGCGGCAACTGCACCACGAACATCGACATGGGGAGCGGCACGCGCGTTTGGCGCCGATGACCGTCTTCCCGTGGCCACATACTAAAGGCATTCCCGCCGATCTCTGAGCGCTTGGCTCAGTCCACTACCAAGCACCATCTACTCCCACCTCTTGTCGTCGGATTACGCGCCCGTTTAAAGAGCGGGCTAAGCGTATGACGACCGCCTTGGATCGACCGTCCTTGTGGGGCACCGCAGATCGATCGCCGATAAGGATCGGCCCTTGGCGCGTGCCATCGCGGAACGTTCAACGGTTCAACGCGAGGAGGTCTTTGCTTCACGGGCAAGGATCCTTGTCGCCCAACTCCGTATGCAAGCACTCAGCCACTTCCTAGAATTCTCCATATCGGTGCAGGTAATCAGATGCGAACACGGTAGTGGTCGGCATGATGCATACGCCGCTGGTGGAGCACCACTTGGTGAAGCAGCGTGGCGCTGCTGGTGGTGAAGAACCGGTGACAAAGCGCAACGGGCCGATTCCGATGGACCGCATGGGCGCCGTTTGGTAGTCAATCGAAAGGAGCAATTTTATGCCACGACTGGAAATGCCAGCGGAAGAGGCCATGACCCCTGAACAGGCAGCTGTTTGTGCAGAAGTGATAAGTGGGCCGCGCGGCAAAGTGCCCGCTCCGATGATTGCCTGGTTGCGAAACCCGGAGCTCGCAAGACGCGTGCAGAAGCTGGGTGAGCTGCTTCGCTATCAAACAACGCTCGAGCCGCGGCTCAGTGAGCTCGCCATTCTCGTGTGCGCCCGGCATTGGACTGCGCACGTGCAATGGAACGCGCATAAGGCAATAGCGCTGAAATCGGGACTCGACCCGCAGGTTGTCGAGGCCATCGCGGCGCGTCGCGCGCCAGCCATCAGCGAAGACCGCATGCGAGCGGTCTACGAGGTCTCTTCGACGCTCCTCTCGACGAGCCGGGTGCCTGAGCAGCTTTACGCACGCGGCATCGAGCAGCTCGGCGAGCGCGGGATGGCGGAGCTTGTCGCAATTCTGGGCTACTACTGCCTGGCATCGTTCACGCTCAACACATTCGAACTCGGCCTGCCGAGCAACGTGGCGCCGGAATTGGAGGATCCGGACTATCTGGAGACGAAGACGGGCAGTTGAGACAGCTGGCGGTAGCGCGGACCCATCCGGGCCACGTGCAGATCCCGGTCCAAGCCGGGACGAACATTCCAAATACGTACGGAGACATTCATGAGTTTTTCGCGCATGAACCGCCGTGACGCGTGCCTCGCGCTCGCTGGCTTGCTGGCCGGCGGACTCACACCGGGTCTCGCGGCGGCGAGCGAGTTTCCAGGCAGGCAGGTGACGTTGATCGTTCCCTATGAGCCTGGTAATACGGCAGATCTTTGGGCACGGATGATCGCGCCGAAGCTTTCGGCCCTGTGGAAGCAGCCGGTGATCGTGCAGAACATGCCAGGGGCGAGCACCATGATCGGCGTTGCCTATGTCATGCGTTCGAAGCCTGACGGTCACACGTTACTGCTCGGAAGCCTTAGCACCAGCATGGCCAAGCTGACCAATGCGAACGTGCACTTCGATCCCCAGGTCGAACTCGCGCCCGTGCTCAAGTACCTCAAGTTCAAGATGGTGCTTGCCACGAATGCCGTTACATATGCCAAGGCGAAAAACCTCCACGAACTTGCCACGCTCAGCGAATCTGCACCAGGCGGAATTTTCTACGGTGGCACAGGGCCAGGGACCGCTTTCAATATGAGCGCCGGGTTTGTTTTCAGGGGGCTCGGCGTGAAGTATTCCGAGGTGAATTACAACGGCACGATGCCCATCATGCTCGCACTGATTCGCAACGAGGTGCAGGTACTCGAGAACACGCCTGCTGCGCTGAAGGGACATATCGCCGACGGCAGCATCTACCCCATCGCGGCGTTCGGCGAGGAACGCTTCCCCGAGTTGCCGAGTGTCCAGACGGTGCGTGAAGCCGGGTACAGGGGGTTTTACCCGGTCCTCTGGAATGGTGTGTTCGCGCCAAAGGGCACGCCGTCAAGCGTGCTCGACCGCATCGCCGCGGACATCTACGCGGCGTCAACGGCACCGGATATAAAAAATCGCATCGAATCGACTTTCTCCGGCTTCATACCCAAGTCCAACCCACAGCTTTTTGCGCAGGAGATCGAAACAGAAACAAAGCAATGGCGCGATTTTCTTGCGAGTATCCATTTCAAGCCTCAGTAACTGTCTCTGAAGGAGAACCCAGTGAAGATCAATACCACCGAAGCCCACGGGGTGGCGGTCGCCTTCCTCGTGCGGCGCGGCATGTCCGAGGAACACGCACGAATGGTCGCGGACCACCTCATCTACGCAATGCTTGCCGGACATGCGTATGCCGGCCTGCCGAGGCTGATTCCCATGGCCGAACGGCTGCGCAAGACCGGAACCGGCGGCACAATCCGGACCGTGAAGGAGACAGATAAATCCGCGCTGATCGACGGGGCGAATGTCAACGGCTATGTCACATCTGTCATGGCGATGAAGAAGGCCATGGCACTTGCCAAGGCGAGCGGCGTCGGCATTGTGGGCGTGAACAACAGCTGGTTCTCCGGCCTGCTTCGCTATTACGTCGAGCCTCCCGCAAACGAGGGCTTCATCTCGATCCATGCCGCGAACTCGACGGCTCGAGTCGCGCCACATGGCGGCGCCGACAGTTTGCTGGGAACGAACCCGATCGCGTTTGCATTTCCCGGTGACCCCTCGCCACTTGTGATCGACTTCGCCACCTCCCAGCTCATGTGGGGCGACGTCATTTATCACGGGCAACTCGGCAAGCCGCTTCCGCCTGACTGCGCTGTTGATCCGCAAGGGCGGCGGACCACGGACCCTGCTGCGGCGCTCGCAGGTGCTATTCTCGGTTGGGGCGGTGCGCGCGGTTTTAGCGTCTCACTGATTGTGCAGGCACTCGGCATTCTTGCAGGTAGCGATCCCATCGTAGGTGAGGCGGGTAAGTGGGGGTATCTTTTCATGACGATCAACCCGGAACTCTTGATGCCGCTCGACGAATTCAAGCAGCGCATCGGCGTCTTGCGTTCGTCCATCGAAGGCTCCCGTCCCATCGAGGGCGGCGGTCCCGTGAGGGTGCCTGGAAGCGCAACCGATGCGCGCCTGGCCGAAGGGCGCGCGCGTGGATGGATCGAGATCGAAGACGAGATCTACCGCCGCCTTACGGAGGAGTAAACTCGCGAATCGCGAGGGCCATCGGAGCCTGTCATGCCGTCCAGCAAAAACGCTGGGCGGCATTTTTTGTTCAGGATTCATGCCTGCGCAATGGAGGCAGGAGTCAGGCGGGGACGGACAGGACGATCTTGCCGAAATGGGCGTTCGAGCTCATACGGTCAAGGGCCGCGGCGGCCTGCTCGAGGGGGAACACGCGATCGATCGGCAGCCGCAATCTGCGATCGGCAATGGCGGCCGACAAGTCACGTGCCATCAGTGCCGTGAGGTCGCGAATCTCATCTACTGACCGCGTACGGAAAGTGACTCCCATGTATGAGATGCGACGCAGCGCATGCCAATTGAAATCAACAACACCCTCACTGCCTCCGAGCCGGCCGACATTGACGATGCGACCAAGCTTGGCGCAGGTCTTCATGGTCTGGTTGAAGGCTGGTCCGCTCACCTGGTCCACGATGACATCCACGCCCTTTCCGGCAGTTGCGTCAAGGATTTTCTCTACCCAGTCGGGCGCGGACGCATCCAGCGCATAATCCGCGCCGAATTCCTGGAGCCGGCTACGCCTTACGCTGTTCGTCGAAGTGCCGATCACAGCGCCTGCTCCGAGAAGTTTCCCGATCTGCATGCCCATGAGGCCGACACCGGAGCTGGCACCGTGGATCATGAGTATCTCGCCGCGTTGCATGCGGCCTGCAGTAACGATTGCGTTGTGCATGGTCTGGCACGCGAGCATGAGGACCGTTGCCTCCTCGAAAGCGATGCCGTCCGGGATACGCATGGCGCGGCCCCGATCCGTGACGGCGTATTCCGCGTATGCGCCGGTCCCTGTGCACATCACGCGGTCGCCAGGTCTCCATTCGGTCACGGCAGATCCTACCCCGGCGATTTCGCCGGCCCACTCCATGCCAATCACCTTGCCATCTTTCGCTGCTACGCCTGAAAGATCGGCGCGGTTCAGACTTGCCGCGCCGACACGCACGAGGATCTGGTCGGGCTCAGGGCGCGGCACCGGGGTGTCGCCGGGCTGTGCACCGGCGGGCGTTGCAAGTATCGCTTTCATGACGGGTCCTGTCATTGTGGAGTCTCATCGAGGGATCTAGTGGTCTGCGTCAAACGGATTGCATCTTATTCAGCTTGGACCTGGCACGCGTGACTTTGGCCAGGATGTCGGAAGCCTTTGCTGTCCAGATGAACGGTTTCGGATGACGATTGTGCTTCTCCACGTACTGGTCGATGGTGGAGATCAATTCAGGTACCGAGCGGAAGACCGCACGTCGCAACTGGTTCTCTGACAAGTCACGAAAGAAGCGTTCGACCATGTTGAGCCAGGAGGCACTGGTGGGCGTGAAATGCATGTGGAATCGCGGATGCTTGGCAAGCCACGCCTTTACCTCAGGATGCTTATGAGTTGCATAGTTGTCAGCGATCAAATGCAGTTCCTTGCCCGTGGGCGTGTTGCGATCGATCTTGCGCAAGAAGCTCAGCCACTCCTGGTGACGATGTTTTGTCTGGCACTGGCCAATGACACTCCCGTCGAGCGTGTTCATCGCGGCAAACAGCGTCGTCACACCATGGCGCTTGTAATCGTGTGTCATCGTTTGACAGCGACCACGCTTGAGCGGCAATCCCGGCTGGGTCCGGTCAAGCGCCTGGATCTGGCTCTTCTCATCGCAGCACAAGACCAATGCGTGCTCCGGGGGATCGAGATACAGCCCAACGATGTCCTCGAGTTTCTCGACGAAGTGCTTGTCGTTCGATACCTTGAAGCTCTCTACCCGATGCGGCTTGAGGCCGTGCGCCTGCCAGATGCGCCGCACGCTCGCGGCACTGACGCCGGCCACCGCTGCCATGCTGCGCGTGCTCCAATGCGTCGCGTTATCCGGACGCTGCTGCGTCGTCAGCGTCACGATGCTCTTGACCTTGCGGGCAGAGATCTTCGGCTTGCGCCCGGGTCGCGTCTCATCCCCCTCGATGCCGGTCACACCGTCAGCTATAAAGCGAGCGCGCCAGCGTGCCACCGTGCCTCGCCAGATAGCAAGGTCCGCACCGATCTCTTTGTCCGTCTTGCCCTGCGCCGCGAGCAAAATCATCTTGGCACGCTCGGCCAGTCGAACCGGGACCCTCCGACCTTTAGCCCATGTCTCTAACTGTTCGCGCTGTGCTTCGCTCAGCTCAACTTTAGCCGCGATTCTCATGAGTTCTCCCACCAAATAAAGGAGACTCGCAAATCGCGATTAAGTTGCATTATTAATGACGCACCATACTAGCTGCCACCCGCCGCTTGGTGGCATTGCCGGTATAGAAGGCGGCGCGCGTCCCGCCGTCGACAGGGAGCACTGTCCCGTTAACGTACCGAGCCGCATCGCTAAGGAAGAACAGGATGACATCGGCGATGTCGTCCGGTTCGGCGATGCGGCCTAGCGGCGATTCACCGGTCGGCTTGTACAACGAAGTGACATCGGTTTTGGCTGCGCCCTCCAGCATCGGCGTTGCCACGGTTCCGGGCGCGACGGCGTTGACGACAACGCCGGAGGGTCCCAACTCGACGGCAAGCACGCGGGTGAGCAAATGGAGTGCTGCCTTCGTCGCCGCGTAGAAGCCCGAACCAGGCTTGGGCCGGATGCCGGCACAGGAGCCGACCATCACCACGCGCGCTGGATGGACAACACTTGACCGCTCGCGCAAAAGCGGAAGCGCTTCGCGCACTGTCAACCATGGACCCTTGACGTTCACGCCGAGCAGCAGATCCACATCTTCTGGCGTGTGCTCTTCGAGCGCTCCGACGCGGATCACGCCAGCGGAACAGATCAGGGCGTCGAGTTTCGCCGTCTGGCGGCGGATGGCCTCGAATGCGGACCGGACGCTCTCGACGTCGGCCACGTCGCATTGGAGGTGACGCAGTCGGTTTCCCGAAGTCTGCAATGGCGCATACTGGTCCAGTGCATGTCCACAAACGTCCAGGGACCATACGGTCCAGTCTTCGGCAATCAGGCGTTCGACAGTGCGCCGCCCGATCCCGGACGCGCCGCCTGTGACAACAGCAGTTTTGTTGGTCATGATTTCTCCGGTGGCTCGGACGAGCTTAGGAGTGTGCCATCAGCAAAGTCAACGCACGAGTGTGCGAAGCTGCTTGCTCGCGCTCGCAAAGATGAGCGGGTACGGCAGGCTCTCCGAATGTCTTGCCGCCGCGCGCAAAACTGCTTGCCGGCGGGGCGCATAGATCGGGCGCCGAGTGAGTCATACACTACTCTTGCACGATCATCCGGCTACCAGAGTTCACATAGTAAATATCGGAGACAAGGCACGACTGAGTCCTGTTCGCGAGCTGCCTTTATGTTCGAGGGTGATCGGCGATCACGGGTTCGGAAGCTGTCTGGCAATTGGAGGAAGGACGAATGCCGAATCCATTGGTTTCGCTACCGAAGGACTATCTTGGTGGCGGCTTGATGATACTGATTGGTGCGAGCGCAGCTGTCATGGGCGCGACATACAGTGTCGGAACGCTGCGGCAAATGGGGCCGGGCTTTTTCCCGATCGCGTTGGGGGCCTTATTGATGCTTGCCGGCACGGCCATAGCCGTTGCGGCTTGGCTCGAGCATGCGCCTGCAGATGTGGTCAATTCGAAGACGTTGCCGCCAGAGTGGCGAGGCTGGGCGTGCATCGTTGGTGCGTTGATCGCATTCGTCATTCTGGGCCGTTATGGGGGCTTGTTGCCCGCCTGCGCCGCGGTCGTTTTTATCGCGGCGATGGGTGACCGCGACAATAAGCCGAAGGACGGCGTGCTGCTCATGGCGATCATGCTGGTATTTGCGGTTGTCGTGATATGGGGCGTGCTGCGAATGTCCTTTCCGCTGTTTACGTGGGGAGGTGCCTGAGCCATGCTGACCGATTCGCTCACAAACCTCTGGTACGGCTTCGAGATTGCGCTGCAACCTCACAACCTTTGGTGGTCGTTCGTCGGTGTTCTGATAGGCAACTTGATAGGTGTTTTACCGGGGCTCGGCGCACTGACGGCCATCTCGATGCTCCTGCCGATCACCTATTCCATGCATCCGGTACCCGCCGTCCTGATGCTGGCCGGGATCTTCTACGGATCGATGTATGGCGGCGCGATAGGTGCGATCCTGCTGAACCTGCCATCGCACCCGCCGCATGCGGTAACCTGCCTCGACGGGTACCCGATGGCCAGGGCTGGAAGAGGCGGAACCGCGCTGGGCGTCGCGATGTTTGCATCGTTCTTCGCCGCATCGTTCGGCATCGTCGTGATGATCATCGCTTCGCCGCTGCTAGTACGAATCGCCTTCAATTTCGGACCTGCGGAAATCTTCTCGATCATGCTGCTCGGCCTGCTGGCAGGCTCGACGATGGCTCGCGGCTCACCGCTCAAGGGCGTTGCCATGACCACCGTGGGATTGCTCCTCGGCATCGTCGGCACGGATGTTACCAGCGGCGTGCAACGGTTCACGTTTGGATTTCTGGAGCTCTCCGACAAGATCGAACTCGTTGCGCTAGCACTTGGCCTTTTCGGTGTGGCTGATTTCCTCGTCAGTATCAACCGCATGCACGCGGTCACGTCCAGCAACGAGAAGATGGACGTCGGCTTCAGGGATATGCTGCCGAGCAGGACTGACATCAAGCAGGCATTCTGGCCAACGATCCGCGGAACGTTGGTAGGTACGGTCTTCGGCGCAATGCCGGGGACCGGTCCGACGGTAGCGTCGTTCGTAGCATATGCATTCGAGCGCAAGGTATCTCGCAAGCCCGGTCGCTTCGGTCATGGCGCACTTGAGGGCGTTGCAGCTCCGGAAGCCGCATCCCATTCCAAGACGCAGGTCGATTTCATCCCGACGATGAGTCTCGGCATTCCGGGCGACGCGGTGATGGCGCTCATTCTTGGCGCGCTACTGATTCAAGGCGTTCAGCCGGGCCCCCAAATGATCAGGGAACACCCGGACATCTTCTGGGGCTTGATCGCAAGCTTCTGGATTGGCAATGTGTTGCTGATGATCATGAACCTACCGATGATCGGCATCTGGGTCAGAATGCTGAAGGTGCCTTACCGCTACCTTTTGCCGTTGGCGATGGGCTTTATTGCCATAGGGGTGTACTCCACGAATAACTCGCTTTTCGAGGTTGGCGAGGCACTCTTCTTCGGCGTAGTCGGCGCGGTCCTTCTCGCACTTGACTTTCCCGTCGCGCCGATCCTGCTCGGCTTCGTGCTCGGGCGACCATTCGAAGAGAACTTTCGCCGGGCACTGCTGCTGTCACGCGGTGACATGATGATCTTTGTCGAACATCCGATCAGCGCCGTGCTGATCACGCTTTGCGCCTTGTTGCTGCTGGCTCAGATCTGCTTCGGACTTCGGCGTGCGGTGATTCAAAGACGAGTGAGCGCTGCCGCGCAGACGGGCCAGGCCCATCAGTCGGAACCGTTAGCTCAGGGCGGCGCTGAGCCGATCAGCGTTCCCGCCGCGCAAACGGCGAGCCGCCGCCTGTCCGACACGTGAGTCCACGCATTGCCTGCTGCCGACCCTACATTCATCGTTCATATTTGCTCATCAACGCCGCCGCAGCGGCAATGGAAAGCGAGGGAGAAAAGATGGCTTCTCTTTGTACCGATACAGTCACTGCAGATTTCACTTGCCTGGACGAATTGCTGCGGCGGCGCCACAGCTGCCGAGCCTTTCTGCCGCAGCCAGTGTCGCGAGACGTCATCCGGCGAATTCTGGAGACGGCACAGCGCACTGCATCCTGGTGTAATGCCCAACCTTGGCAGGTGCACGTGATGAGCGGCGAACCGCTCGAAAGCCTTCGAAGCGATCTGATGGCCCGCGCCTCAGCGAACCTCGCCCCATCACCCGAACTCGATTGGCCGCGCGAATATCGCGGCGTTCATCAGACGCGCAGGCGCGAAAGCGGCTGGGCCCTTTATCGTGCCACCGGCGTGCAGAAAGGCGATCGCGAAGCCGCGGCGCGACAGGGGAGAGAGAATTTCAGGTTATTTGGTGCTCCGCATCTGGCGATCGTGTGCAGTGACGACTCCCTCGGCACTCACGGCGTCATGGATTGCGGCGCCTGGGTGTCCAACTTCCTGTTGGCAGCCACCGCGGTAGGCGTCAGTGCAATCGCACAAGCTGCACTGGCCTCATGGCCTGATATCCTCCGCAAGCACCTCGACATTTGCGCCGAGAATCGCATCATCTGCGGCATCTCCTTCGGATTCGAAGACACGGAGCACGCGGCCAACAGTTTCCGCACGTCGAGGGCGCCGATTGACGACGTCGTAGCATGGGTGGAATGACCATCGCGGTGCGCCAAAAATGCGCGGGTTCCGGCGCGATGCGCTCGGCGTTGCGCCAGTGTCTTTGATAGGCAGATTCTGGCGTAGACGCCACGGCGGCGGCAGCTGGACACCGTACGACGCAGCGACTGGTCGTAGGTGGCCGCGCGGTTCGTCAACTTTTGTAGAACAAGGCTTCCGTACCGAGGATGAAGGTTTCGAGGCCCGTTAGCGCGACCAATTGAAAGATCGCGAGGATCTCTTCCCGCGTGGCGCCGTGCTGCAGCGCATGGCGTATATGAAGGGCAAGGCCCGCGCCATACATATGAGTCACGGAAGAGTCGATGGCAACGTAGATCAATTCTCGCTCTTTGGGCGTCAGCGAACCATGCTTCCACGGCTCGGTCGATAGTCCCGACAGCGCCTTGAAGTAATCCGGAAGCAGCCGCGCGATAGCATCGCGCTGTTCGTTCCAGAATCCGCGCGTCTTCACGAAGTCCTGTCGTATTTCTTCGATATCAGAGCGCGCAGCTGGCAGATCGGCGGCATCCTGCCCGCGCGTCGCTCGCAGTTCCTCGATGAGGATCGGCACGGCGAAGTACAGCGCATGATTACTCAAACCGACGATAGACAGCAGGACGTCCAACACGTCCCGCTCGGATGCGCCTGCCGCCCTAGCCCGCCCGACGTGCCGCCTAATAGCCTTCTCGTTCAGCGCCGTCGCTGATGCATGCAGCGCAAGCAGCACGAGTTCCTTCATTCTCGGTGAAAGATGCTCGTCACCAATAACGGCGCGCCAAAGTTGGGAGGCGGCTTCGAATGACGTTGTGGCCGTCAGCCGCAGATGTTCCGGCACGCGCGGGTCATCGAAGGTGCCGTCGAGTTGATCAAGTTCGTAATGCACATCGTCTCCTTGCGTCGGTTGCACCGGCGAGCTGACCATTGATAGAACGAATATGTCCGTAGCAACACAGGTCGCCTCCCGCTTTGAAGGTATCGCGATCAATCCATGCCGCAGGACGTGAAAATGCCGGGGACCCCGGACTACGCATGCTTATAAAAAAGAATAGGCGTGGGACTGAAGGGGCATCCAGCGTTTCTTAAGCGAAGCTCATTTGCGCCAGACAGAAAATCGGAGTTGGCATTGTCGCGTCGTGCCGCGATAGATGTGCGCGGGCCAACGATTTTTGCGGCCTGAGCAAGAGTCCTAACCGCGTCCGCAGATGGCGGGCGGCTAGCACCGCTACTACAATTTGTTCACAGGGGCAAACCTGGAAAGGTTGCTTTGCCAAGCACAAACAAGGAACGGACGTTATGGAAGAAGCTATCTCTAGCATTGCCGAAAGTGTGGATAGTGAGGCAGACGTGGTTCAAAGGTGGCTGTCCCGTTTCGAGCAGGCGCTGAAGTCGCTGAACCGGGATGCATTGGGTCAGCTTTTTGCCGACGAATCCCACTGGCGCGATTTGCTGTCGTTCACCTGGAACATCACACCGCATCAGGGGCGCGAGAGCATCGTTAATGAGCTGATAAGCAGACAGCACCAAATCCAGGCGCATCGGTTCGAGATCGCCGAAAAACGTACGCCGCCCCGCCGCGTCAAGCGTATCGGGATTCCGGTGACTGAGGCTATTTTTACTTTCGAGACAGCCGACGGCCGTGGTAGCGGCGTCGTGCGGTTGTTGGAATGCGACCCTGAGAGGGCGTGGATTTTCATGACGTCGCTGCAGGAGCTCAAGGGCCATGAGCCGGCGGTGGGCGAGCGGCGTCCATCGGGTGCGGAATACTCGCGCCAGTTCGGCAGCCAGAATTGGGCGGAGCGTCGTGCAAAAGAGCAAGCTTTCGAAGATCGCGAGCCAGCCGTACTGATCATTGGCGCCGGCCAGACCGGCCTGTCCACAGCGGCGCGCCTCCGGATGATTGGTGTGGACGTGCTATGCGTGGAGAAGCTGCCTCGAGTAGGAGACGTGTGGCGCCAACGGTATCACTCGTTAGCGCTGCACAATCAGGTAGCGCTAAACCACATGGCATACATGCCGTTTCCTCCAACCTGGCCGAAGTACCTTGCGAAGGACATGCTGGCCAATTGGATCGAGAACTACGCATGGGCGATGGAATGCAATGTTTGGACAAGCACGACGTTTGTGGGCGGGGAATACGATGAGGCAGCTGGCCATTGGCGTGCGAAGGTGCGTCGTGCCGACGGGTCCGAGCGTGTGCTTCGGCCCAGGCATATCGTGTTTGCCAACGGCATCGTTGGTGCGCCCAAGCGGCCCAAGTTGGCAGGGCTCGAGGACTTCAAGGGTGAGGTTCTGCACACACATGACTACAAGGACGGGGCCGCTTGGCGCGGAAGGAATGCGCTGGTGCTGGGCGCAGGCACGAGCGGCCACGACATCGCGCAGGACCTGCACGGCCACGGCGCGAACGTCAAGCTGATCCAGCGTGGTGCGATCGCAGTGACGAGCCTTGATGCGGCATGCGTGACCTATACCACGTACTACGATGACGGCTTGCCTATCGAGGATTGCGACCTGCTTGCGTTGTCCGCTACGTACCCGATCGCAGTGCGAAACGCGCAAGCCGTGACGAAGCGGCAGCAGGAATTGGACAAGCCGTTGCTGGACGGGCTGCGCGCTCGGGGCTTCAAGCTGGATTTTTGCGAGGACGGAACCGGGTACATGATGAAGGTTCGGCGTACGCACGGTGGCTACTATCTGAACTGCGGCTGCTCGGAATTGATTGTCAATGGTCAGGTCGGCCTGCTTCACTTCGAGGACATCGAACGCTTTGTCGAGGATGGTGCGCTGATGAAGGACGGGCGCGTGGAGAAGGCGGACCTGTTGGTAACCGCCACGGGCTATCAGAGCCAGCAGAGCGTGGTAAGGGAACTGCTGGGTGCCGCGGTGGCCGAGAGAATCGGCCCCATTTGGGGAATCGCGGAGGACGGCGAACTCAACAACATGTACAGGCCCACAACGCAAAAGGGGCTATGGTTTCTCGGCAGCGGGTTATCGCAGGCACGCATTTACTCACATTACGTCGCCTTGCAAATCAAGGCCCGCGAAATCGGGCTCATTGCCTGAGCCGCGGTCGCACTGGCGCAGGAGTTCGTGCACAGCGGCGAGGCGCTCTTAGGAATCGCCGCCCTGATCGCTTATAGACTCAAAAAGAGGATACGAGACATGCTGGATCTGACTGGAAAGGTGGCTTTCGTCGCAGGCGCGGGTTCATTGGGGGAAGGCTGGGGCAACGGCAGGGCCACGGCGGTGCTGATGGCTCGGCAGGGCGCCAAAGTGTTCGGCGTGGACATCAATGAGCAAGCGTTGGCTGACACGGCGGCGATCATGGAGCGGGAAGGTCACAAGAACTGGGCGTGGCAAAGATGCGACTTGACGTCGAATGATGACGTCAAGGCGGCGATCGTCGCGTGCGTGGAACAGTTTGGGCGGATTGATATCCTGGTCAACGTCGTCGGAGGGAGTGTCCCGGGGGATCCCGTGTCGCTCGGCGTCGACGCATGGGATGCGCAGATGGACCTGAACCTCAAGACGGCATTTCTGGGCTGCAAGCACGTGCTTCCCGTCATGGTGCGGCAGTTTGAGGCTGAAGGTAAAGGTGGCGCAATCGTCAACGTCTCGAGCATCGCGCACATGAGCCATCAGGTCGGCGGACGCGTGCACGTTGCCTATGCGGCTTCAAAGGCTGGACTTATGGCGTTCAGCCGATCGACAGCCATTGCCTACGTGAAGAAGGGCATACGAGTCAACACAGTCGTGGTCGGCATGATGGACACACCAACCGTCAAAACACGGATCACCAAACAATTGGGCGTATCCGCCGACGAATTGAATGCCAACCGCAACGCTATGATTCCTATCGGTCATATGGGCGACGCGTGGGACATTGCGAATGCCGTAGTGTTTCTCGCAAGCGACGAGGCGAAGTACATCACCGCGACGCAACTCGTCGTGGATGGCGGCGTGACCGCAGCCAGGTAAGCGCGACGACAAGGGGGACCCAATGACTCATGGTGCCTTTCAGCACAGCCCGATCAGGCCACAGTGGCTCGCCGCGCGCACCGAAGAGCCACTCGATCCTTCGCTCCCGGTCGTCGACTCGCACCACCACCTTTATCAACGTCCGGGTCTCAAATATCTATTCGATGACATGCTTGCCGACCTGCGATGCGGTCATGACGTGCGCGCTACCGTATACGTGCAGGCGCGGACGATGTATCGGGTCGACATGCCCCCGGCGATGCGCCCGGTCGGCGAGACGGAATTTGCCAACGGAGTGGCAGCGAAGAGCGCTAGCGGTCTTTATGGCGATGTGCGAATGTGCGCGGCCATAGTGGGTTTCGCGGATCTGCTTCTCGGCGACGACGTCCGTCCCGTGCTGGAACGCCACATCGCAGCCGCTGGCGGGCCAGTGTCGGAAGGCGGCAGATTCCGTGGCATTCGCCAGTCTCTCGCCTGGGACGGCGACTCCGCGCTGTTCAATGCTGCAGCCTACGCGACCACCGAAGACATGATGGATTGCGCGTCGTTTCGCGCAGGTTTTGCGCATCTGGGTGCACTTGGCCTGAGCTTCGATGCCTGGTTGCTTTTTCCCCAGATACCGCGACTGACGGCGCTCGCACGCGCCTTTCCTGAGACGCCCATCGTACTGAACCATTGCGGGGGAGTGCTGGGCATCGAGCGTTTCGCTGGTAAGCAGCAGGAAGTTCTTGCTCAATGGAAGGCTTCGCTACTTGAACTTGCCAAATGCCCGAACGTGATGGTCAAGCTCAGTGGTCTCGGTATGCGATTATCCGGCTTTCGCTTCGAGGACCGGGACCGGGCTCCGTCGTCAGCAGACCTCGCCGATGCATGGCGTCCCTGGTTCGAAACGTGTATTGAAGCTTTCGGTGCGGACCGTTGCATGTACGGTAGCAACTTCCCTGTCGATAAGGGAAGCTATAGCTTCGGCGTCGGACTAAACGGCCTCAAGCGGATCGCCGCCAGTGCGAGCGCCGAGGAGCGGGCTGATTTGTTCTGGCGAAGTGCGACGCGGTTCTATCGTCTTCGATCGGACATAGCTTCTTCGTAGCGCGTAGTATTGGAAACGGGGACGACTGCCGAGACCAGCAAGTGCTGTTGGATCACGACACATTCAATTTGGATAACTGATGTTTCCCATAAACTTCCTGCGCCACTCGGCGCTCACCTGCCCGGATTCCGTGGCGGCGGTCGACGATGATAGTCGTCTGACCTATAAGGAATTGATTGATCGAAGTGATGCTTTCGCGGCAGGGCTACAGGACCTGGCGGGCAAAACACGGCCGACTGTCGCGCTGCTGGGCCCCAACAGTGTCGAGATGCTGGTAGCGTTGATGGCGGTCCACGCCAGCGGAGCGATTCTCGTGCCGCTTAACGGACGTAACGCCAAGCCCGAACTCGATGCACAGATCGGCCGTGCCAAACCGGACGTGCTCGTCGTTCATCGAGACTATCTGGACAAGTTCACCGCTGGTGATCGCCGTGTGTCGGTCGTCGATGCAGACTTGGGCGACGCGCGCGCCATGACCCGGCTCGAACGCAAGTATCGGGGGCAACGCGCCGAATGGAGTGCCAGCCTCACGGATATCAACGCCATCAAATTTACAGGAGGCTCCTCCGGCGTGCCCAAGGGGGTATTGCAGTCTTTCAGGTGCATCAACGCGCTAGTCAGTGCGGTCGTGATGACGTTCGAGCTGACGCCGAACGATCGCTATCTTTGCGCGGCGCCGATGACTCATGGCGCCGGGGCGTTCATCCTGCCGACGCTATCCAGGGGCGGCTGTGTGGTGCTGACATCCAACGCGGCGCCGAGGCACCTCCTCGACCTTATGCAGCGCGAGCGCGTGACGAGCACCTGGATTCCGCCGACGCTCCTTTACAAGCTGATCGACGAGCAGAAGGCGCGGCCGCGCGAGCTGCCCCGCCTGGCCCACCTTATCTGGGGCGGAGCAGCTGCATCGCCGGCCCGTCTGCGCGAAGCGCTACAGGTGTTTGGTCCCGTGATCGAAACGGCTTATGGCCAGACGGAAGCGCCCCTTATTCTGTCCGCGGCGCGCGCGGGCGACATCACGAACGAAAGGCGGCTCACGTCGGTTGGTCGAGTCGCACCTCTGGTGGATGTCGCGATCCTGGACAAGGAGGGAAAGCGGCTCGGCCCCAATGAACCGGGAGAGATCTGTGCGCGCGGAGATCTCCTGATGAGCGGGTACCTTGACATGCCGGAAGAATCGGCGAAGGCGATCCGTGACGGCTGGCTCTGTACGGGCGACCTGGGCCTGATTGACGAAGACGGGTTTCTGTACATCAAGGACCGGATACGCGACGTGGTCATCAGCGGCGGGTTTAACGTCTATCCGTCTGATGTGGAAGCTGTGATCGCGCAGCATCCGGCTGTGTCTGAGGTAGTGGTATTCGGGGTACCGGACGACCACTGGGGCGAGCGCGTCGAAGCCGCCCTGGAGTTCCGTGCCGGCCAGACCGCCACCGAGGATGAGCTCATCGCATTCTGCAAGGAGCGCGTGGGGTCCGTGAAGACGCCGAAGCACATCAGAATCGTCAAATCGCTGCCACGCAGCCCGGTGGGGAAAGTCGTTCGTCGGGAAGCGCGGGCGATGGCAATATCGGGAGGCAACGCATGATGGCTCTGAGACCCGGTAACGCGACCTTTCTTCCCCGTACCTAAACATCGCTTAGGACCGGGTTCATGCGGAAATGCCATGAATCCCGGCACCGAAAAGTGAAACAGGAGACACTAGATGAATCAGCCCGTTCGAACGCTTGATGTTCAGTCGTTTATCGATGGTGAGCGATTTTCGCCCTGCCAATGGTTGATACTGGCCCTATGTTTTCTCGCCTTCGCGGCCGACGGATTTGACAACGCGGCGATTGGCTACATCGCGCCGGCGCTGATACGCGATTGGGGTGTGGCACGCGACGCTCTGGGATCGGTCATGAGTGCGGCGCTGGTCGGCGTCGGGATCGGAGCGCTCGCCGCCGGTCCGTTGGCCGACCGCGTTGGCCGCAAGACGGTGCTCGTCTTGTCCATTGCATTTATTGGTGTCTGGAGCCTTGCGGCGGCACAGGCACATACCATTACCGTGCTGCTTGTGTTCCGCTTCCTGACGGGGTTGGGCCTCGGTGCCGCGATGCCGACTGGAATAACGCTCACGTCGGAATACGCTCCGGAGCGCATACGCGGTGTCGTTGTCAACAGCATGATCTGCGGTTTCTCATGCGGAATGGTCGTTGGTGGCGCAGCGTCGGCGTGGCTCATACCGCATGCAGGCTGGAAGAGCGTGTTGATCGCGGGTGGCGTCGGCCCCTGCCTGATCGCGTTGCTGGTCGCTGTCGCGTTGCCGGAATCAGCCCAATTCCTTGCGGTGCGCCAGGACACGCATGCGCGGATCGCTCGCATCCTCAAGCGCATTGCGCCGCAACAGCAATTCGACAACTACAGGTTTGTTGCCAGCCAGCGTAGCGAGCCCGCGCGCGGCGCGGCGCTTGCGCTCGTATTGTCCTCACGCTATTTACCCCGCACGCTGCTGCTCTGGGCTGCATATTTTTTGACGCTTATCGTCTATTACCTGCTCGTCAACTGGATGCCGACGCTTTTTCATGATGCGGGGTTCGACGCGCAGCGCAGTGCGTTGGTGACGTCCCTGTTCCCGCTTGGCGGGGTCATCGGTACCATCGTTACCGGCTGGTTAATGGATCGTTTCGACGCGAACCGCACGATAACGTTCGCATACGTGCTGGCGGCCTTGCTGGTATTCATCGTGGGGCGGAGCGTCGGTAGCGCGCCGGTGCTATTTGGTATCCTGATTTTCCTTTGCGGGATGATCCTCACGAGCGCGGCCACTTCCACATCTGCTTATCCGGCAAGAGTCTATCCGACCGAGGCGCGCGCGACGGGCGTTGCATGGGTCCTTGGCGTCGGTAGAACTGGCGCTGTCGCGGGCGCGTTCCTGGGCGGTGAGCTCCTCACACTAGGCTGGCGGGCTGCAGATGTGTTTGGCCTGCTTGCCGTGCCGACGCTATTGGCTGGTGGGGCCGTGTACGCGGTTTCGATCTGCTTGTCGCATGCAAGGGGCGGGGAAGAGTCAACGACTGCAGCGGTGAAGCACTCCTAGCAGGCCGTGCCGGCGTCTTCGCGATATGCCGTCGCGTGACAACGCATGACGGCTGTCCAATAGTCGTGTCAGGAGAACAGTTTCGCAATGGACGAGTTCACGCGAATCCAGACGTTTATAAAGGTGCTCTCGAAGATGAACTCGGTATCAGGCTTCTGAATCGTTCTACTCCCAGTCTGGCGTTGACTGAGCCGGGACGAACATTTCATGACCGCGTCAGCACGATCGCCGGGCAGCTAGCAATGCCAAATCGGAGGCGGCTTCATTCCGGGAAAGTGCAAAGGGGGTGGCGAGGGTATCATTGCGCGTCGCGACCGGCACAACGATCATCATACCGGCACTCCCTCGCCTGCTCCAGCGATACCCGGACCTGGGCTTTGACATTTCGGTGACTGACGAGCGGGTAGACCTCGTTTCGAACAATAACGACGTGGCCATCTGGGCGGGCGACATACCCGATACGGAGCTGGTCGAAAGGCCTATTAGTCCGAACCGCCGCATTGTTTGCGGCTCCCCAGAATACTTTAGGCGACGAGGCGCTCAGAAGACACCTGACGACCTACGGGATCATGTCTGCCTGCTCTATGCGGCGCGATCGTACGGCCATGTATGGAGATTTTCGAAGGATGGTGCACGACAGAAAGTTGCTGTCCACGGGAACCTGCGGTCCGACAATGGCCTGGTCTTAACTCTCCGCCGCGTTGGCGGGCGCCGACATTGCCATGGTCCACGAGTGGATGGTCCGGCCGCCAAATATTAGGAGGTCAGCTGACGCGGGTGTTGGATGATTATGTCGTCAGTCCGCGCGCTGCAGACTCGGAGTTGTATGATGTTTGTCCAACTGATCGGGGTCTTCCACGGAAGGTAAGGATTTTTATCGACTTCTTGATCGAATTGTTCCAGCCAGAAGAGGTGGCTGCCAGAGCAGCCGCTGTACTGGAGCCGGACTCCACGCATGGCAGGTACGGCGGGCCTTGAGGGTCGGCCGCCAAATCGTGCTTACACCAACATATCATGTGGGTTGACCGCGCCAATTTTCGTGGCACGGGTCACTAGGTCTTAGACGAATGGAGCGATATCAGGTCGCGGAGCTGGCTACTTGATCAGAGGCCCGAGCACGTGAACAGCCGTGGCGGCATCTTCGACGCCAAGCAATCCCCCCCCATTTTCGATGATGCCGAAGCGAGCGCCTGCCACCTGCCCGGATCCCGCTTCACCCCGAAGTTGTGTCACTACGTCGTGGATCATCACCAGCCCGGTACCACCAATGGGATGTCCCTTCGAGATGAGGCCACCTGATACATTGATCGGGATTCGGCCACCCAGTGAGGTTTGACCGGAAAGGCCCATCGGTCCACCTTCGCCACGGGCGCAAAACCCCAGGTTTTCGGATTGCAACACCTCGGCAAACGCCGTTGCATCATGTAGTTCGGCAAGGCTCATGTCTTCCGGGCCTACACTGGCTTGCTCATAAGCTTTGCGTGCGGCGATCAGTCCCGAGTGGCGTTCATAATCGTCCGGATTACGATCCGAGCTGCTTACGATCACAGAAGCCGCCACCTTGACCGCGCGGCGTGAACCGAGTTGCTTCAGCGCCTTTTCACTAACCAGCACAGTGGCGGCGGCGCCGTCGCTAATTGGTGAGCACATTGAGCGCGTGAGGGGCCACACGACAGGAGCATCGTTCAGAACCTCCTCGGTCGTCATAGGCTTGCGATACTGAGCGCGCGGATTATGAACCGAGTGGCGGTGATTTTTGGCGGCGATTGCGGCGATCTGCTCAGCAGTGGTACCGAATTTTGCCATGTGCTGACGCGTCAGGCCGGCGTAAATATCCATAAAAAAGCTGCGTCCGGGTGCGCCGATTCGCATGTCGTCTTCCACCCCGGGCGGCACAGCCGACTTGCCGAGATTTGCCAGGCGCTCAAACGTCTCGTTGACGAGATGAACATCCGTTCCGCCATTGAACGCCTTGAACATTGCTTCCTTTTTGTCGGGATAAAAGAGCTTATCCGCACCCACAGCGAGCACGACGTCATGCTGGCCGGCCAAGATGCTCATCATGGCTTGGTTGAAAGCCGTGCTCCCGCTGGCACATGCGTTCTCCACATTGATAATGGGAATGGTTTGGACTCCAATAGCCTTCAAGGCGCATTGGCCACGGATAGAATTTTGTCCCTCCATTTGACCTTGACGAGCGTTGGTAAACCACGCGCCCTGCACGTCTGCGAGTTCTATCTGGGCGTCCCGCAGTGCTAAATTGACCGCTTCGCGAACGAGATCTTTGACCGACTTGTCCACGAACTTCCCAAGGTTCGTCATTCCGACGCCCACCACATACACACTAGTCATTGGTATTCCGTCCTTTCATATGGAAAGAAGTCGATTTCTCTGAGATATTTCGGGAGAAGACGTTAGCTGTTAAGAGACCGCTGCGCTTCTGCGGCTTAAGACAACAACCACGCTTCGATTCTAGGCGCCTGCTGTCGGGGTGGGCCGTCCATGAGCCGACAAGGTTCTTTGTCCACGATGCAAAGCCGCCTATGGGGTAAAGAAGCTAATCGACCGCGTCGCCCAGGCGCGCGAACCTTCTGTCCGAATATTAGCCCCTCGTTGTTAGAACTTGTGCCGAATCGCGACTCGAATTACCGCCTGGTGATTGGACGTAGAAGGTGTGACGGTATTAATCGACGCAACAGCGCTCTTTCCTGTGGAATCGGTGCCGCTAGCCTTTTGATATATCGCCAGAGCGTATACGTCCGTCCGCTTAGAGAGGAAGTAGTCAATGCCGAGCCCACCCTGGTTGTATGTCGCATGATCTGCACCGTTGGCGCCACTATTCCGCGAGTAAACGTAAGATGCGCCAGCCAGAAATGCAGGCGTGATTTGGTATTTGAAGCTCAGTTCGGCATTATTGAAGGTGGCGGTGCCACTGATACCGCTTGCCGGAACGGGACCTGATGATTTATCCCCGAGTGACATGTACTTTGCGTTTGAATATGTGGCTCCAATGGTCGCTGCTCCCAGCGTGTATGCCGCCCCTGCGGCAATGACTTGCTGTGTGTGCGCCGACGCATACGCGGAAATAACAGGCGATGACCCGAAATTCGAACCGGGTACACCTCCAACGGTCGCTGCGACTGTACCGCCGGCGCCATAGAACGATGTGTTCGGATTGCGCACGTTGAGATATCCAACGCCAAGTTGCAATGGCCCGTTTGAATACCCGGCTCCGAGAGACCAGATCTGATTGCGACTAACGTTGCCAGCTACACCTCCGACTGCATACATTCCACCGAACCTGAGGCCACCAAAGCTGTCGCTCGTGTATTTGATGGCGTTGTTTGTTCGATTGGTGTTGTTGAAGTTATCGGTATCGCCAGGGTGCGCGAGGAACGAACCACCCCATTGCTCAGCTGCGCCCAGGGGGCCGACGTAATCCACGACTGAATCATATTGGCGGCCAGCCGTCACTGTGCCGTATGGGCTCGACAAGCCTACATAGGCTTGTCGACCGAACATAAGGCCCCCTTGTCCAAGTTTGCCAGTGTTGACGTCATACCCGTTTTCAACGACGAAGATCGCCGAGATGCCGCCGCCAAGGTCTTCTTTTCCACGCAGTCCGAAGCGGGATCCCTGCAACTCGCCGCTCGACAGATAGTATTGACGCTTCCCGTCCGAATTGCTGTTGAAGTTAAAACCCTCGTCGATAAGTCCGTAGAGGGTTACGCTGCTTTGCGCCAACGCAATACTGCTTGTCATACCCAGCAATACTCCCGCAGCAAGACGTTTTTTCATGCTTGATCTCCATTGACTTATAAGTTTGACGCGATCTCCCTATCGTTACGGAGTAGACAGAGGAGAGAAAAAAGTGCTGCGCGGACGCAGACAGTCGAATCGAGGAAGAATGAGAGACGCGAAAAGGCAGGCAAAAGTATCGATTCCAACCGCGCATGGGGAGATGCAAGCGGTCCATTGAGAGGGACGTCGATGTGTCGCCAGCGGGTGCAGCTGGACGTTGTCTCCAAATCATTTTGATATCCTTAATTGGACGGCAACGAGACAATACGCAACGGAACGCTCTCTTTGGCAGCAGGCTCGCGCCTCCGCAAGTCGATTAAATGCATCCGTTCCGACGATGCAATCACCTGAACTTTCAGCGGTGAGTTATTGTCCAAGCCGGTACTGACTAGCTTACTAGATGATCGACGATTGGCCTTTGCGCTATGCGGCAAGGTTCTTATCAGGAATCGAAGTGTCGGCCGGAATATCGTTCTCGCCAGCGCGATCCAGTGATGGGAGGCCTCGCTAAAAGACGGTGTTCTCGCTCGTCGGGTAGAACCCTTTTCGTCGCCATGGAAGGCCAACTACGCGATTTTGCGATGGAAACAAGGTTTTCTGACCGCGCGCCGTGTTGGCCAACGGCGAGCCAACTGCTGGAACCTTTCGCGGTTAGCAATTCTTGGAAGATACCACCTGATCACGGTGAAAGGCGCTACAGTAAGGGCAAGGCTGGGGGAGGGCGCCGGGGACGTGAAGAATGAACCCAAATCTGGAGATGGGCGTTTCTGGGCTGCAAGCATTCCTCAAGGGCGATGGAGTCGGCCGGCTGATAGGAGGTTCGCTTTGTTACCCGTTGCAGAGGCGCTTCTCAGATCAATACGCTTGCGGATGAGTAACTATTTGGATTCGCTATCGACTCAATTTGGCGGACCGTCGGCCAACAAGCGAGGAGCTTCGGCTAAAGAATCCGCCCCTTTGAACAGATGGACAAGAAAGTCGACAAAGATCCGAACCTTGCGTGAAAGACCGCGGCTGTTCGGATATACGACGTACAATTCGGAATCCTCTGCTCGTGGTCGCACGGTATAATCGCCCATCATCCTGGCAAGTTCACCTCGAGATACTGGAAGCCGAACCGTCCATTCCTGCGCTACGAGGATACCGATGCCTGCTATAGCCGCGGAAATCAGCACCAGACCATTGTCCGATCGAAGATTGCCGTTGACCTCGATATCTTCCCGCGTGTCGTCCTTTGTGAACTCCCATATGTTGCCGTAAGAGCGCGCTGCGTAGAGCAAGCAATTATGGTGGCGCAGGTCTTCTGGTGTCGTGGGAACGCCGTGGCGCTCAAAGTAGCTGGGCGAGGCACAGACGATCCGTTCACTACGAGTCAGGCGCCTCGCGACAATTTCCGTGTCCGGTATATGGCCCATCCAGACAGCGACGTCTATATTGTTTGCTATAAGATCGGGTCGCTCATCCGTCAACGAGATATCGAAACCCAACTCCGGGTACTGATCGACAAGACGGGGGAGGGCGGGAACGATAATCGTGGTGCCCGTTGAGACTCTCAAGGATACTCTCAGGACTCCCTTGACGCTTTCCTGGAAAGACGTAGCTTCTGATTTCGCGTTGCTCAGGTCTTTCGAGATGGTTCGAACGCGCTCAAAGAATATTCTGCCGGGCTCGGTCAGCGACAAACTGCGTGTGCTGCGGTTAAGAAGCCGTATGCAAAGCTCTTCTTCAAGCGACTGGACTTGTCTTGCGACAGCACTGATGGAGGAGTCGGTGCAACGGGCGGCCGCCGAAAAACTGCCGGCTTCGACCACTTTGATAAACGTTTGGATCCGCGTGAAGTCGTCCATCATCCAGCCTGGATGTCCATATTGAAGAGATTCCTTGTCGATGAAGCGCAGTCGCGAATGGAAACGTTCCCGCTCCGACTTGCATTTCATTTCGACAGCAGACCTTCATCACCGCTCCTTGTCAACGGGGACTCTCCCTATAAGCCGAGCCGTCGTAGGCGGCGCGGGCAGTCCAGACGACGCATCGGGCAGGGACATCGCTTGAAGCATGACAAATGGTGGGGGTCGTCTTTAGACGTGCGCGCGTCCTGACACGAATGCTTGCGCGTCAGACGCTCCTTGTCGCATTCGTACGGCCCTGTCCGAGCTCGCGCCGTATCGCTGCCGCGATATCGCTGACGGACGTCGATAGCGGCGGAGACTGCCGCTTCGGCCGGGCAAAATTGCGATGCGCGCGCAACTTCCGGTTGCGGCAGATTATTGCGGCGCAATAATGACGTCGGACGAGCTCGCTTATGATGCGGGCGATGCGCGGCCGCCATCTTCTTTTTCGCGGGTGGTTGGAGCGAAAGCTGCGCATCGGCGACGCGCGGGTTGGCCGGATTTTTGCGATAGATGACAAGCACCTTGGCCTGAAAATCGCTGCGAGATTCTGGACTCAGCCGTAGTGCATTGGTACGCTGTTTTGAACAGCAAGAGGCTATCCTTTGTAAGAACCGTGATGCAAATGCACCATTTGTAGGCGATCGGTGAGAAGCGAAGCAGGGACGAGTGCCTCGCGCGCGTGTTCCCGACCATTAATGGGTTTCGGGGCCTTCCGGGGCGCGAGACGCGTCGGATCAAGAGTTTTCTCGTGCTGCCTCGCTTTTTCGAAGAGGCCGAGCAACCTGGGGATCGGATGATGGCAGGTTTGTTTTATGAAGAGTTCGAAGTCGGCCGGGTGTTCGAGCATGCGTGGTCTCGCACCGTGACCGAAATGGACAACGTTCTTTTCAGTTGTCTGACGCTAAACGTCCAACCGCTACACATCGATTCAGACTTCGCGGCGAAGACAGAGTTCGGTAAGCCCTTGGTCAACAGCCTTTTTACACTGGGGCTGCTCATTGGCATGACGGTCAACGACACGACGATCGGAACGACCGTTGGCAATCTGGGAATGCGCGAGGTGACGTTTCCAAATCCGGTATTTCACGGCGACACAATCCGGGCACGGACCACTGTGCTCGATACGCGCGAAAGTAAATCCCGGCCCAACGCCGGACTGGTCGAGTTCGAGCATGTGGCGGTCAAACAGACAGGGGACGCAGTGTGTCGATGCGTTCGCACTGCGATGATGCGAAGGAAAGCGGAATGATTCGCTCATTTATGTTTGTGCCGGCCGACAGCGAACGAAAACTCGAAAAATCTCTCGCAAGCGCGTCCGACGCGTTGATTTTCGACCTGGAAGATTCTGTTGCCACTAGCAGGAAGGCCGGGGCAAGGTCTTGCCTGCACAGATTTCTTTTGCAGCACCGGGGGCGAATCGACAAGCACGTGTATGTTCGGGTTAACGATCTGACTTCGGGGATGACAGTGAATGACCTCGCAGCGGTCATGCAGCATCGGCCCGATGGTATCGTCCTGCCGAAGTCCATAAGCGGTGAGGACGTTCGATGTCTTAGCTACTACCTGGACGTCTTTGATGCGGTCAATAGCCGGACGGGATCACCGACAAGGATTCTCCCCATCGTCACGGAGACCGCTTCATCACTCTTTGAATTTGGGTCCTACAAGAACGCGTCGCCTCGACTCATGGGCCTGATGTGGGGGGCCGAGGATCTCTCGGCCGACATAGGCGCGAGGCGCCGAAAATCGAGCGGGCGCTGGACAGGGGCGATTGCGCATGCGCGATCGCTCTGCCTGATCGCGGCGGCGAACGCGGGCGTACCAGCAATCGATGCAATCTCAGCGGAGATTGCGGATTTGCGGGTCGTCGAAAGCGAGGCGCTGGAAGCCAAGCAAGACGGATTTGCAGCGAAGGCTGCCATTCATCCTTCTCAGGTCCTCCCGATCAATGACGTGTTCACGCCGTCCGACGAAGAGCTCCGGTGGGCACACCGAGTCATCAGTGCATTCAATGATGGAAGCGGCGTTGCAACGCTAGACGGGCAGATGCTGGACCGACCGCACATGAGGCTCGCAGAAAGGCTCCTCGCCGCATGCTCAGGGCAGCAAATCGATGTCGCACACCAGCGACCACGAACTTTCGCAGACGAGAATATCAACGCGACTGACGCTCCGCACAATCGACCTGTCAGTGGTGTGCGCTGACGCAGACTGGTTGCCGTCCAGATAACGAATGACATTTCAAGCGGGCCGCACGTGAACGGCCACGACACGATCCAAGGAGTTTTAGTTTATGAACTTCGATCTTAACGAAGATCAGTTGTCAATTCAGTCATCGATCGAAAAGATCTGTGAGGAATTCGACGACGAATACTGGCTGGAGCGCGATCGCAACGGCGGCTTCCCTCATGAGTTTTACCGAACGCTGGCGGAAAACGGTTGGCTCGGCATTGCCATGTCCCCCGACTACGGCGGTGCGGGACTGGGCATGACGGAAGCGGCCGTAATGATGCGAACTATTAGCGCGTCGGGGGCGGGCCTATCGGGAGCTTCGGCCGTACACATCAATATTTTTGGTCTTAACCCGGTCCAGGTGTTCGGAACCGACGAGCAGAAACAAAGATTCCTGTCTCCGCTCATTAAAGGAGAGGACAAAGCCTGTTTCGCAGTCACAGAACCGGACGCCGGACTTGATACAACCCACCTGAAGACTCAAGCAGTGCGAGACGGCGATCACTACGTCATCACGGGAAGAAAGATCTGGATTTCGACCGCCCAGGTGGCTAACAAGATGTTGATCATTGCGCGTACGACCCCGCTCGATCAGCTCGCGAAACCGACTGACGGGTTGAGTCTCTTTTACACCGACCTCGACCGCAGTCGTGTGGAGGTTCGGGAAATCGAAAAGATGGGCCGCAAGGCCGTCGATTCCAATATGTTGTTCATCGACGGATTGCGGGTTCCGAAGGCGGACTTGATCGGCATCGAGGGACAAGGCTTCAAATACTTGCTGCACGGGCTCAACCCCGAACGCATCCTGATTGCAGCAGAAGCCATTGGTCTAGGGCAAGCAGCGTTGCGGCGCGCTACTCAGTACGCAAAGGAGCGTGTTGTATTCGGTCGTCCAATCGGGCAAAACCAGGCAATTCAGCATCCCCTTGCACAAGCGTGGATGCAACTGGAGGCGGCCAACCTGATGGTGTTGAAGGCCGCGACCCTGTACGACGCAGGGAAGCCCTGCGGTGCGGAGGCGAACAGCGCCAAATATCTCGCTGCTGAGGCGGCGTTCCAGTCCTGCCAGACAGCGATCGCTACGTTGGGCGGAATGGGGTATGCGAAGGAATACCATGTCGAGCGATACCTTCGGGAGTGCATAATCCCTCGGCTGGCGCCCGTGAGTCCCCAAATGATCATGTGCTTTATAGCCGAAAAAGTGCTGGGTTTGCCCAAGTCCTACTGAAGTTAACGAGCCCGCCATACCTCGACGACATTCCGCTGGCGGCAGCGGAGGTCTCGTTGCGCTTGCAATGTTGCAGAAGCGTCCGGCACGCGCAAGCCATAAGAGCAGGTGGGCGGGGACAGTGGTCAGTAGCGAAACTGAAACTTACCGTTTCGGCTTACCGATGACGCTTGGCAAGCTACCGTCGGGCACGGCCTTGAAGCACGGGCAGCGGTGCGAATCACGCGCGCGAGGATTGGGTGCGGACGCGTCCCGGGCCGTAACCGCATGGACTACGCCGCGACCAACGCGCTTACACGCGTTTCAGTTTTGCTCGGCCTAGCATCCGGTCGTCCACGTCGGTGCCGCGCCCTTCCGTCTCTGTCCCGGTCTCCGGTTTGCCGACGACGAATTCAGGCCTGAACACGTAGACGAGCGCCGGCATGATGAACAGCGCACTGAACGCCGACACGAACAGCCAGATTCCCATCAGCAGGCTCATCTCGGCCTGGAAGCGCAGGGACGACATCGACCAGAGTCCGACCGCGGCCGTCAGCGTCAGCGCGGTAATCAGCACGCCTTTGCCCGCCGTGCGGATCGCGTGCTCGATCGCACGCTTCAGGTCGTTGTGATGATGCAATTCCTCGCGGATTCCGTCGACCACATAGAACGCGTAGTCGACGCCGAGGCCGATCCCGAGCGCGGCGACCGGCAGCGTGCTGAGCGTCATGCCGATGCCTTTCCATGCCATGAAGCTGAACGTTACCGTGTTCGACAGCATCACGGGGATCATGAAGAAGATCCCGGCACGCGGCGTGCGATATGCGACCGTGCAGCAGATCACTAGCCAGAGCAGCGCGAGCGCGACGCTTTCGATCTGGCCGGACAGAATCACTTCGTTCACCGCGGCAGTGACGCCGATTATCCCGCCGGCCAGCAGATACTTGCCGTGCTGCACCGGATTATCCGCGATGAATTCCTTCAGGCGTTGCATGGCGGTCCGGATCGTATTGCCGCGATGATCCTTGAAGTAGAACGTGACCGACCCGTTGCGCGCCTGCGGATCCATGTAGCGTCCTGCTTCTCCGGAATCGGGGCCCCACATATAGATCAGCTCTCCGTCCTCGTCGCGGGTCTTGCCGAGTTCGTGATAGCGCGGGCTGTCCTCGTGCAGGATCTGTTTCACGGCCGGCAGCACGTCAGCGATCGACAGGCTGCCGCCGATCTCCGGCTGCGCGCCCATGTAGCGCTGCATCGCCTCCATGCTCCGCAGAACCGAGGGCTCCTTGATTGCGTCCGGGCGGTCGCCGTCGAACACAGCGTACATGCGATCGGTGCCTTGGAACTTTCCGTTGATCGCGGCCGAGTCGACGTTATAGCGTGAGTTCTGCCACAGGATCGGCGAGCCGGCGTCCGCATCGCCTACATGCAGATTGAACGCATAGACGCCCGACACCACGAAGACGATCGCGGCCAGGCCGATAATCCCGTAGCGAAGTTTCGACGTAGCGACCGACACGCACAGATCGAGCACGCGATCGAACAGCGGCAGCACGTCGAACGGATGAACGTGACCTTGCGGCTTACGAACCCACGATAGTAGGATCGGCGTCATCAGGCACGCGGTGACTGCAATCGTGAGGACCCAGATCGTGCCGACGACCGCTACCTTCTGCATCAGCGGAATCGGCGTGAGCACGACGACGATCATGCAGCCCGCATCCGCTATCACGCCGAGCATGCCGGGCTTGAAGAGCTGCAACATCGCAGAGTGTGCGGCCGCCTGGCTCGAGTCGATGCCGGACGCGACTTCGTCGCCGAATCTCGAAACGAGTTGAACGGAATGCGAGATCGAGCGCGCGGTGATCAGGAACGCGATCACGATCACGAGCGGATCGAAGTTGAAGCCGAACAGCGTTGCCGAGCCGAGCGCCCAGATTGCGCTCGTCGTGCCGGCCAGCAACGGCAGTATCGTGCCGCGCCACGTCCGCATGATGACGAACAGCAGCGTGGCGAGGAATGCGATCGTCATCAGGAAGATCTTCAGCGTCTCCGGCACGTAGTGCGTGACCCAGCCGAACAGGATCGGCTCGCCGACGAGGCTCACCTTGACGCCGCCGCCGTGCAACGAGTTCGTCAGCTTGTATAGCTGATCGTAGATCTGCTTGTAGTCGAGTTCGCTCTCGTAGAAGTCGACGGTGATCAGCGCGGCCTTCAGATCCTGGGAAACGTATGTGCCGTAGACGAGCGGATTGTTGAGGACGGATGCCTTCAACTCGTCGAGGGCCGCCTGCGTCTGCGGCACGTCCGGGAACATCACGGGCTTCGATTCGATCGAGTCGGTCGAGCCGCGGATCGCCTTGAGCTTCGGCGACGCGATCGAGATGATCTGCATCGGATTGACGCCATGCACGAGCGCCAGATCCGTCGTGATCTTCTTGATCTTGTCGAGCACGTTCTTCTGGAAGATAGTGCCGTGGTCGGTCTCGACCATGATGCTAACGACGTTCGATCCGCCGAACTGCTCCTTGAAACGCTCGTGCACCTTCACGTATTCGTGCGCGCGCGGCAGCAGATCGTCGAAGACGGTCCTGATCTCGATCCGAGACGCAAAGAGCGCCATCAGCGTCGTCAGGACCACATAGAGAACGGTCACCGCGAGGCGGCGGCGCAGACAGAACGCCACAAACCTCTCTAGCTTGGAAAAGGCTTCGTCTTTCATGCATGCTCTCCAGCTTTATCGGACACGGCCACAGATTTCAGACCGTTCATCGGGAACGAAACGAAGCGACTGCCGGATAGCAGATACCGGCCGCGATAGGGCACGATTGCCGTATACCAGTGTCGGTCGTCGGGCGTCAGGCGCGTCCCGCGCCAGTGGTCGCCATCGGCATCGCCGACCGCAATGACGCCTTTCGTGCCGGCCGCGATCCACCGCTTGCCGTCCCAGACCACGCACAGCAGATGCTCCGTCCTGCCGCGCTCGTAAAGCGTCGTCGATCCGTCCGGCGTCCGCGTCGATCCGCCGGCTTCGGCTTGATCGGGCGACTGGAACGGCTTTTGCCGCCACGTCTGGCCGCCGTCGTGAGACGCGAGAATCACGCCGTTCAGACCGACGGCCACTCCGTCGGTCTGATCCTTGAACGACACGGACATCAGGCTGCTCTTGAGCGGACTCGTGACCTCGCGCCACGACCGGCCGTTGTCGCTCGACAGCAGGATGCGACCGCGTTCCCCGACAATCCAGCCGTGCCCGTCCCGCAAGTCAACGTCGTTCCAGGCCTCGTCCTCTTCCGGCCGCACCGCGACCCAGTGCTGGCCGTAATCGCTCGACATCACGATGACTCCGCCCTCGCCGACGGCGATCGCGTGCCCGTCGGGCTCGGTCTTGACCCGCATCAGCTTGTTGGCGATCTTGGATTTCGGCGTATCGACGGGCTTCCACGACTTGCCGCCGTCGTCGGTGATCAGTGCGACGCCGTCGTCGCCGACGGCGATCGCGCGCCGGTCATCCCATACCGCTACGTCCTGCAGCGCGACGCGTACCGGGTCGGTCGCGTATTGCCAGGTGTGGGCGGCATCCGTGCTGTCGAGAATCTTCCCGTTGTTACCCACGAGCCAGATCTTGCCGTCGGGTTGAACCGCGGTCCCGTATAGGCGGTCGCTTCGTTCGAAGGCGGGCCGTGTGACGGCGTCGCCCTTCGGCTCGGGCTTGATGAAGAACCCCGCGTAGAACAGCCCTCCGATGATGACGAACGGTGAGGCCGAACCGGCGAGACGATACAAACGTCGCATAACCATCATTCACTTGCTCCGGATAACAACGGTGATTCCAGATTCCCGGCGTTACTGGTAGGACTCCAGCACGTTGGGCGTGTAATCGCTTTCGCCGCGGCCGCGATCAAACACCGGATCTACGATGAAGTAGTCGGTCGCGTGATGCGCCTTGTAGTCGACGAAAGTGCCGATTGGCGGCGAGAAGTACTTGATGCCCGACTTGCCGACCACCACCCCTTCGCGCTGCGTGAAGGTGCGCCACGGTTCGCCCTTCTTGTCGTACACTTCACCGCGATACGCGAGAAACAGCTGCGCGTCGACGTACACCACCTTCTTGCCGTACGGGTGCTCGACCGGCGGAGTCGCTTCGACCACGTAGACTTCGCGCGGTGTCATGGGTGTGATGACGTTCCAGTACGGCGCTTCCTTCGAGTCGATGCTCGGAAACTCGCCTGCCGTCCCCGACTTCGACGAATCGCGTTGCAGCTTCGTATCGAGGCTAGCGAGAATCCAGCGCTTGCCGATTAGCTTGTTGCTCACGTATTGCGACGGGCGTGCGTTGTACACGTAGATGTCGTCGTCGAGGAAGTCGAAGCCGCCGACGGGATCCATCCATGCGTTGCCGGACAGGCGGCGCACGCGGCGTGCCGACTTGATGTACACGAACTGGTCTTCGAGCTTGCCGTTAACGTCGTAGCGCGTCGTGAACGTGCCGGTGCCCTTGATGTCTTGCGGCGACGTCGCGACGAAGATCGTCTTCGTGATCCAGTCGTCGTTGTCGACCGTCGGTGCGCCGCCCAGGCGGCCGCGATTACGCAGGCGGTCGAACACCCAGTCCTGCGACGCCTCGTAGCCGCCGGAGTTGAACGTTACGAACACGGTGTGCGCGTAGAAGTCGCGCGGATAGACTGGCGAGCCATAGTAGTAATCCCACATGACCTTTTCGCCGGCATCCGGGTCGCTTTCGCTGATCGTCGGGAACGGCGCGCCCGCCTTGTAGCCGGTGACCGTGCGAGTCTTCGGATCGTATTTGACGCTGGCGGAATATTTTTGCGTCGCTTCCGTCCAAGTCGGATCGACTGACGTGTCCTGTTTCGCCAGCGGAATTTTGACGTTCGAGTTGCGAATTTCCCAGGCCATCCGGTCAGTGAGCAGGCTCTCGATTGTGTGGCCTTCGAACGTGTCGTTCTTGATCTGATCGAGGTTTGCCTTGCTGATGACCGTGCCCGCCGGCAACTCGGCCGCGAGCGCCGACGAGCCCGTCGCGACGAACGTCGTGGCGATCAGTGCGGCGATACAGGAAGTCATCGGCCGTTTAATGGATTTCTTCATGATGATTCGTCTCCGATTTTGTTCGGGTAGGTTAGAACTGGTACGTTGCTCGGAACATCAACTGGTCGTTGTTCGCGAATCCGGCCAGCGCGTAGGTGCTCTGGCCGGGCTGAGCGGGCGAGCTGCGCGGATGCTTCGCGAGAAATATGTCGGCCTCGACGAGGAAGCGCCAGTGATTGCCGTACTGGAACGCAACGCTCGGGATCACGAACGCATCGCCGGTACTGACGTCGACGCCACCCGCGAGTTGCGGATTCAGGCGGCTGCTCATGTAGTTCAGCGTGATGAACGATGTCAGGATCGTGTCGTGCCGCTTCGCCGGCGCGCTCCAGCCGACCTGCGCGACGATGTTGTCGCTCGACCTGAAGTGCTGGATCCACGTGTCGAACATCTGGAACGAAAGCAGTGACGGTGCGTTCGTTCCGAGCAGCGATTGGAGGCTCAGTTTCTGATCGAGACGAATCGTCGTCAGAACGACGTCCTTTCTGACAACTGGCCCGGTGCCTTGGGTACCGACCGGTAGATTGGTGCCGGTGTTGAAGTAGCGGTTCGGCTGATACGCGATTTCGAAGTTCGCGATCGTGCCGATGCCTGGGATCTCGCCGTTGACGCTCGCGTCGAACACGTTGATCGTCGGGAAGAACCAGTCGCCAAGGGCGCCCGAGGGCGCCTTGCCGATCGGATTGGCGGCCGGATTCAGCACGGGATCCGGCGTGAACGTGCGCAAATACGAGAACGCGTAATTCAGCGGGCCCGCCATGCCGGTCCAGCGGGCGCCGCCCGTCACCGAGCTGGCTTTGCCGTACGGATGGTCGTAATCGTAGAACGTGATGCCGGACAGGAAATCGACGCCCTTGAATGGCTGCGGCATCCAGCGGCCGCCATAGAGATCGTAGGAATTGCCGATGTCGCGTTTGCGATCGAGGCCCGGCCGAATCACGAGTTGCAGGTCGCCGTTGGCCTCGGGCACGCTGATGTTCGCGTTCGCCATGATTAGCGGCTTTCTCAGCTCGTCGCTTTCTGGCTCGAGGAACGAGCGCCACCGATAATCGTAGCCTTGAATCAGATCGGTCGGGTGAAAGAAGTCCGTTTCACCCCAGACGATCTGCTGCTTGCCCAAACGCAGATGCACACGGTCGCCGATGTCCGTGTCGACGTAGAATTCACGGAGCTCGTTCTGATCGTACTGCGAAAGCAGGCTGCTGCCCGGGCCGCCAGGTGTGTGCTGACGCGCAAGCTCCTGCAACTCCTTCTGGTACGACGTCAGGACTTCGCGGTCGAAGCGGCCGATCGCCGTCCACTTGAACGGGCCGGTCTTCAGGCCGGCATCGAGCTCGAGCGAGCTACGCAGCATCTGCAGATCGCCGGCGGAGTTGGTCGGCGTTTCCGGGTGGTTCTGCAGATTGAGCGACGCCCACGTGCGCACGAAACCGCCGAGTGTCAGGTTGTTCCGCAGGCCGGCGAGGCCGGCGAACATCGAGCCCGTCGTGGCCTGCGTCTGGCTCGTCGCCGCACCCGCAGCCGCAGCCGAGGTCGAAGTCGAAGTCGAAGTCGTCGCGTCCGAAGCGGAGGCTGACACCGGAGCCGTATCCGATGCGGAGACCGCGGTCACAGCCGTGTCCGCGGCGTGTGCGTCACACGGGTGGTCGAGAAAGATCAATAAGGCCGGTATGGTTGCGAGAAACGCCGTGCTCCCCCGAGCGCGACGAAGTAGCACTCGCCTCTTTGCCTTTTTCAGAAGCGCTTTCATAATGTTTGTCTCCTCCAGAATTTACTAGTTATGCGAAGCGTTTACCCTAAGTCCCATCCCATCTGTCTTTCTGGGTCGTCAATTCCAGATCGTCCGCGTCGAGGAACGAATCGCAATCCGATGCATGTGCGCGCGGCATGTCGTTATGTCGATGCTGATCGACGCACCAGCTTGTTCGAGCCGCTGCGCGAGGCGCCGAGGTGATCTCGAACCCGGTGCGGAACGGATTTCGCAAATGACCGCCGTCTCCCTCTCAATTCATATCGTCTTGGGTAGGCATTAAAGCCGTTTGAAAATCGCAGCGTCAATTCACCGCTTCAGATCGTTCCGTACGTTGACACTCGGAGTCTGTTCTCAAAAGGTCGCGGTCGCTGATTGGCACCGTTACATGGGGACGTCGCATATGCGCAGCGTGGCGGGGACGCCCCGATGCTTAAGGTCGTTCGAATGCGGCGGCAATCTCATGAAGGAGCCGAACCGCTGTGCGACGCAACGCACCTGCCACCAGTGCCATCGTCCATGACGATTACCCGATGCCGTCGGACGTGATCACCTATGCGGTGCGCGCGTACTTGCATTTCCTCTCAGCCTGCGCGTGATCCAGGAATTGTTGCCGCGCGCGGCGTGGCTCTGATCTACGAGACCGTGCGAGGCTCGTCGGTGAAGGTCGCCGAGGAACCCCCCGCATCATTGAAGGCGATGTGCTCGATACCGCGAAACTGAAAGCGGCCATGGCCGGCAAGGACATCGTCTATGCCAATCTGGCTGGCGATATCGACACCCAGGCAGCGGCGATCATCGCGGGGATGAAGGAGTCTGGTATCGGGAGGCTGGTCTTTGTGCTGTCGCTTGGCATTTATGCCGAGGTTCTAGGCAAATTTGGCGAATGGAATAACGCCACCATCGGCGAGGACTTGAAGCCTTATCCCCGCGCCGCCGATGCCATCGAGGCCTCGGGACTGGATTACACCATCGTTCGTCCCGCCTGGTTGACCGACCTGGACGAGGCGGACTACGAGCTGACGCAGCGGCATGAGCCGTTCAAGGGAACCGTCGTATCGCGCAGGAGTGTCGCCGATCTGATCGTGAAGATCATCCGCTCGCCAGACCTTCATCGCTGCGGAAACGTCGGTATCAGCAAGCCGAACACGGATGGCGACAAGCCCTACTTCGTGTGAGGTCACCGGTTCATGGTTGTGCCATTGTCAACTTTGCTCCACTGGATTGGTGGTGCTCAGGCGCTCGCCGTCATCGTAGCAGCCGTCGCTCCAGTGAATGTCACCTGGATAGAAAGCCACCAGGCGTACAAGGCGCGGAATGTGAACCTCACCCGCAACTGCGCAGCCAGGACCGCATGGGACGGCGGTTGTGTTCTTTCCGTGGTCGGGCAATACAGCGTTGGCCGACCACCACATGGTGCGGTGGCTGAATGCGCGGCTGTTCGCTCTCGGAGTGCGCGGCTACGGCCCGGCCCCGGGAGGTGTGAAGGCCATCAAGATACCCGCGGTGAAGACAATGCCATCTCGGACCGCCTCATCGATCTGAGCAAACTCGATACGCTCTCTATCGGTTCGCACATTTAGCTCTCCAACCCCGCAGCCGCCGATCTGGAATTTCGTCGCGCACAACCGTTTCGACGGTAAGCGTGTGGTGCTGTCAATGCCTTCAACAACCAGCTCAAGCCGGAATTCATTGCTGCGGATTCAACCGGTCGATGCAACACAATGAGCGCTGCATAAGCAGCGGGAGTGTTGCAAATGAAACAGCGACGCCGGATTTACTATAGCGAGAAGCAGAAAGCGCTGATGTGGGAGCGCTGGCGGAAGGGTGAGTCTCTCCAGCATATTGCCCAGCCTTTTGATCGCCCTCACTCGTCCGTGCAGCGGATTATCGGCGAAACCGGTGGAATCCGGCCGGCACAGCGACATCGTTCGCGGCTAGCGCTAACATTAGCCGAGCGGGAGGAGATATCGAGAGCGCTTGGTGCTGGCGATTCGATCCAGTCCATCGCCAGTCGGCTTTCGCGAGCTCCCTCTACCATCTGTCGTGAGATCAAGCGCAACAGTGGACAGGATGGTTATCGGGCAAGCCACGCCGATCAGCTTGCCTGGGATCGGGCGCAGCGGCCCAAACTCTGCAAGCTGGTCGAACACCGGATGTTGGCACGCATCGTGGCAGACAAACTTCAACTGGAGTGGTCGCCCGAGCAGATCGCCGGATGGCTCAGGCGCGCGTACCCGGACAACGAGGATTACCACGTGTCACACGAGACCATCTACCGCAGTCTCTTCATCCAGGCCCGTGGTGCCTTGAAGAAGGAATTGCTGGACCATTTGCGGCGTACCCGGGTCATGCGGCGTTCCCGCCATTACACGCAGAAGACGGGCGACCACGGCAGGATCCGCGACGCAGTGTCGATCAGCGAACGTCCAGCCACGATCGAGGACCGCGCAGTGCCGGGACATTGGGAAGGTGACCTGCTTTGCGGCAGCGGGAGCAGCCAGATTGCGACGCTCGTCGAACGCCAGACACGCTATGTCATGCTGGTGAAGATTGCGAGCAAGGACAGCGAGGCGGTTGCCAATGCGCTAATCAAACATGCCTGCAAATTGCCGCAGGAACTCTACAAATCGCTAACCTGGGATCGCGGCACGGAAATGGCCAGCCACAAACGCTTTACTGTTGCCACTGACATTGCCGTCTACTTCTGCGATCCACAACATCCCTGGCAGCGTGGTTCGAACGAGAACACGAATGGACTGTTGAGGCAGTACTTCCCGAAAGGTACCGACCTGTCGGTGTATTCACAGGTCAAACTCAATGCTGTGGCGAGACGCCTCAATGAACGTCCGAGGAAGACACTGAACTACGAAACGCCAGCCGAGCGGTTTAACCAAACTATTGCATCCACCGGTTGAATCCGCTATCGCTTTCCTGCCATTCTCATGTCGGCGGAAGCGAATGACCGCTCTCACCACAAGCAGATGCGTACTTGCGACCCCACAACCGTCATTGAGACGAACAATACTTGTCGGCCACCTGCAGCGCCTTCTGAAAATAAAAAGTGCTGCGTGCCAGGTCAGCTAACTTGAGCGGCCCCGCAAGAGGATACCCGGCGGCACGTTCATACGTGCCTGTTGACAGCGCTTGCATTGCAAGTCCCGGCTTGCGCGGCACCTTCTCGATCTCGAAGAAAAGTCAGCAGAAATGGCCCCACATCAGAAGCGCAGGTCCAAAGTTCGTCACACGCCTGAACGAATCGAACCGGCCAACTCACGTACCGCCCAGATTAAGGAGTAGATGGTAAAAGTAGATGTCTCGCCCCCCGCGCTGTCGCGTTTCGATGCCCATCCATGTATGGTCCGTCTTTCTAAGTTCATCTAACTGAATGCTTGCGGCGCCGCTGCTCGAGAACCCAACATAGTCGATTCCGGTGATGAACTGAACATACTTTTGAACCAAACTCATGAAATCACCGACATCGCAATATGCAACGATGAAGACTGGACTGAGAGATTCGTTGTCGTAGCCTGCGATTTTATTCACATGCTCGGAGATAACGGTGGAATCCACGGAAAATAGTCGGAACGCTTCGAAGAGGGCAAGGCGCCTGTTTTTTGAATCGGTAATGTATCCGTCAACTTCCCCGGGGCCAATACCGGATCCTGATCGTCCTGCTCGCTTCTGGTCCCGGAAGCCGATTCGGGCTTCGGCCATTCTCTTGTCAAAAAGAGAGGTGAACCAGTCGTTGATAAGATCCTCCTGGGTTATGCGGAGCTGTTGTTTGCCGTCTTTTTCCAGATGGATCTGAATATTTTTCTTCCGCAGAACGAGTTCTTGGCCAACCTCAAAGACAATTTCTCCCAGAAATTCTTCTGGAGATTTTCTTCCCCTGCCAACGATTTCCACGTAGTCGGAAAATTCACTGGTCACGATTTCGCGGTAGTGTGTGGCAAGCTGGATTTTGTTACGCTGCGACTGCTCGATAATGTGCTGAACAAGATCGTTTGTGGAGTGTTCTGGCGGTAATGCATTGATCAAATCGTGGACCAGCTCTTCGATACTTGGATCACCGGACGTGTCCTTATTGAACTCCCGATAGCGTGAGAGGACTTGCTTCGCCACGAGGGTGTCCCCGCGCTCAATCAGCGCCTTACAGTAGGGATAGAGAAGCTCGGCTCGATGCTTTTGATCTACGCTCAGTTTTCCCCAGAAAGCATCGAGCTCATTCATTTCCTGAAGAATTCTGCGCGTTTCGAGGATAGCGACGGCCCACTGACTGGGCATCTGGTCCGGTTCGGTCGTGACGACAACTGTCATGAACTGAGAAAATGCGGATCGGAGATTCGCCAGATTACCGTCTTTTTCAAAGAGAGCAATACGTCCTCTGAGCAGCATGAAGCTGTGATTCTTGTCCTTGCTCTCAGGGACCAACGCCTCCATGATACGAACGCATTTCTCAGGGTTCGCTTTCAGATAGACGGACGCCGTGATGTAGCGTCTGAAGTAATCGCATTCCCGCCAATGCGTTTGATCATCGGACGTCTGCCGGGCGCCATTTCGATGAGGTGATTTCACTTCAACAGATGACTTGACGAACCCATCCGGGTCATCACTGAATTTCGTTGCGAGGCTTATCAGATTCCACTTGTATTCGTAGCTTAACCAGATGTTGCGTCTATGCACGACAAGTCGATCGGTGGATGCGCTGAAGCGTTCTGCAATGGTTGCCTTTGCTGCAAGTAACAATTTCTCAGAGAGAACCGTGTGACCGGATTCGCAAGCCGACACGAACGCCTGTTCGAGCGCGGAGAGTCCCATGTCCTCCGTATCGAGGGACTGCCGCAAATTAATTTGATCCTGCAGCGCTCGGGAACGTGCCACGATGGTCGTCCGTGCTTCCAGAATAAATAACTGGTTTAGCGGAATCAAGGAGACACAACGGTCTATGAAATCGTCATATAAATCATCGGGGAGCTGGTTCGTGTAGGAACAAAATGACGACCACAAATCGTACTCGCCGACGATAGGCCCTCCCTGAAAGAGATAAATGATGTCTTCTTGAGTTCCGAAACCCCACAGACGCGCTATTTCTGTTGCTCTAAGCCTGACTTTCGCACTTGCCGCGTCGGTCCTCCGATGCGTACTGACGCGCATGAGAATCTGAAGGTATTGAGCAACGGCGGACCCAACTGAGTTGACCGCGCTTTTCGTATCGTGAATTCTCAGGTCCCATAGATGACTATCTCTGGAAAGCGCGAGGAGCCGGGAGATCTCTTCGTCTGTAAAGATCTTGTGCCAAGGCAAAACGGAGAAGAAAACCGTTGGTTCGAGTGTCTTGCATTGCCGCGCGAGATTGCTTGTAAGCTCAGCTTCGTAGCGAACGATAAGCGCATTCTTCAGTGTGTGACCTATTGCGCCGTCGTGGTCAATTCCCGTTTCGTCGAGTCGATCGACCAACCAGAATCCGAGGAGATACCAAAGGTGATCCGATGCTCGATGGAACAACGCGTGGGGAAACTCAAAATGACGAAGGCTGAACGACTGCGCGAGTTGAATCACCCGTTTGTGATCGAGGCAGTCCAGCATATCCATTAGTACCTGATATTCCCGGGATTGAGAGAAATTGGCAGCGTGGAGATTGACGCTCTCGTACAGAAATTCAAGTACTTCGATCAAACGATCGCCTGCATCCGCTTCGGCTTCGAGAGCACGCAAATACTCTTGAAAGACCAGATTCAGAAATCCTTTTTCGAGCAGGCGCGTTGGCGAGGTGCCATTCTGATCTGCCCGGAAAATATGTTGTCGGGTCAAATAGAATAGGCCAAGCGTACACGTGGATGGCTGCGACAAGAGGAAAATCTTGTATTTCGTACTCTCATATCCTGGTACTGCGTTGAACATCAGATACTTCAGAATGGGCCGACATTTTGCCAACTCGAGCAATGCCTCCACCAGACCAGAAGATACAAGCATCATGCCGTCGATACGGATGCTATTTTCTACACAGTTTGCGATAAGCCATACGTAAAACGTATTTGGCTCGCGGCCGTGGGATCGTTGCGATATTTTGACGCTTTCCAGATCGCTCAGGCCTTCGACATTGCTAACGGGGTACGACTCGACGAGCTCAACTAGACTTGGCTTTCGAAGTTCAGTCACTTCGTCCCGCCGAGGTTTACTGCGGCCGCTGAGGCTCACATCGAGATAAATTTGGGTAATAACTGGACTTGCAATAGAGGAAAACTGATTCTCGTTCAGAGATTGCTTCTGTCGCAACACCGTCGAATGTTTAAGGGTTCTGTCGGCCTCAAGCCACGCCAGTAAGTGTTCGGTAAATGCTTCACGCTCTTCGTGTTCGTCCTGATCAAACAAAACAGGCATTGCCCAATCGCAATTAACGCTCATGTACAACAGCCAGCGCTCGAACGCCTGATTGGAGTCTTGAACGCGCAGAGTGCGCCACAAATACGTACTCACAAGAGGGCTGAAGCTGCCATTGCCGGGGGGCAAATGATAATTACCGTTAACGAGACGGAGTTCGGGAAGAACAGTGTCGACCGTATAGGAGGCAGATAGGCCGGCGATTGACGCTTCCAGATCGTGTTCCGAGCACACGTAGTGCGGCTGAATCAGGTCATTCCGACCAAAGCATATGTCCTTGAGATGCTCAAGAGCCTCGATTAGGGGAAGTACGCTGGGATGAACGCCCTCCAGGTCTCTTGGCGTTTGGAAATGCACAGCCAGCCAACCGGCGTAGAAGGTCACGAACCCGTTATCTTCGAGAAACGAAAGAGGGATGCTCACTCCCTTGAATTTATACTCGCCGGCGAGTGTCGGCCAGGTCTGGCGCCCCGATAACACTTCGGCGACGGTTTCCCGGTCCAAACGAGGCGTCGCCAAAGTCGCACGAGCGAGAAACGCTGACAAAGCTTGAGCGTGCAGGTGATCCGACAGCGACGGGAGATCCGGCGTTCGCTCAAACATAGGGTGTGCGGCGACGATTGATCTAAGGTGCTGCCAATTACGTGAGAAATTCGGCATTTTGAGAGGAAAAATCAGTCCGATTCGGTGCTATCTACGCGGAATGTCGATTATCCCACGGAGCGCAAGAAAACCCCTTACCTTCAGAGCGGAGACGAATTGCGCCTCTGGCATCGAAATTTGCCGGTTTAGCCTGCCCCATGCCTTCCGGTGCCTATACGTTGATATCTCACTCCATCAACTTACCGGATGAAAGCCCATGAATGGGCGGGAAGGCGCAGGCTGACTTGTAACGAACTTGAGCAGTTGTGCAGTTGTTTTAGCGAGATGCGAATGGTTGCTTGGGGTAGCGGATTTAACCTGTCAATGCAATGCAGTTGAGTGGCAGGGATCTGGGCGCGCTCGAATGGCGGTCGGCCATTTGAGAATTGCAGTTGGTGTCGCGGAGGTTCGAATGTCAGCGACCGGTCGAAAGTACGAATTCGTTGATAGGGGCAGCCTTCCTTCTTCGACCGGACGCGCCTTTAACATCATCGATTCTGACGGAATGCCGCCCATGTCGAAAATCTGCGACCAGCGGAAACTGAATCAGGCATTGCGAATCACCAGACACCGTGCCCGTCGCGAACTGCCGGGCGACGGCTTTCATGCCGAAAGTCCCGCTGCCCGGGACGACAACGGCCGATTGCGCGTTGTAGACTTTTTTCAGAGCGCCGGAAATATCCCGTACGACTCCCTGAAAGAGTTGCGACATATGGTTGATGGATCGGTCGGTGTAAACGACTGAATATTCGAGGAGTCCCTCGCGGTCAATCAAGTACCTTGGCATCGAAGTCGATGACGCGCTTGAGATTTCAGAACAGACTGAACTCTAGTGCGGTTGATGCAAGCCGCACGAATCGATGTTGCGGGCGGGTTCGTGCGACCGCTTTCCGTTGCGGCTATCTTCGGGCCGAGCGGGCAAGTTATTGCCGCTCGCCCATCTTGCGAAGTCGTGACCCGAATGACTGGAGCGTCAGGGACCCGCCCAATAACCGTCGATCACAATTTGGCCATTGTGGACGTTCAGCGATGAACTTAATTCGGCAACTGCACGACTCTATCCGGTCATTCGCTCTTCCTCATGGCGCCCCCCATTGGGCTCTCAAAGTCGGGTTTTACGCTGTGACTCAACTCGTAGGCGGATCAGCCTTTCTGCATCAATATCCCGCCTAGGCGTGTACCGCGGGAGATCACTTCTCGATCGATCCGTCCATTCTCTTTTAGTGACGTCGCTTCCGCGAGGTTCTCATTCTTTCCTCCGAACATCAGTTAGGTAACCAGCTTTGCCTATGTCCTCGTTCTGGAAGTGCCGATCAAAGCTCCGACTTTCGACCTATGGCGAGACGAAAATTTTGAGAACGACATCGTTGCTGGCCGCGGCCGATTGCCAACTGTCAATGAGCTGAAACGCTTGCAACGATTCGCTTGCAGCCTCACGCCCTTTGCGAAGCTGTTTTTCAAAGTGCTGTCGAGAGAATGCATTCCCAACAATCATCCAGATCTCCTTGCCAACATTAGGTGCTGCTCGGCGTTCGGCGATTGTGTCCCAGATATCCACTAACTTTTCCTCGCGTGCCGCCTTAGTTCGCCCAACGTTCACAAAACGCTTTCCATCGACAAGCCGGATGCGCTCGTAAAGTGCAGGACCGGAAGCAGGTCTTGGCCAATGGCTTGGCATAATCGACCAATTTCCTGGCTTCAGGTCACGTTGCATTGTGGTCAGTATCTCCAAGTTTTTGACTGCTTGGCCGCCCACTTCCGCTAGTGCTCCCGCTGACGATTCCGGCCGATTCTCGGCACCCCCACATTTGACATGAACGAAGACGAGCTGGTCGGGTGATGACAGGATAAAATCCGCCGGCTCCGTACCCATATCCGAGCAAAGCATAATATCGAGATTAGCAATATGCGTAAAAAACGGACCGAACTCGGGAATTGTGGAGCCTTGAACGCCCACAGCTTTTAGTTTATCAATCAGGAAAAAGAGCTTCTTTCGAATCTCGAGTGGGTGGTTGCCGGGTCAAGTGCGGGCGTCAGCCCGGCGAAGCGAACACTTGACGCGCGTGGCGCAAGTAAGCTGGCATAGGGCTGGTTGCGGCAGAATGCTGCAACCAGCCCTGCAAGACAATGCGAACAATGACGAACCAAACCCAACTCTTTGAGGCGGCCCTGGGAATCAACGCGCCTTGGTATGTGCAAGGCGTCGATTTCAGCACGGAACTGACGATTGCCGTGGACTTTGTCGCGGGCAGCCGGTTTGCCTACCCCGGGGTGCCGGGCGAACACCCGGTGCACGACACGGTCATCAAACGGCTGCGCCACCTCAATTTCTTCCAGTTTGACTGTTATCTGGAGGTACGGGTGCCGCGTGTGCGCTTGCCGGACGGCTCGGTGCGGCTCGTGGAGCCTGACTGGATGGGTAAGCTGGATGGCTTTACGCTGCTGTTTGAAGCGCTCGTGCTGACGTTGTGCCGGGAGATGACATTTGCGGCTGTGGCTCGTCTGGTGAACCTGTCGTGGCATCGCGTGAAGGCCATATGTGATCGGTACGTGGATATGGCCGTGGCCGCCACTGACTTGTCCGAAGTCACTGCGGTGGCCATTGACGAAACCTCGTGCCGACGTGGCCACGACTATGTCTCGCTCGTCGCTGACATGGATGGCAGGCGCGTGGTCTTCGTCACGCCAGGCAAGGATGCAGGCGTCGTCGAACGCTTTGCCCATCACCTGGAGCAACACAACGCATCGCCTGCGCAGATCAAATCGGTCAGCATCGACATGTCCCCCGCCTTCATCAAGGGCGTGGACGAGCATCTGCCCGATGCACGTGTGACGTTCGACAAGTTTCATGTGGTGGCGCACGCGTCCAAAGCACTCGATGGTGTGCGCCGCGAGCAGCAGAAGGCTGATCCTGCACTGAAGGGCATGCGCTGGTCGCTGCTCAAAGATGCTGACAAGCTGAATCTCGCGCAACTGACCGATCTCGAGGCGCTGATCAGCCAGTACACCACCAACCGCACCGCCCGCGCCTGGATGTACCGCGAGCAGCTGCGCGAGATACTCGATCGCAAGCAAATCCATGTAGTCTCCAAGATGTTGCGCCGGTGGTGTAGCAACGTCATGCGTTCCAAGGTCGAGCTCATGAAGGACGTCGCACGCATGATTCTTCGTCATTTCGACGGCATCGTCGCGTGGGCCCAGACGCGCCAGACCAATGGTTTCATTGAAGCGATCAACGGCTTGTTTCAAGCTGCCAAGCGCAAGGCGCGCGGATACGCCAGCTTCAAAACCATGCGGACCGTGCTGTTCCTGATCGCAGGCAAGCTCGACTTCTCGGCCTTCAATCCACATGCCTCGTGAGCCGCATTACCCACTCCACTTTTGAAATAGCCGAAAAAGATAGAATTTCGCCCAAATTCGTCGTCTGACACAGCATGCTCGTCCTTTTCTGACAGGTTCGCTGCGAGTAGTTCAGTAACCGGAATCAGCAAACCGCCGAGCTTAGACTTGTTAAGTTCAAAACCCTCTTCCGTTGGCAGCATCACTTGGTAGAAGTGGCCGTTGACATAAGATGTCCCGTCTTTGTAGAGAAGCTTCAAGCGTACATTTTTGTTGAGTAGATCGACAAACCGGCCCTGTTGTTTCACTCCCGCGATAGCGTCGCGCCCCAGATCATAGGAGACGTCAACTTCACAGCACAGAAAAGGCCGCTCTTCCTCATCGAATTTCAGGTCGAACCTTAGCTCCGGAGCACCACCGACGAACTCGAATCCGTTTTGATACTGTGCGTAAATGAAGTTATTTTCGACGCGCAACTGTTTGCCGTCATACGACAGAATTATAGGATGCAAGAAGTCGGAAAGGTCTAGCACAGCGCTTACTGGTGCCGTTGCTGGTCGACTTTTTATCGCTTTCGCGTAGGAGCGAAGCAAGCTGCTGCGACTTGCTGGCGGCTTTTGAATGACTTCTGCAACGTCCTGCATCCAAAGATTGAGTTCAGCAAGCGAAAAATTCCTGCGCATCTGATCCGAAACGCGTCCCGAGCCGACGCCCAAATAGTAGCTGCTCTTCCGCTCGCCCACGACGTCGATGTTGTCAACCTTGACAGTCGTGATTGCATAGCTGGAATTGCTCTGGCCGTAGCCTACATTTTCGAGGTTGTGGCCGCTCATCGACGTTCGTTCTGGACGCCTGGCACTGGTAGAGATCGCCGACGCGTGCGTCTCCTTCGTCCGGGTAAACTGTTCACGGGCCGTCAGCGTAAGAAGGGCGTTGACATCTATCGCGGTTGTTAGATCGTATTCGGATTTTTCCGAAAAATCCCTACTTCTACTGTCAAAAACTGCGATGATCTCGTCAAACTCTTTGACAATAGTCACTTCTAGCGACGGCTCGAAGAATAGGTGCTCGTCGAGGAACCGTGAGTTCTTGAAGCAGATGGAAAGAATCACATTCATTCCATGAACGTCATATCTCGGATCCACCAGCTCTCCGTCCCGCGTTGAATCCCACAAAAGTCGATCGGTCATGCCTGCGAGACTAAATCCTGCCGCCTTACGGATAAAGCACACAGAGGCGAGGGGAACCTTGAGCGATGTATCGACATCGATATTCTTAAGCTCGAACTTCTTACGAAACGACGATTCGAAATAGCTAACGTCGGGGAATGCTTCAAGGTACTTTCGGAGCAAGCCTGCAGTATCGAGTGAGCGCAGAAATGCAGTCCGTTTAGCCGGTGACGCAAGATAGGTGTCGAATTCGAGGTAGTTCAACCACATCGTGCGATTGGCCGCCCCTTGGCACTCAATGACGAACGAAGGCAGTCCTTTGAACTTTCGAACAACGCGTCCTACAGCCTGCACAAGCTCACGTCCACTCCCCACCGTATAGGTGAGAACTAGCACTCTTGCCTGCGGGATATCGACGCCCTCATCAAGCTTATGTTGATGAATGATGACATTCCAGTCAGATTTTCCTAGATTGGCGGGGACGGAGACACGCTTTGACTCAGATCTTTCGCCCTTGAATGCCTCGTGAATAGCAAGCGTCTTGAAGTGTCCGGCGAACACGTCATAGTATGCCTCGATGTCCGTGAACTTCCGGCACTTCACTATGCATTTCGCTTCCGGATACGTGTCAAACAGCTCTTGAAGGCGGGTCACAAGGTGATCTCGATCATCCTGCTCGAAGCGAGGACTAACCAGATCACCTTGTTTGACAGCCTCGTCGAAGGTGTAGACATGGCTTGATGCGGGATCTATGTCGAAAGCGAAGAGGTCGTTGCGATACGGTGTCGCGGTAACAACAATTTTCTTGGCATCAAGACCACGAGCCACCTGACTCCAGACAGGCGACGGCTCAGAATGGCCCTCGTCGACAATCAGAAGATCTACGCTCTCCTTCACTGCTTCGAGGATATCCGGTGTCAAGCTGGATAGCTTTTGAAAGGTCGTGACGTAGATCCCTTTATCTAGAGGTAATCCGGAGAACGGCTTCACGTCCTTCCTACCGAGCTCTTTCCCAGGCGCGACCTTTTGAAAAAAGTTCTTGTTGATTTCGTCAAAAAGCTGCTCACGAACCGCGCGTCGGTGACTAACTACAAGAACTCGTTGCTGACTGGAAAAATGTGAAATGACAGTGATTACGCCTGTTTTTCCCGCGCCGGTTGGCATGCTGAGCAAGCAGGACTTCGTCTCTTCCGCCTTTCTCAAGAAGCTCAATGCGGTTGTGATGCTACTTTTTTGGCCCTCTCGCAAAGCATCCCACAGATGCTGGTCTATTTCAAATCCTTTGATTTTCATTGTTGTGGCCTTTTTCTAAAGACGGCTTTATCGATGCATCAAATGCAAGCCGCTGCAGTGCACTGCAGAAGCTGGCTGAACGGCGGCCCCTGTAAGCTTAACCGAAAGTGCCGTACCAAAATGACTGGTCCGCCAACTATGGCGGTCATCCAAGCGTCGCTGGCCCAACATCGGCTAAGGCCGAATCGTGCGCGTGGCTTGTTCGGCAGGGTCCGGAGTCTTCCTGCCGATGCGGTTGCAATGGTGAGCCATGCGCACATGCTTCCGAAAAGCGTTCTGAAGAATACCGTCTAGCGCCTTGGCAAGCCTAGCGACCGCGCCTTCGACGTCATGCAATTTGTCGAGACCCAATAATCCCACGCAGAAGGTTTTGAAGTCTTCGGGCTCGTCGCATTGAAGGGGAACGCCGGACGCGAGCTGCAAGCCGACATCGGCGAATTTCTTGCCGATCGTATTCCGTCATCCATGTTGTGCGGACTAGACATCGAGCATGACTGTCAATACGCGTAAAATTGACTGAATTGGCGCTCATGACCAGCGCCCGGAGGTTACGATGCCGCCCGACTACCTTTACAAGTACACACCGTTGCGAGATCGAACGGACGAAATGCTCGACAAGCGATACGCCGCATTGCTCACCGACTCGCAGCTATGGTTCTCGGCTCCCTCCAGCTTCAACGACCCGATGGACTGTAAGCCGGTATTCCGCTTTGGAGGAGCTACCCCGAAAGAGCAGCAGGGATTTCGTGAAACCGTGCTAAAGGGGCTTGCGATGCGCGATTTCCCCGACGTCCATGGGCAGGAGTTCATAACCTGCTATGGGGAGTATCAGCAGCAGTATCCAGCGTTCAACGACGAACTTTGCGAGATCGGACATCAACTACTCTCATCAGACCTTCGGAGCCGCCTCGTTGGCGTGCTTTGTCTTTCTGAATGCGAGCGTGATCCAGTGATGTTCTATCACTATGGCGACAAGCATAAGGGCATGTGCCTGAAGTTCCGGACGCTCGATTTTTTCGAGCATGCAAACCCGGTTGACTATCGCGCGATGTACCCGGTCGTCAACTATTTCGATAGCACGGACAATGAGGCTCAATACGGGACAATCTTCCTGACCAAGTATGAAGGCTGGGAGTATGAGCACGAATACCGTATTGTCAACTTCGACCAGCACCGGAGCCCGCGGCTAACAAGCTACCCGCCAGAGCTGCTGGAGGGTGTCATCTTCGGTTATCTGATGCCGCAGGAGGACCGGGACTATGCGAGAGGATTGCTCGAAAAACGGGGCACTCCGGTAACCCTCTACGAAGCGAAGATCGGCCGCGAGCAATACCTGATGGATATCGTTCAGATTGACTAAGCGGCAACTCTTATCATTCCGGCACCCAGGCACGTGCGAAAACGTTTTGCGCTGCGCCCGCCAATGCGGGCCGGCATACCGAGCGATCTGTTAGGCGGTCGACTTCCTCGGATTCCATGCCGAGCCGCCGCTCGATTTCAATTAAGCAAGCACACACGACCGCTTCGGGTGGGCTTACGCCTGTTGCATGAAATGTCGCAGGGGCGCCCAGCTGAACTCGTTCAGTCGGGACGGTTTCTGACATTCGAGACTACGACGGCGAATGGCGGCAAAGCGCCCTTGAACTGTCTCACAGTGGCTGGCACTCCCACGTCCGCTCTGGCCGACGACTTGCCCGTCAGTTCACGCCTGATGCACAACACCTTTGACCGATAATGGTCCGCGAGCGAAAGCAGGGAATGAGCGCTCTGGTAGATGCAGTTGAGACTGCGTGCGCTCGATCGGAGCGAAGATATTGGCGCGACGGTGGTACAGAGTTAGGCCAACTGCCACCGAAGTCCTTGCCGTAGTGAATTGACGTTGCTTTGCCGCATAAAGGGACAGACCGTCGAGAATTTAAGCGTCTGCCTATCAAGGCGACACGAATTGGTTGGACATGGAGCGGACGGGTGCGAAATCGGGCGGTTCGACCCGTGAAAAACGACACGAATTGGTTGTCAAACCGCGACATTAATTGCTGAACTCCACAGTCGGAATCCTTTCATTCAATTTTGTGCCCCTTCGCAACCCCCCAATTCCCCGTAGGAATGACACAGGGATGCCACAACTATTCCTTTGTGGCGAACATTGCTACCACCCGTAAACCTGCCCCCCGGTCGGCTTCCGGCATCCAACGCCCATAGACGCGGTAGATCATCGTCTGATCTGCGTGCCCCATCTGCTTTGACACCCACATCGGCGGCTCGCCAGCTGAGAGCATCATTGATGCATAGGTATGCCTGGTCTGATAGGGGTTGCGGTAGTGGATGCCGTGCAGCGTCTTGGCCTTGCGCATGATGACCTGCCATACGTCATATACCTTGCCGTGACCCGCCCATCGCTTGCCGGTGCGTGGATCGCGGAAGATTGCTTCCAGCGCCTGCTCAGCGTATTCCCTTTGTGCCATCAGCGCCGCGACCGCAGGAGGCAATAGCTTGACCTGACGCCTGCCGGCCGCGGTCTTCGTTGTTTCGACTTTGCCCCTGGCCTCTCGCGTCATGGCCTTCCAAACCTTCACGACACCCGCTTCCCAATCGATGTCTGACCAATTGAGTGCGATGAGCTCGCTTGTGCGCAACCCCGTCCAGAACGCAAACTGCAGAAAGTTGCGCACCTGTGGGTCTGCGAGCGCAAGAATCTGCGCTTGCTCGTCCGATGAAAAGGGATCGACGGGAGCCTTTGTTTGAAGCTGGCAGAGGTTCGCAGGCTCCACTCGCACGCTGATCTTGCGCGAGTACGTGAAGCCTCCCAATGGATTGACGTCGATAAGCTTCTGCTCGAGCGCTGCAGCAAGCGCTTGCCGTACTACTGTTTGAATGTTGGCCAAACGCTTGTTGGAAATGGCCTTTGGCCGTTGGTGATCAAGTGACTTGAGCCACGTTGTGATGACGTCGCGTGTAAGGTCGACCAGGGCGAGATGTCCGAACTGCGGCACCAGCAGATTGTGTACAGTTCGGTTCCATTCAGCCTCGGTGCTCGCTTTCAACTCATGTCTTTTTATCTCAAACCAGCGTTTGAGGAATGGTCCTACCAGATGGCTGTCGGCACTACCACGCGCGAGCTTCTTCGCAATTTTTGAGGTTGGAAAGACCTGAGCATAGTCGAATGTCCCTCGGGATATTTCATAGAGGATGGCGGCTCGATGCTGCTCCGCCCGTTTCAGGTTAGCGGCTGTAGGGGGCAGCGGGATCGTTTCGCGGCACCGTCGGCCTTCATATTGGAACGTGATCTGGATCCCCTTGTCCGATCTTGCAACAACGCCTCTCCCGTTTCGACCCATGACGCATATCCTTCAGTGCTTATCATTACGTGGCCGTCCGGCGCTTTCTGTCAAACGAACTAAAGTTGATACGAATTTCTACAAAAGTTGGTGCTTTTTCAGTTCTGTGACGAATTCCGGGCTGAAGAGCCTTGTGTAGCAAGGGTTTCCGGCTGATTGACGTAAAGATGGTACGCTGTGTCGCGAGAGACTTTGGCCTGTCTCACCCGACGCGTCGCGTCTCAATCAAGAATCTCGAGCCCGTTTTCAGCACACCATTGCCTCAGTGCCTTTTCGGCAGAGTCGGCTTCAAATGCATACCAGCGTTCCAGGGCACCTTCGCGCTCGAGTAAATCCTTGAAGCGCGCGTATGCCCCTCGCCGCTGGAAAAACCCTTCAACCTGGTCATCACGTGCAGGCAGCTGCTGTGCGGCGAAGCGCAGGGCGAGACTGCTTCCGAGATCAAGTTCGTTCTTGTGCGGTATCGCGAGGTAGCGATCCGGGTCTTCCAGATCCGCGGGAATCTCCTCCTCGATCGTGTCGATGGCATCGGAAATCCGGTAGATTTTTCCCGTATTGAGCGAGATATACGCCTGGTGTTCCATCGGCGCTGCGTAGCTGACGAAGTCGAAGGCCGAGGAAAGATCATCGAATTTGACGGCGACCATGACGTTGACCTCATCGGGATGTTTTTGCTTTCTGTGGGGATCGTGGTGTCGCCAGCGAACGTGTGGGTGGTTTTTGCGTGGCGGTTGAACGGGGCGCCTTTGGAGCGCCCGCGCGCAGCTTGCCAGCAGGTTTTGCGGCAACGACGGGTTTGACCACCGCTTTAGGCGCCGCCGTTTTGCCTTTCGAGGTCGATTTCGCGCTCGCTGAACGGGTCGCCCCTGGTGCGTCCGCACGCGCCTTGCCAGCAGGTTTTGCGGCAACGACGGATTTGACCACCGTTTTGGGTGCCGCCGTTTTGCCTTTCGAGGTCGATTTCGCACTCGCGGCCGGTTTCGCTGGGATCGATGGCGTGGGAACCCGGCTCGTTTGCGGAGCGGATTGCCTGCCTGCCCGTTTGCGGGCGGCACCAGGTGCGGCGAGCAGCCCGGTGTCGATCTCGATACCGAATACGTCGCCCAGGGCCGCGTCGTCGAGGACCTTGCCCGACGCTGGCGCGGGTCCCGCTGCGGACAATCCGGCACCCGTGCTGCTGACGAGATCGGCGGCGTCCACACCCCGCAGCGTGAAGAGCAGTTCGGGCTGCTGGTCGAACCGGGCGCCGATACCGTACAGCACCGCGGCCACATGCTTGCACATCGACGCCCAGTCCAGGCAGTTGCAACCGAACCGGATATCCTTCGGCGAGGGAAAGAGCCCCGTGCCCGGCTTGCAGATCCGTTCCATCACGGCGCCCGATAGCTTGCCCTGCAGCAGCTCGACCATGGAATCGATCGATGACGCGCAGTCGGCGACCAACGTGCGCCAGTGTTGATTGGCAGACGCACTGACGTCGATCTTGACCGTGTAGAGGCTCGATCCCATGACCTGTGCGTGTATTTTGCCCGCCGTGATCTGCAGATCGATCACCGAACCGTTACGGACGTAGGTGCGCCCGCGCGGCAGGCGGTTGCCGTAGTCGCTGTAGCGTTCCAGGTTATCGCACCACGCCTTGCCCCAGAAGGTTTTCGCGATGGCGCCGCGATACGGCGCGATCGGCGACAGCGTCCTGCCGGTCTTGATTGCTTTCGCGACCTGCTGTTCGGCTTTTCTCCGGCGTTCAGCCACCGGGACATAAGGTTTCCATCCACCGTAGTAACCCATCACATTCCCTTTGCGTAGTCAGGTTTCCTGCGCACGATGTATATCGAGCCTGACGAGATCGAGCAACTCCCGATCGGTCATTTCAGTCAGCAGCAGCTCCGCTCCGGCTTCGAGCACATCCTTCACCAGTTGCTGCTTCGTTTCGATCAGCTGGTCGATCCGATCCTCGACTGTGCCCCGGCAGACGAACTTGTGCACCAGCACGTTTTTGCGCTGGCCGATACGAAAGGCCCGGTCCGTCGCCTGATTTTCCACGGCCGGATTCCACCAGCGATCGAAATGAATCACGTGGGAAGCGGCCGTGAGATTCAACCCCGATCCCCCTGCCTTGAGCGACAGCACGAAGAAGGGTGTCAATTCGTCTTCCTGAAAAAGCCTGACCAGCTCGCGCCGCTTTCCGACCGGGGTGCCGCCATGCAGGATCAAACCCTCGCGGCCAAACAGTGATCCCAGAAACGCCGCCAGGGGCTCGGTGGTTTCGCGAAACTGCGTGAATACGAGTACCTTTTCCTGCTTCGCGGCAATCACGTCGACCAGTTCCCGCAGACGCGCAAATTTGCCGCTGGCCTCAGGCTTCCATGCCGCGTCGCCGAGCCACTGGGACGGATGGTTGCATATCTGCTTCAAACGCATCAGGTAGCTCAGCACGATGCCCTTGCGCTCGATGCCTTCTGCACCGTCGAGCGCGGCGGCCAGGTCCTGGACCGCGCGCTCGTACAGTGCGGCCTGGACGGGACTCAGGTGACACCATGCCTTGAGCTCGGTCTTTTCCGGGAGATCGGCAATGACATTCCTGTCCGTCTTCAGGCGGCGCAGAATGTACGGTCGCACGAGCGAGCGAAGCGGACCGAAGTGCCCGGCTTTCGCGAGACGCCTGCTGAATCCGGCGAAATCCTTCGCCGAGCCCAGCAGGCCCGGATGCGTGAAATCGAAGATGGACCACAGGTCCGCCAGGCCGTTTTCCACGGGGGTACCTGTCAGGGCGATGCGCGACTGCGCCTGAAGTTTCTTGACCTGCCGGGTCTGCCTGGCTCCGGGGTTCTTGATTGCCTGCGCTTCGTCGACGATCGCCAGGCGCCAGCGGATCGTCTCCAGCGCGGGTTGGCGAAGCAGCGCGCCAAAACTGGTGATGACGAGGTCGGTCTGGGCGAGCCGCACCTCATCGAGGCCGCGCAGGGTCTCGGCGGGCGTGACGGAGGGGTGGGCGACCAGGACGCGCAAACCGGGCGCAAAGCGTTCGGCTTCCGAGGCCCAGTTGGCCAGCAAGGAGGCCGGCGCAACGAGGAGGCTGGGACGTGGATCACGCTGTTCGCGCTTCAGGATGAGGAGCAGCGCGAGGATCTGGATCGTTTTGCCGAGCCCCATATCGTCGGCCAGACACGCGCCCAGTTCGAGCCGGCTGAGCAGGTAGAGCCACTGCACGCCCGCGTGCTGGTACGGTCGAAGCTGCGCATGCAACCCGGGGCCCGGCTCGACGCGCGCCAGGCCTTGCGGTTGACGCAGGTTCTGAAGGGTATCGGCCAGCCAGGGACCGGCCACGACCTGCGCCCAGTCGTGTTCTTCAGGCACTTCGGCATCATTGCCCGGCACGCCTGCCAGCAGGCGTAGCGCGTCGTTGAGTGGGAGCCCCGATTGCGCGGCCTGCCCGAGATCTTCGAAGCGTTGCAGAAGACGGCCGAGCTTCCGGGTATCCACCTCGATCCAGCGCCCGCGGATCCACTGCAGGCCGTCGGCGCCCTTGAGCAGCTTTCGGACTTCGGCGGGGCTTAATGGTTCGCCCTCGAGCGAGACTGCCAGATTGAAATCGAGCAAGGCATCCTTGCCGACGAGCGACGGCGGTTTCGTGCCCACACTGGCCGTGACGCTCGGCCGCGCGGGACGACCCGTCGTCCACGTACCGGGCAGCCGGACGATGATGCCGGCGGCCTCGAGTGCCGGCAAATCCTGGAGCAGGTGCCAGGCCTCGGTGGGCGTCCAGCGCAGCGGATGATAGATCTCGCGCGACTCAAGCATGGAGCGCACCCAGTCGCAACACTCGGCCGCCCGCTGAACGGGGAGCAGCAGCGAAAGAAGCTGCGCCTTGTTGCGCGTGCCGGAAAATTCCTCGAGCGAGCGCGACAGGGGCTGATGCTGGGTCTTGCCATGCGCGGAGACGCGCGCCGTATAAGTGGCCAGAAAAGCGAACGGGGCGTCCGGGTCTTTCCGGTTCTCGGCAAGGTTGAAGTGGACCCGGCCCACCAGATTCCAGGTGGAATGACGTGACCTGAGAAATGCCTGAAGCGAGCCGCCCGTGCTGGCCAGCTCCTGGCGCAGGGCGTTGCCGATCTCGCCCCACAGTCTCGCGAGCACTTGCGGCGTGAGATATTCGACGCCCGTCATGGGTGGGGCATCGTCGATCAGCCTCCCGATGTCCCGGGCGTCCGGTTCGGCGACTGCGATGTCCCCGTCTGTGGCCGTCGTGCATAACGCTGTGACGTAACGCATGGCGAAGTCGCGCCACCAGCCCCAGGCGGGGGGCAGTGCCCGTCCGATTACCGTGCTGCCGAGATAGAGCAGGCCGTGGCCTGCGCCGGCCTGGAAAGCGCGGTCGAGCGCGATGTCTTCCGGCACAGGGGGAGCATCGGTTTTCGGCACCGCAAGAAGATGACCCGTCGGCGTGATGTTGGGCGCAAGATGATCCGTATTGATCGAAGGCATGATGGTCGAAGGCGCTGATTTCACTGCAAGTCAGACGGTGTACGCTGTTTCCTGATGCGACGTCCAAAGGCCTCAGCGAACTGCCGGGCGCGCTTGAGGTCGTCTCCGCGCAGGTACATCGAGGTCGTTGAGATGGACGAGTGGCGCAGGTTGTCGCGTACGCTCGTCAGTTCCGCGCCGCGCGCGAGTGCATGACTGGCGTGGGAGTGCCGCCTATCTCTTTGAAGAGATAGGCGGCACTATGTTCCCTGCCGGACTATGTCTTGTAAGCCCGGGATGCTGCTCTTTTCGAGGGCAATGGGCGAAGCCAGATAGAGATAGTCTGGGGCTCCTTTCCACTGCACCCCAACATCGGGGAAGGAGCTCAACGTGAAGTACGTCATCCATGATCAGGCGGTCCTTTCACGACCACCTGAGGGGCCACTTGCGACGCTTCTCGCCTCGTTTGCAAGAGCGCTGAGTGAACAGGGATACAGTGCGTATTCCCTGCATCGGCAAGTGCGCATTGCAGCAGACTTTAGCAGATGGCTTGAACACACAGATATCGGAATACGCCGCATCTGCGCTGACCATGCCAGACGGTATTTGCGACATCGCGCACGAATCGTTCGACTGTGCCGCGGAGATCGCGCCGCGCTTGGACACCTCATGGAGTTCCTACGCAGTAGGCAAGCAATTCCCGCTGAGAAGGCACCGGTTTCCCAGCCGTCGCCTATTGAGCGCTGTATCAATACCTACGTAGCGTACTTACGCGAAGCACGCGCCCTGACCGAGGCGACGATTCGCAACTACGTGCCCTTTGTCCGCGGTTTCCTCGAGGACTGCTTCGGCAATCATCGGGTCAAGCTTTCCCGCTTGCGCGCGAGCGATATCGTGAGATTCGTGCGACGTCAGGCGCCACGTTTACACCCGAAGCGTGCGAAGGTCTTGACCGCTGCGCTGCGATCCTTTCTACGCTATGCGAGCTATCGGGGCGACGTGGCGCTCGATCTCGCCGCAGCCGTGCCCGTTGTCGCAAACTGGTCGATGCCTGCGATTCCTCGCGCGATTGCGCCGGATCAAACCCGACGATTGCTTGCAAGCATCGATCGACGAAGCGCCGTTGGCCGTCGCGACTATGCCATTGTGCTCCTGCTTGCCAGACTTGGATTGCGATCGGGAGAAGTAGCTTTCCTTGAACTCAGTGACATCGACTGGGCCGAGGGACGCCTGACCGTTCGCAACAACAATGGGTTGCGCAACGAGTTGCCCTTACCCGCCGACGTCGGCAGGGCAATCGCTGCATATCTGAGCCACGACCGACCGCCTGGCCCATGTCGGCGGGTATTCTTGCGCTCAAGAGCTCCATTCACCGGATTTCGCAGCGCGTGCGCGGTCGGCTCCGTTGTGAGTCATTCGCTCCAGCGTGCCGGCATCGTTGCACCGACTATGGGAGCACACCAGTTTCGCCATGGATTGGCCACTGAGATGCTGTGCCATGGTGCGTCGCTTGGCGAGATCGGCGAACTCCTTGGACACCGGCATGCGCAGACCACGAGGATCTACACGAAGGTCGATATTAAGGCGCTGCGTGCGCTGGCCGTTCCATGGCCGGGAGGTCAGCGATGAACACGCTTCGGCAAGCCATTCAGGAGTACGTTGTCGTGAGACGTGCCCTGGGATTCAAGCTGTATGAGGCAGACAAGGGATTGCGCGACTTTGTCTCGTTCATGGAGAAACGCCACGCCTCTTATATCACGCAATCGCTCGCTCTCGAGTGGGCCCAGCAACCATCACATTACCAACCTGCAAGCTGGGCACAGAGGCTAAGCTTCGTTCGTATGTTCGCGCGTTATCGCAGAGCGACCGATCCACGCACTCAGATCCCAGCACAGGGCCTGCTTCCATTTCGTCCGAGGCACGCACGACCATATCTCTATTCGGACGGCGAGATTCGGGCGCTGTTGGGCGCAGCACTGCAAATGCCATGTAGGTTTCAACGCGATAAACTGCAGCCATGGACTTATCACTGCCTGTTTGGACTCCTCAGCGTGACGGGAATGCGTCTGGGCGAAGTCAGAAACCTTGAGCTTGAAGACGTCGATCTGACGACAGGAGTGTTGACGATCCGCGGCACCAAGTTCGGCAAGTCGAGACTTGTGCCTTTACATGCCTCGACCTGCAAGGTACTGGCCGCCTACATTGCACGACGGGGATGTCATTGGACAGGGCGAACCGTGTCACCCTATGTGTTCGCTTCCAACAGGGGGAACCGGCTGGCCAGCAGCGAGATTCATCGCACCTTTTATCGACTCTCCCGTCAGATTGGACTGCGCGGCGAATCCGAAAGCCACGGGCCACGCCTGCACGACATGAGGCACGTCTTTGCGACGAGAACACTTTTACATTGGTACCGCTCTGGACAGGACCCCGAGCGCCGTCTGCCCATCCTCTCAGCCTACCTCGGTCATGTCCATGTGGCCGATACGCAGTGGTACCTCAGCGCATCGCCGGAACTCATGCGCGAGTCGATGCGCCGACTCGAGGGGCAGTGGGAGAACCGCTCATGAACACATCAGCCAGCTTTGCTCCGCTTCTGGAGCGTTTCTTTATGCAGCGCCTGATGCAGCAGCGGCAGGCCAGTCCTCACACGATCATCTCGTATCGCGACACCTTTCGTCAGTTTCTGAGGTTCGCCCAGCAACACCTGCATAAGCCGCCGTCAAGTATGGACCTCAAGGAGATTGACGCTCCTTTGGTCGTCGCATTTCTGGACGACCTGGAGAAGCATCATGGCGTAAGCGTTCGCAGCCGCAATCTTCGTCTCACTGCAATTCATTCGTTCTTCCGGTTCGCGGCACTCGAAGCCCCGGAGCATTCCGCGCAGATCCAGCGCGTGCTTGCCATTCCCAGCAAGCGCTTCACCCGCACGCTTGTCAACTTCCTGACCCGTCCGGAGGTTGACGCACTGCTTGCCGCACCTGATCAACGTACCTGGTCCGGTCGACGTGATCACGCCTTCCTGCTAGTGGCTGCGCAGACCGGCCTGCGTTTATCCGAGATGACTGGTCTCAAACGGGAGGACCTCGTTCTCGGTGCCGGCGCTCACGTGCGCGTGATCGGCAAGGGACGCAAGGAGCGCTGCACGCCGGTCACAAGGTCTACGCGTGCCGTACTGGAATCCTGGTTGCGTGAGCCGCAGCGCGGTGATGGTGATGTGCTGTTTCCGAGCGCTAGCGGAGGGCGTCTCAGTGTCCACGGCGTTCAGTATTTGCTAAACAAACATCGCGAAGCGGCGTCAAGAATGTGTCCCTCCTTGAACAAGAAGCGGATCACTGTCCACTGCTTGAGGCATACGGTAGCTATGGACCTTCTTCAATCGGGCGTCCCCCGTTCAGTGATTGCGTTGTGGCTCGGACACGAATCGGTAGAAACGACGCAGATCTATCTCGAGGCGACGCTTGCAATGAAGGAGCAGGCCCTTGCGAAGATGTCGCCTTTACGCGGCAAGGCGGGACGCTTCCGCCCTCCAGACCAGCTGCTCGCCTTCCTGAACAGCCTGTAGGGTCACGAAACTATGTCGGGTGACCGGAGCGGTGCTTCTGTTCTGAGGCGCGCAACCGTTGGGCCAATATGAACTCTCATCCATATCGCCCGACATAGTCCGGCAGGGAAGATAGTGCCGCATCCAGTGCGGGCTCGCGCGGCACAGTTTTTCCGCCAGCAGCGGATGATCACCCTCCAGCACGCCAGCGGCCTCCACGAAGAACCGGCGCATGACGCGCCACAGGTGCGCGCCCGTAATACCCGCGCCCTCATTCTCGCCGAGGCTGGCGAGGATTGGCGTCGCCGGGCTCCAGCGCTCCCGTGAGACCGGCAGCCGTCGTTCAAGCAGATATTGATCAAGCGCATCGGTTGCCAGCGGCGGTAACGCCACCCTGCCGGGTTTGCTGCCTTTGCCAATGAGGTGAAGCCACGACTCGCCGTGCCCATCAGCACGGATGTCGCGCAGCACGGCGCCCACGAGTTCGCTCGCGCGCAGGCCCGTCGCGTAGCCGAAGTCGAGCAGGAAGCGCAGCCGCTGTGCGGCCGGTCCGGACCAGCCGTACGACCACTCGAGACCGTCCGCAAAGGCCCGCAGCAGCAGCCACTCGCCCTCGGTGAAGCCTCGCGTCGTGTCGAGTTCGGGGCGCAGCGCCGCGCCGCGAACCTTGACGCCGGCAAAGGGGTTGGCCAGCACGTAGCGCTGCTCGATGAGCCATCGATACAGCGCCGAGAGGACCGTCAATGCGTAGGCAGTCGAGCGCGCCGACAGGCCGCCCGTGAAGGGGCGCCATTCGACAGAATCACGCGGTCGCGGGGGACCGACCCAGCGTTCACGGCGCGAGGGACGGCGTACAAACGTCCGGTATGCAATCGCGTCGTCGGTCGTCAGCGACGAGAACGCGCGGCCTCGCTCGACGATGGCCCAGAGGATCAGCCGCTCGGCTTCCTTGCGGTAGGCGCGCTGCGTCGTGACTGTTTCGTGCAGCGCGAGCCACGCCTGCACGGCCTCGTAGTCGTTCGTGGCATTGAGCGTGCAGGTCTCGCGCGGGGCGCGCAACGTACCCTGCGAACCGTCGACTTCATGCGGCAGCCGTAGCTGCTCCCACGGCACGATACCGGCCGGCTGCGTGAGCGTGATCAAGGCACGGGCACGCTCGGTCAAGGCAGGGTGCGCGGCGAAGAACGCTTCGATGGCGTGCGCGCCGGTCGCCCCGAGCCCCTTGATCCGGGTCCACCACTGGCGCCGGCGCGGAATGCGTACCGTCAGATCCGTGAGCGTACGAATGCCGTGCGCATGCAGCGCCCGCACTGTGCGCGGCGCGAACCACAGCGCGACGTCGTCGGTCACCTGCGGTTGTGGTACGGGCAACGATCCAAGCGTCCTGATCGTGCGCTCGACCGTGCCCGCCCGTGCGTGCCGTTGCGTGGGTGTATGTTCGAAGACTGCCGCCAGATCGGGCCGATGCCGGCTATGCGCAAAGGCGATCAGTTGCCTGCGGATGTCTCCGATGAGACCCCGCGAGGAAACGCCTGCCGCCCTGCGCCCGCCCAGGTAGCGGGCCACGGCTGCGCGCGAGGACAGGCCCGCATACCAGCCGCGCAGGGCGGCAAGCGAGTCGGCATCGGGGAAACCCTGCCCGGCGGGCTCCTGGGTCTGACGCGTTTCCATGGTGCCAATTTTTCATGTACGAAATGAATGACGCGATAATATCAATTATCTCACTGCTTCGAATTTTTAAAATTTTTCTCGAGCGCAAAAGACTGTGTGCCGCCTTGAAAAGGCGGGTGCAGGCGTGCCAGTTCAGCGGGCCGCACGAGTAGCGCGTGAAACAGATATTTTTCTCTGGCACGCATGAACCGCATAATGCGCGCCCATGCGCAGGCTGACCTCGCCAGATCTTGCGCCAGCCACGCGAACATCTGCTCCCGCCAGCGATCCGGAGGAAACTCAGCGGGACGGTGTGGTGCGTGGGCAAGCCATCCGGTCAGGCCCACGGCTGGCATGCAAGGCTCGTGTTCTGCCGCGCATGTGCGCGAGAAACCGTACCAGCTGATTGACCAGCCGAGAGCAGTGGCCTGATCGGCACTCAAGTCCTGGGTGTGGGCGACAATCGCATCGCAGCGATTTGGCACGAACAGATACATCGGAGCAATTCGACGGATATCACCAAAGAGGTCGCACCCGACATGCTTCAGAACCTGTTCGTATTCCAGAAAATCGTCGTCGAAATGCGGCCAGTCGTCACGAGCCCAGGCAATGACGCCAGTTTCCCAATCTTCGTCTGGTGACGGAACAATTCGGCCTTGATGCACCATGGCGAGCTTAACGCTGCACCGGTCAGTGAGCTCCGCAAGTGAAGGTGGCGGTACTTCGTAAAGCCGGTTCAACAACTGGATGCAGCGGGCCCGGCATAGCATCCGGATTTCGATGTCTGCGGCAGATTGAGGCGCGAATCTTCCCGTGACCGGGGCGCGCGGCGGAAACGGCATGGCGGCGACCGCCATCATCGCATCGGCGACATGGATCTGCCAGCGTTTGAAGATTCGGGCCAGCCGGCCATTGGCGGGTACGCAGCGGCCGGCGGGACGATTGAGTCCTGGCACCCATGGCGTGCCGCAGTAGGCGCACGCCAACGGATGCTTTGCCAGATTGCTGTTGAGCGTATACGGTATAGCCGCAGCGCATTTGTGGCAACCACCGCGCAAGCGGGATCCATGTACTGGGCATCGTTCGATAAATCGCCACTGAAACCACGCCGCGTGAAACCCCCGTTCAAGGCACCTGGGACAGTAACGCAATTCGGTGGCCGCCCATGCCAGAGCGGGATGGCCAGAGGGCAGACAGAATCCGTCGAGCGCTGCTGCCTCCGCAATCTCAAGCAGGCTGCAGAGTCGGGAGGACACGAAACGGTCAGCGCGCCGAAGGTCCACGCCTGCACAACAGGTTTCATCGGCGCGTACGGCAACGAGGCTTGCCAGCGCGTGCAGCGACAGCCGGTTGAGCAGCGAGAATTTCGACAGTCGCATCCACATGGATTCGCCGTCGCTGCTCCATTCGGGACGGGTTGTGTAGCGTGCCGGGACGATGCGCGTTGGCAACACCAGCGGCTGCCAGGAGTGATCGCTCCAGTCAGGCGGTATGGCAGCGGTAATATTCATGACGGGGCGCGATCCCTAGCGCGGCGTGATGGCGGACAACATGGGTCGACCTGCTTTCTGCCCCAGCACATAACGACTTCGTTCGACCATCTCGTTCCAGAAGAGGGCGTCGAACTTCAGGGTTTCACTGTCTCGGGCTGAACCGGACAGCAGTGCGGCTTCGACCGCGGCAGTGAAGTATTTCATGCCGATCTCCACCGGCCCATCCAGATTCGCCTTGATGTGTGCGTCTTCGAATGCATCCCACAACCGGGCCGCGGATTCTGCGAGACGCAGCCCCGCCGCATACGCCTTTGGCACGAAGAATCGCACGTAGCTCCAGCCCGAGTCGCGGGACATTCGCCGTTGTCATAGGTCGCGAGAACGGCCGCGCATTCGGCCGCGCTGACAATGCCCCGAAACGCGAGCTCCTCGACCATGAATCGCGCGACAATCTGTTCCTTGTCCTGCGCCTGGAAGACCGATTTCTGTGCGAGCAATTGCGGTTGTCCGACCAGAAAGGTGAACAGGCGCAGCGCGTTGCTCTCCATCTCGTCGTGCAGGTCACGCAGCCATTCGTACTCGATTTCACGCAGGTTTTGCGCTTCGTCGGCGAACAGGATGACACGATCGTCGCCCTTGTTTTCGGCCACCTGCCGCAGCTTGTGCAGCAGGCGACCGCGCAGCGCCGCCTTGGACGCGCCGCTTTGCGCGGGATGCTTGACGGTATGCAGCAGCGCCGAAAAGAAGTTGTTTTCCGAGGCCGTTTGTGAGCGCGGGCAACGCAACACATACACGGAAATCTTTGGATATCGCCGTTCAAGATCCTGGCGCAGGAATTCGATGGCGTAAGTCTTCCCGATACGGGGGCGACCATGAATCAGAGCCCCGGTGATATAGAGAAACAGACATTCATCGATGAGCTTGCGAAAGGCTGCGATGGAGGGCGTGGGAACCCGGTACTTGCGTCGGCAAAGAGGATGTTCGTCGTAGGCAACCGGTCGGTGAATGTCGTCGGACATGCAGGTTCTCCCTGTCAGCGGTTTTGTACCTTCAGATCCCCCAGATCAACGGGCACCACCACGGCATTCGCCTGGCGACGACGCGTGGGTGGGGTGGGCGTCTGGGACGCAACCGCCGACACAGTGTCCGGCCCGTCACCAGAGGTCTGCTGCGAAAGCTGCATGATGGCCGTGGCCTGTTTGCGGCTGCGCTTCCTGAGGCGCCGCTGGGCTTCGGACAACACCTGCACGGGATTCTGCTCACCGGCAAACTTGAGCTTGCCCAGTCGCCGCTGTCGCAGGATGTGCTTGCGCAGCCGCAACGTGTGCCGGCTGTAGCGCCAGCCCTCATGGACAGCGAGGCGGCCGAGCTCGGCTCCGTTGGGCAGATAGGCCCATGCCTCGCGCATGTCGGCAGGATTCGGATAGACGCGAATTCTTTCACCGTTGAGCCCAGGCGTGCGCTGCAGCACCTCGTTGCTGTACCTTGCACCGTAAAAGCTGATGTAGGGCGCGACGCCTCGCGCCACACTACCTCGTACCGTGCACAAATGAACCGATTGCAACTGGTGCAGCCGGGCGCGCAGCAACTGGGGCAACGTGCGCACGGCAGTCTGCTGATGGGCGATGGCCAGTTGTAGCGCCTCCAGCGGCGTGCGCCCGTTCAGGCCGTCGTGTGGCGATGCGTGATAGTTCGCGATGGTCACGTCCAGCAACTCTTCGAGCTCAGGCAAGGTGATCAGTTGTTCCACGGGTACGCGTCTGCCTCGCTGACCTGCCGGATCTTCCGGGTTGCGGCCGGTGGTGCCAACAACCTGCCTGGACATGCGGTCCGTCAGCGTCAGGAAGAATCGTTCGATGAAAGGCCGTGTCGTCGGCTGCGCAACGGGGCCCGCTTCCAGCCGGCAACCGATGAACTGGCAGGCCGGCACGAAGGTTTCCTCGCTCAGATGTGCCGCGGCGTTATCGACCTTCAGGACATCCCAGCATGCGTAAGCGACTTCCGGGCAGACATCCGACGCGAAACCGGCCCCCGGTCGATATGTCAGCCCGGCAATGAGTAGCTGGTCACGTTTGCGGCGTGGCCGAAGTGCGTCCTGCATCGCGGCCAGTACATCGTGGTGGTTGTATTCGGGCGCGGGCACAACCTGCCAGCCCAGCACGACGCGGGTGCAGACATCGATCAGCGTGACCACGAACAGGCGCTCCGTTTCAAGATCGACGCTGACGCCGGAGGGCTCAGTAAAACGAATCCTCAGCCGCAGGTCCAGCTTGTGGCCATCCAGTTCGACCACGGAAAACGGACGGATGGTGGTTTCCCAGGCGCGCTCGCGACTGTCCGTGCGGCGTACTGGAACCCGCGCCTCGAGCCGGCGCCTCACCCAGCGCGCCAATGACCGGTATCCCATCTCGTCCTGGCTGAGCGGCCAGGCCTGCGTGCCAAGACCCGCTTCCCGGCAGGCCGCGATCAGCTTTGACTGCACATTTCGGAGTCCATAGAGCCGGCCGTTTTTTGCGATTCCCAGCGTACCAGCCCCAACTTCCCGTTCCAGCATCTGGGCCAGTTGCGGCAACTGTTCGAACAACTGCCCCAGCGCGCCTGTCAACCCTCCGCGCTGTGAGCGTCGAACCGCCGGGACAATACGGCGGTAGCTTTTCGTTCGGACGTGCGGAATAAGTCCGCGAAAGCCCTGGATCCTGCCATCGGGATGGGGAGCAAGACAGCGCTCCAGAAGGCGCGTCAGGGTACTCCGGTTGATGTCGAACTGTCGCTTCAGATCGACAGGCGGCGTGCCGCGCAGGTAAGCCTGGATGGCGCCTTCGCGCTTCTGGTAGACCAGCAGGCGAGCAGGATCGATTGCCGACGGATCGACCCCGGGCCATGCGCTGCAATCTGCCAGTTGTTCGGGAATGTCACTGAGCTTCATGTGTTTCCCCGCGATGATATCGGTTCACCCGTGTGTGCCGGCTGAACGCAAGCGTGACCAGACCTGGACTGATGAGCTGACCGCTATGCAGTCCGGCGATCACCGCCGTTCGGACGAGCACGGGGTCGATGCGGGGAAAATGCTGCTCAGCTTCATCGATGGTCGCGGAGTGATCGAAGAATTCGACGACATTCGCGAGCAAGGTTGGCTCGATCAGATGTGCGCCTGTTGCCAGATAGGGAAGTAATAGCATCCAGTTCTGGATCCAGATGCGATGACATTCGATTTCCTTTCTTGAAATGATCTCGACATCTGGCGCCGACCGGCTGGTCTGCGCCTCGGGTTGCGGTTCATGCACGTCGGCACTATCGTCAATGCTCAGCCACTGCTCCCTTCCATCACGCATGACCCAAAAGTCAGCCAATGGCTCCGTCACCCCTTCGACGGACAGCGCAGGCCGTTCACAGTAGCTCGTCACCCCGGGATTTGCCTCGAGCATGATCCATAGGCGAAGCTGCATCGCCGAGGAAAAGAGAATCGGACGTTGCAGTTTGGGTGCCCAGGCGTGATGAAGGGTTTGTCTGGGAAGACGCCGAACGGGTAAAGGAACCGGAGAATTCATGAATGACGTAAAGTTGGAACATTCATAATCGATCAACTTTAGTTCAATTTCTTCGAAAGTTGCAAGTTTAAGTCACTCGGGGTTGACGTAAAGATGGAACCCTCATCAACGTTGTCGCGGCCTGACGCGGGTTTCAGCCGATGCCGCGGTTCTATGTTTACTTGTCATCGCCCACGCCCCGTAGAGCGTCACGACCTTGAAATCGTACGCTGCGCCCGCGAGATAGGCATACTGCGCTCCCACCGGCCCTGCTGCGGTGTACCGCACGCGCTGGCCGGACAGCACTGCCGTGAGACCGTGACCTTGATAATTCAGGTGAACGCCGAGGTTACCGATGCCAGGCGAACCCGCAACGCCACCAAGGCCGTAGATTACCGTTGCGCCGAAACCCTTGAAGTCCGGGGTCGTGTACCTGGCGGTGTAATTCCACACCGTATCTCCGATGATCGTACCTCCATAACTGGTCACGAATGTCTGGACAACGAGCGGAGAAAACACGACAGATGATCCGAATGGATTGACGAGGGATTCTGCCGTATAGGTCGGATTTCTTTGCCGCCCCAAGGTCAACTGGCCGAAGTCGCCTTTAAATCCGACGTACGCATTGCGTGACCAGAATGGTTCCGTCGCACTGCGACCCTGCGCGCCATTTTGAGGCTGGAAGAAGCTCTCAAGGGCGAAGATGGCGCTGACGCCGCCGCCGAGGTCTTCCTTGCCGCCGATTCCCCAGAAGGAAGTGGTGAGTCCGCCGCTCCCCATCAGTACCGTAGATTGCGGCGTGTCGCTACGTTTGAGACTCCCGACATAGGTGCCGATGAGCCCATAAAGTTGGACCTGCGAACCGCTATCTGCGTGTGCGCCGGCAGAAGTCAATGCCAGACCTGAGCAGAAAAGCGCCGTCACTCCAAGCGTACCAACGACTCTCCGTGCGGGAGAGCGGGCCATTACCCGTTGTGCCTTTTTCATTTCGGTTGTCTCCATTCATATTTTTTGTGAGGAATCTTTTCGTGTGTCATCACTAAGTACTACTGATGGATCATCCTTGAGTGCTGGCGCGTGTCGCAAGCATGTCGCCGAAGCTAACGGTGTTACGAGCCAGGTAACTCCTTCCCTTGAGCCATATCAGGAGAAGGAGCCGTAAGGGACGCGAGTGGCTACGGGGAAATCTCTTCGAGAGCGCGATTGGTCGTCTCCACCATTCGCGCGGCGACGAAGAACCCCACTGCGCTGACCACGGCAAACATGATGAATACCGCAGCGATGCCTTTCCCTGTCAATACGACGCCGACGATCGCTGGTGCAGCAGCAGACGCTGCTCGCAACCAGGAAGTCGCGAGACCAGTACCGATGGCGCGCATCCGGGTCGGATAGATTTCAGGGGTGTAAAGGTACAGAAGTACGGTTGTGGTTGCGATCACAGCGTAGGCCGACGATCCCAGGAACATCACTGACCAGGCGCTGCCAGCTCCGTGAATGCCCAGAGCGGCGAGCAGTATTGCGCTGATGATGAAGCATGCCATGGCCCAGCGGCGGCGGCCTACCCGGTCAATCAGCAACGCGCAGGCAAGCACCCCGCACGTGCTAAGGACATTGGAGATGGACGCCATGTGAAGCGACTCTTGCAGAGGCAGATGGTAGACCGTCCGGTAGAGGCTGGGCAGCCAGTTGTTAATGCCATTGGCCACAAAATAAGAGCTCGCCCAGAGCAACCACACGACAACGGTGCGTCCTCTGTAGAACGGGGAGAAGAGTTCTTTCCAGGTTCCATTTTTCTTCGACTGGAGGCCGTTCAGAAGGCTCACAACGCGCTCGTCAACTTCGGCCCTCTGCGTTTGCGTATCGAGGTTGCGTTTCGTCGAGCTTGCCTCCAGACGCTCGATGATTCGTTCCGCTTTATCGAAACGACCCCTTGCAATGAGCCAGCGCGGCGATTCCGGAAGGCGGGCGATCAGGATCGCTACCGCGATGCCCGGAATCCCGCCGATGAGGGACATATACTCCCAGCCGAAGCGGGGGACGATGAAGGCACCGAGTTGCGCGGCCGCAAGAAGACCCAGCGGGAAAATGAGTTCGTACAGGATGAAGAAACGTCCCCGGCCATGGGCTTGAGACAGTTCGTTAATGTACGTGGCCGCCACGGGCACTTCTCCGCCCACTCCGATACCTTGCAGGAAGCGCATCAAAAACAGCATATGCAAGTTGCCGGTGAAGGCGCATACGATGCTCATTGCCGACATGGCACTGACCGTTATGGTGGCGCTCGGCACCCGGCCAATGCGCTCAGCAAGCCAACCGAACACCAACGCTCCTACGACCTGGCCGAGATAGCCGGCGGCAATCAGCGCGCCAATCTGGGCGGCAGAAAGATGCCACAGGCCGACGAGCACAGGAAGCACGAAAGCAAGCGAGAGGGCCTCAAATGCGTCAAAGAGGGTCGCGCTGCCCATGACGATGCGTGCCTTGGTGTGCCACCTGCAGAACGGTACGTTCTCTATGCGGAACAGCAGGTTTGCCGCACGCAACTGCTCGCTGACGGTGCGTGTTTCGCTCTCGGGTTGACCAATGCCCACGCCGTAGGCGGTCGAAGGGGTGATCATGCTGTCTCCTGTAAAGCTGCATTTTATGGACCCTCGGTCTTTTTCTTGTTTTGAAGCACCGATCGCATTTTTTTATCTTTTGTGTCGCGGCTTCGGAGCTTTTTCGGTCGTTTCCCGATCCTGTTAGGGGCGAGGCGCGGAACGAGGTGTCGCGCGTCACCGTTATCTGTTAACGCTGATAGCGAAGCGGTGCATCGCTTCGCTATCGTCATCCGGCTATTGGTGCACAGCTCCCTCGTCAGTCGACGAGGCCCGCCGAACGAAGCGCGTCTGCAATTTCAACGTCTGCGCCTTCCGCAAGCGGCAGCAATGGCGAACGCACCGTGGCGTGCTCGAGGATGCCTCGGGCAACGAGACCGTGCTTGAGTGCAACGGTGCCTTCCATGTGCGAGCCGCGGTGGTAGACGTTGCGGGTCACGGGCAGAAGGCGATCATGGATCGCGCGAGCTGCCTGGTAATCTTTCGCCTTGCCTGCTTTGATCAGCTCGACGAGCGGCTCGGGGGCCAGTCCGCCGTAGCCGACGAGCGCACCGTCAACGTCGAACATCGTATGGAGGAGATATTCGTCGTGGCAGGTCAGGATCTGCAATTCCGGACGCTCGCGACGGATGACGGGGATTTCCGTGTCCCACCGACGCATGTTGCGCACACCGTTCTTCATCGCGAAGACGCCCGGCTGCGCAGCAATGTCCAGTTGCGTTTCGAGGTTGTAGGTCGCCTTGGTCGCATCCGGGTACTGGAAAAGAATCAGGGGCAGTCCGCTGCCTTCGTAGATGGCGCGGTAACGGTCTTGCGGTGCGCCCTTCTGGTAACCGAAGCGCAGCCAGCCGTGCGACGGGTATACCAGACCGGCCGACGCGCCGGCTTCCACGGCACGCTTCGCTTCTTCGACCGCCACTTCAGTGCCTTCCAGCGTGATACCGGCGATGACGGGGATCTTGCCGTCAACGGACTTCACGAAGCTCTGGATGACCTCAGCCTGTTCTTTCTGCGTGAGGAACGTACCTTCGCCAGCGTGTCCAAGAACCGTCAGACCTTTAACACCCTCGATGCTGCCGAGCCAGGAACCCAGCCGTTGAATTGCTGCGTGGTCTACCGCTCTGTCGCGGGTGAAAGGGGTAACGGGTGCCGGGACCAAACCGCGCAGATCGATCGCTTTCATGACGTCTCCATCCAAATTGAGCTTTTCGGCTCCTCTTTCCGCAGAGGAGAGCCCGCTGCTCGTTACGCTAAAGCCGGAACAACGGTGCATGGGTTGCAGTGTAGGGAGGGTCGGCCCATGCGAGAACTCACAAACGGGACATTTCAGATATACTGATCTGACATATCTTTCTGGGGGCCTTGCAGTGGACTACGCTGCCTGGAAGCTGTTCATTGATGCCGCGGAGCTCGGCAGTTTGAGCAAGGCCGCCGTTGCCTATGGGACAAGTCAGCCGCATATCAGCCGCCAGATTGTTGAGCTTGAGCAATACTGCGGTGGCCGTTTGTTTCAGCGGACCGGAAGAGGCGTGGTATTGACCGAGTTGGGGGCGCGTATCGCCCCGCGCATAAGGGTGTGGCTCGCCAGTACGGAACAATTGTCAAACGACATCCGCAGCACTGCAGGAGAGCCGATCGGCGTGGTCAGAATCGGGATCTTGCCCTCAACCGCGCATCCGCTTGTCAGCACGCTTTACCACCGCCTTCGGGAGCGTTATCCCCTGGTGCAGCTACAGGTGCGCGAAGGTCAAGGTGCGTTGCTGGAAACGTGGCTGGAAAACGGCAGTGTCGACCTCGCCATCCTGTTTCGAAATAGCCCGACGCCAAAAAACGGTGACGAGTATCTGGTTGAGGCGGCGACCTACCTGGTCGGTGCAGATGGCGATCCTCTGTTAAAGCAGTCCACGATTGCTTTTTCAAAGCTCGACGGTATTCCACTGGTCTCTTTCTGCCGGCCCAACAGCTGGCGCGAGCGACTCGAACAACTTGCGGGTGAACACCAGGTCTCCCTCAATTTCGCGGCAGAAGCCGACTCTTTGAGTCTGCAGGGGCACATCGTGGCAGACGGCGGAATCTACGCGTTGCTCGGACCTTACGCGATTACCAATCTTGAAAAGGAATGCCGGTTGCAGGCGTCGATGGTGGTTAATCCGTCCGTGCCGCGCTTCATTGCACTTGCCATGTCTCCCCACGGCGAAATGACGCTTGCTTGCCGCACGGTCATGCAGTTCACCAGGGAGATAGCTCGTTCGCGGAACCTTTCATCCGACCTCCAGCTGGGCGTGTCCGCAGCCTTCCTGCGATCCATTTGAATGGTTGAAATGCAACGGCGAAACGCGTCGACGTTGAAAGGACCGCGCCATGATTAACGATGGCAACGGACGCAGGGGCCCGGCGCTGTCCGGTAGCCTTTCCACCAGTGAAAAGGCGCCATGCCCCGCCACCAGAAACCGCACCGTTGACAACTGCATGATCAGGTGCGTGATCTACGTGAATTCCGGACGACTCCTTCGTGGATGTACCGGCCATTCGAACGTCTCGTTATGGCCACTGGCGAATGTCAACTTGTGGCCGACTGTACGTGCTCGCCGACTTCAACGTAAGCCACCATTCAAAAGCATTCGCTGTGCGCTAGCGGCTGCTTTGTGACGTCATTGCTCAGCGGGGGCGACCGGCTAATCAGGGACGCCAGGCGCCAGTTATCCTGCGGCCGCTTTCGAAGTGTTAGCTGCCATCCCCTGCGATGTGACCCCGCAAGTCTCTCGGCTTCCCTGCCATCCGTTGCGGAATTGCTGCATCATGTGCAGCAATTAACCTGCACTTATCTAGCTTGATGCACGAGTCCGACTTTCCCATAATTTGACGCAACGAAAGGTCATCGGGAGACGGTCGGACGCGTCGATCACGAAATCAGCGCAATCGCGATCTTGTTCAACCTCTCGGACGGACCAATGGAATACGACAATATTTTCGATAACCGTCACTCGGACGAAATCGCTGCCTTCCTTGCGGTGGCAAAGCAAGGCAGCTTCGTTGCAGCCGGGAAGCTTTTGAACCGCCACCCGACCGTGCTTTCGAAGCGGATAGCCGCGATGGAGGCACGACTTGGCGTCCGATTGATGGAGCGATCGACGCGACATGTTCGATTGACCCAGGTTGGGCTAGATATGGCGTCGCGTCTGCAAATGGCAATGGCGATGATCAGTGATGCAGAGCGGCAGGCAGCAAGCGAATCTGCCGACGTCCGAGGAATTTTGAGACTGGCGCTCCCTGCTTCGATGGGGCGTCGATGGATTGCACCGATACTGCCAGAGTTTATGGAGACGTATCCGGCGGTAAAAGTGGTCGCTGAGTTTGATGAGCGATTTGTCGATCTGATACGCGAAGGGTTCGACGCAGCTATACGTATCGGTGAGCTTGCAGACAGCCGACTGGTAGCAAAAAAACTAAGCACGCATCGCCGGATTCTGGGCGCTGCACCGTCCTATGTCAAAAGGCGAGGCCACCCCGCAGGACCGGCCGATTTGATAAATCACAATTGCCTTCGCTTTAGCGGATTCACATCATTCCCGGAATGGAAGCTGGTTCGTGGAGAGGAGCGACACACCTGTCCTGTCGACGGAAGTTTAACGACTAACGATAGCGACACGTTGCTAGCAGCCGCTGTTTCGGGAGCAGGAATTGTCGGCGCGGGGGAGTGGCTTATGAATCAGGACATATCGCAAGGACGACTGGTCCGCGTACTGCCGGATTGGGAACTGGATTCAGCGGGAGACATATCTTTTGTCCGGCCTTCCGCCAAATATGAAGCAGCACCGGTGTCTGCCTTCAAAAGCTGGATCGAAAGCCGATTCAGGCACGGAGCACCGTGGGATTTTCCCCTGCGATGACGAGCCTTAAATAGGAGAACGATGTGTTGAAAGGTGTAGCTTTGTCCATCACAGCCACAAGCCTCTTTGCGGGTTTGTATTATTACTCTACGTTGCTGCACCCGCTTACGGGCGAGTTGATATTTGGCTGGCGGATGGTTCTCATGATGCCTTGCATCACCGTTTTCTTGATTGCAACTGGCGAATGGAGCAAGGTTAAGGCATTGTGTTTCCGGATCAGAAAGCGTCCTCAGCTATTCCTTTACCTTGTGCTGAGCAGCGCGCTTTTGGGAAGCCAGCAATGGCTGTTCATGTGGGCCCCCCTCAATGGCCAGGCGCTTAACGTCTCCATGGGCTACTTCCTGCTTCCATTGGTGATGCTGCTTGTTGGCCGCTACTTCTACAAAGAGAGACTGAGCGGTATGCAGAAGCTCGCGGCCGCATCCGCAGCCATCGGCGTCGCTAACGAACTCTATCAAGTTGGCGGCGTATCCTGGACATCGCTCTTTGTCTGTCTCGGGTTCCCCGCGTATTTCGCTCTGCGGCGCAGGCTGAATACGGCTCACCTTGGCGGCCTCTGGTTTGACGTCACGCTAACCTTGCCCGCTGCGTTCTGCTTTGTCTCCCGCACTCCACACGATGCTTTTTCTACCGCCCCGCACCTGAGCGTTTTGCTTTGTTTGCTCGCTATCATCAGTGCTGCCGCTTTTATGGCCTATACGGCTGCGAACCGGCTGCTTCCATTCGGGCTGTTCGGATTGCTGGGGTATGTTGAGCCAGTTCTGATGGTGATGGTCTCCCTGATGCTTGGAGAGCGAATCCATGCGGAACAGTGGCTAACGTATATTCCGATCTGGATCGCGGTCTTGCTTCTCGCTGCCGAAGGTGGAACGAACCTGGCTGGATTCAAACTGAAACGCCGTGTCCTTGCAGGATCTCCGTGCGACTGTAACTAAAGTGAAGCGCTCAACGAGCGGTCCAAATCTGGCCCGCGAACGGCCGCTTCCGAATGGCGGATTCAACCGGCCGATGCAATAGTTCGATGGAATCGTTCGGCCGGTGTTTCGTAATCCAGGGTCTTTCGTGGTCGCTCGTTCAGCCTTCGTGCCACGGCGTTGATTTTGGCCTGTGAGTAGACCGACAGGTCGATGCCTTTCGGAAAGTACTGTCTTAACAGGCCGTTGGTATTTTCATTCGAGCCGAGTTGCCAGGGGTGCTTGGGATCGCAGAAATACACGGCAATGTCGGTGGCGATGGTGAACCGTTTGTGGTCCGCCATCTCTGTTCCCCGAACCCACGTAAGCGATTTATAGAGTTCCTGAGGCAGATCGCTTTCCGGCAGTGGTCATCAGTTGCGCAGTTCGCTGGTACTTCCGGTTTCAGTCGAGCCTGCGTGACATCGAAGAACTGCTGTTTGAGCGGGGTGTTGTCTTCAGCTACGAAACGATCCGCCGCTGGTGAGACAAGTTTGGCGCGGGCTTCGCACTTTGCGCCAAGGCTGCCCGCTGCAAGCCGGGATCCACCTGGCATTTATGCGAAGTATTTGTGAAACTGCGCGGCGAGCCCTACCTGCTGTGGCGTGCTGTCGATCAGCACGGAGCCGAACTCGATATCCTGTTGCAGAAGCGCCGCGACAAGGCGGCAGCCAGGCGCTTCTTCAAGCGTGCGCTGGCCTCTTGTGGCGAAGTGCCGGGCAAGATCGTCACTGAACAACTGCGCAGCTATCCGGCAGCGAAGGCTGATTTCCCCGAACTGGCGAACGTCCGGCACGTCTTCGTCAAGGCAGGTGCTCGTGTGAACAACCGGGCTGAAAACTGCCACCAACCGACACGTGAACGCGAGCGCCGTATGCGTGGCTTCAGGGTCGCAGAGCGAACGCAGGCTTTCCTGTCGAGCTTCGGCCCGATCCGGCGGCACTTCGCGCTCAAGCGGCACTTACTGCGCGCCTCGCTCTATCGCAAACAACTGGGCGAACGGTTTGCCGCGTGGCATCGCTTCACCGAACTGGCCCAAAATCCGTCAGCCTTCTGAACAAACGCGCTTCCGCTGCATTTTCGCGCCGTCAAAAATCAACGTGACGAAGCCCCGGCATTCGCCAGCAACGACCCTGCGCACCGTATCGCAGCGTAGAGCCCCAACTTTGGCGCGGTCTCCGGAATGCAGGCGCTTGCCGGTGGCCTTTTCGTGAGCGACTCCCCATATGTCGGCGTAAAATGCGCCAGCGATCACCGCTAGTCGCATCAGAGCCTTCCGGCTTCTCGTAGGAGGGATGGCAGGCGGTACAGAAGCCACGATTGACCGCTGCTGCGTCATGCTACATATGCTCGCAAAACATCGATCACGTACGAACTCCCGTAAAGCACGAACCCGATCAAACCGCCCACCATGGTCCCGTTGATGCGGATGTACTGCAAATCCTTGCCGATATTCAGCTCGATCTGCCGGGACATTTCGCGGGAATCCCAGTTTTTTACCGTGTCGCTGATGTGCCGCGTGAGGAACTGCGCAAAGTCAGGCGCCATCGCTCGCGCCGCGTCCTCCATGTGCTCGTTTAGCGACTGGCGCAGTTGCGCATTCCGGGCCAGTTCGTCGCCAACCCATTTGCCCATCGCCACGGCTCTCGCGTGCATCGTAGAATCGCAGCGTGCCAGATCCTGCTTGAGCCAGGCGCGCAATTGCCCCCACAGATCCTTGACGTACAGATTGAGCGCTTCGCCGTCCCTCAGATAACGCTTGAGCTCCGCGCCTTTCTCCAGAAAAGCCCGGTCGGTCTTGAGCCTGATGATCAACCGCTCCACGACATCGTCAAAGTTCCTGCGAAGCTGATGATTGGGGTCCTCGCTTATCTGGATGAGTACCGTGTCGACGGCATTGGCAATCATCTCCGCACCGCTTTCTCCAACCCAGTTGGTGGGCAGAAACTTTTCCATCGCCGGGTATTCGCTTTTGAGCCAATCGACGATACGCGCGGCGATGAAGCTACGGGTTGTCGGCTCGCGCAGCAGCGCAACGAACTTCGCGATCCCTTCGTCCAGCAATTCCTGGTGTCGACCGTCCTTCGTCAACGTGTCCAGAATGGCACCCATCGACTTCGACAAATCGACCTTGTCGATGACGGCGTGGAGCGCGTCCTTGATGAATGTCTGGACGCGTACGTCGTCCGTCAAATCCAGAATGCCGCCGGTTAGTTTCACCACGTAGCCGCCCAGCAGGTCGGTATTGGCCGGCGCGCTCAACCATTCGGTGATCCTCTGCGCCGGATCGTGCTTCCTGATCAGTCCGACAATAGACGAGACATCGAGAAACTTCTCCCGAATGAAGATTGCCAGGTTGTCGGCGATCTTGTCCTTGTTCCTGGGGATGATTTCCGTATGCGGGGAGACGAAGGGAATGGGAACCCGCCTGAACAGCGCTACGACTGCAAACCAGTCGGCGAGTGCGCCAACCATCGCCGCTTCTGATACTGCCTTGATGCCGTCCACCCAGAAACCGCGGGGAAGAAGTGCGGTTGTCAGGAAAACGCAGGCCGCAATCAACAGCAGCAGTAGTGCCCTGGTCTTGATTTTCCTCAGATCTAGTTCTTTGTCCATTTCTGTCGATTTGTCGTGTGACCTCTAACTCACGTGGCAAGCTTCGGTGAACCGATGGCTTTTGCGACCGCTCCCGACAGGTTGTGTCGCGATAAGGGCGGCAGGAGAAGCAAGTCCGATATGGTCAGGACTGCTTACGTGACGAGCGGATAGAATTGTTCGGCAGCAGTCCGCTCTGCGCCAGCATCTTTCATCTGGCCCTTCCTGATCATATGCATCAGTTCGATGCCCGACAGGATGATGCGGGCGCAACGAAAATCCTTGAAACCCATCATGGGTTTGATGATACGTTTGATCACGCGATGGTCCTGTTCGACAACGTTGTTCAGATATTTGACCTGGCGCACCTTGATGGGCGTTTTCCGTTCGGCGTTGATGGCTTGCAGGGCGGCCAGATTGGCACCACTTTTGTCTACGGTGATGGTTCCCGGTTCGCCGTTCTGATCGATGGATTTCTCGAAGTAGCGACGCGCGGCAGCCTTGTCCCGATGGGCTCTCAGCAGGAAATCGACGGTCTTTCCGGCCTTATCCACCGCACGATACAAGTACTTCCACTGGCCGCGCACCTTGAGTGGAGTAAGAGACAGGGCGTAGTCGAACTATTTCCCTGCCTCTCCTCCCCGAACCGGACGTGCGCCTCTCAGCGCATCCGGCTCTCCGCTGAAGTATCGGTCTAATCGAAGGCGACACCATGCCACCGTGCCACCAGTTTGCTTTGTATTTCACTGATTATCGAAGGTCTTCACCTCACTGCAGTCAGTTAATCAATCAGGCAAACTACTTCAACTGCCTCCCTTCGCCATGTAGCCGGCTTTCCCGGCCTCGGACTACTACGGAGGCTCCGCCAGCTTGCACATCATCGGGGGCACACTCCCTTGACATCTATGCAAGCCTTCCCCAGTTCACATGCTGGACTCAAGCGCACGGGCGAGGCTGCCTGTCGCAGTCTTTATCCTTGCTTGCCGCAAGTCGTCGCGAATACCACCGCCTAGCTGCGCGCTCTCCATGGCTCCCTGCTGACGGGCCTACATATCCAGTCAGCATTCGCGTTGCCGACCCGTACACATGATCGGCAACAATCCGCGACCTGCCTGTTAAGCGGTGTAGGCAGGGGTGACGATTCAACCCTCAGATGCGTTCAAACAGGTTCGTGTTCCTCAACCGTCCCATGCTCAGCCTGGAGGCTCATCTTGGCGTAACCGCTTCGCCGCAAGCCCCGTTTCCCACGGACTTCGTCACCTTGCCAGTGTCAGCAAGTCACCGCCGCTTCGGCTCACTTTCTCTCGCAGCAGAGAAAGGGCATACCCCGGGACCGCAACGACAACTTCTCCGGGTTTTGCATTCAAAACATGCTCAAGCAACTTCACCCCCGTGCAGGCAGGCTACGTTGGCTGGGCGTACTGTACGTTTCGTCCATCCTCCAGCTCTTGCCGACCGGGCGTTTGTGCTGGCGAAACGCTTTTTCGAACAAGGGCACGAGTTTGATCACCCAGCGGTGTACCGTCGAATGGTCCACCTCGAAACCGCGTTCCGCCATCATCTCTTCCAGATTGCGCAGGCTCAGCGAGTACGCCACGTACCACCGCACGCACAGCAAAATTACCTCCAGTGGGTAGTGCAGTCGCTTCAGCACCTTGGCGATCCCAGGCGGCAATGTCTCACGCGGTGTCTTTGTCGTCCTAGTCATCTTGAGCGTCTGCAATTTCCGTTCGCTGAATTTTACCCCAGCGCATTAGCGCGACAGAACCCTCTCGGTGATCACCGACGGGGCCAACGGGATCCAAAGCATCTATCGGCAACTTCCATTCACCGCGACGCCGATACTTGACCGGTTTCACATCTCGATGCGGGCGCGGCATCTCGAGCAGATCGTAAGGGGTCTACTGGCACGATCCGAGACCGAGCAGTACACGAAGAAAGCGTTGCGCACCTATGTCAACCGATTACGCTGGTGCTTTTGGCACGCCAACGCAGTAAAGCGGAGCAACGAATGCGACAGATCTTGCTGCTCTGTCGCATCGTGGTGGCACAGACGGCTCGATTCACGCGAAGCCTGGAGCAACTCGACTATCGCGTAGGCGAGTTGTTCGCGTACCTCGAGAGCAATAGCGGCTCAACAATCGCCTACGGGAAGCACTATCGCGAGCACAGGCCGATTTCGACGGCGATGGCAGAGTCGGCGGTGAATCAGGTGATCAACGCTCGCATGTGCAAGCACCAGCACATGCGCTGGACGCCACGCGGCGCTCATTTACTTGCTCAGGTGCGATGTGCGGTGATCAACGGTGATTTGGCAGCCAAACTTGCGGCCCATAGGGCGCGCATGGACGAAGTACCGGGGGACGTCGCCCGCTTTCTCGAGTTCATGCAGCAGGCGGAAGGAGCGGAACCCCACGCTTTTTAACAGTCCCGTGAGGGGGTTCCATGTTTAGTTCGATTGACATATACCGTGGCGTGGATGAATCAGACACCTATGGGCTGGGCCAGCCACGCACGCCATCCGCCGAATTTCGAAATATCCTCGCCCAATGCCACTCCATACGGCTCGCAGAGGAACCCTGTTTGCCACGAACCGTCCGCCAGTTCGACTTTACCCAACGCGAGCGGTGACGGCACCGTTGCGATAAGCGAGCCGAATTCTGCAGAAGGCATTTCCCAGACCTCCACGGCGACGCCGACGCCGTTTTCCTCGGCGCGCCACATGCCGGGGCGACGCTTTCCGTCTGCGGAGGCGGGCAGTGCGCACAATCGATACATCGACGCGGTGCGGGTCGCACGCACGAGTTCCGCGCCTCGGGAAACGAGATCGTGATTCAACGGCAAGCCTTGCATATGCGCGCCGCAGACCACGACGGACATGCGATCGTGGCTGGCGACGCCCGGCGGGCCTGCATCGACGGCATTGGCTCCCACGCATTTGATGCCGCTCGTGCGCTGAAACAGGTCCGCGACGCCGAGCAGATACTGATCGGTGAACGCGCGGCCGAACACCGTGACGCCCCACGGCAGCCCGTTGTTCATGAAGCGCGTCGGCACGGCGACCGCTGCATAGTCGAGCAGGTTGATGAAGTTCGTGTAGTAGCCGAGCAGTGAGTTCGGACCGATCGGATCGCGTTCGAGTTCTGCGAGCGTGACCGGGCGCGGATACGTCGGCGTGAGCACGAAGTCGAGCGTGTCGAGCGCGGCATCGCACACGGCCTTCAAATCCTGTAGCCGGTACTGCGCGCGGAAGAGTTCGACGGCAGTGGCGCCCGGCGCTTTCGCAAGTACATCACGAATGACGGGTAGCACGGCGTCCGGTTGCGTCGTCATCAGTTCGCCGGTCACGCTGTAGTGTTCCGCGACCCAGGGGCCTTGATAGAGCAGTTGGGCCGCTTCGACGAACGGCCCGAAATCGATCTCGACCGCTTCGCCTCCCGCCGCTTCGAGCATCGCGCGCGCCTGCGCGAACAACGCGGGGCTTTCCGGGCATCCTGCGAATTCGAGTTGCGCAGGCACGCCGAAGCGGAACGCGCTGGGCGTGCCAAACGCGCATGCGTCGTTCCATTGCGGATTCATGCGGCTGTACGCGTCGCGCGGATCGACATGGGCGGTCAGCGCAAGCAGTTCGCTGGCTTCCGCTGCTGTCGCCGTGAAGAATGTGACGCAGTCGAGCGTGCGGCACGCAGGCACGACGCCCGCCGTCGACAGCAAGCCTTTGCTCGGCTTCAGTCCGACGAGATTGTTCAGCGAGGCGGGCACGCGTCCCGAACCGGCCGTATCGGTGCCGAGCGCGAACGTGGCGACGCCGAGCGCGACGGCCAGCGACGAACCCGCGCTCGATCCGCCCGACGGATAGTCGGGATGCACGCTGTTGCGGCACTTGCCGTAGGGCGAACGTGTGCCGTTGAGGCCGGTCGCAAACTGGTCGAGGTTGGTCTTGCCGAGCGGGATCGCGCCGAGCGCGATCAGCTGCGCGACGAGCGTCGCCGATTCGGTTGGCGTGTACGCAAAGGCGGGGCAAGCGGCCGTCGTTTCGATGCCCGCGAGATCGATATTGTCCTTGATCGCGAACGGAATTCCGTAGAGCGGCAGGCTCGCGGCGTCGTGCTCTTCAAGCCGCGTCAGGAAAGGCGCGAGTTCCTCTTCCGTCAGAAGACGGATGAAGAGGTTGAACTCGGGATTAAGCGCAGCCGCTTTCGCGCGCAGTTCGGTGATGAGCTTGCGCGGCGTGAGCGCGCCTTCGCGATACGCGCGGCGAAGCGTCGCGAGACGCAGATCGAATGACGACATGATGGTCCGTTGAGTAATGTTATCGATGTTCTTCATTGACGCCGGATGACCGCGACGCGCTGCCCCGCGCGTACCAGCGACCCAGGCGCGACGTGGACCGCAGTCACAGTTCCGGCATAGGGCGCGCACACGGAGATTTCCATCTTCATCGACTCGATCACGAGTAGCACACCACCTGCCGCAACCGTATCGCCCGTGGCGACTTTCACCTGCCAGAGGCTGCCGGCGATTTCGCTGTCGACCGCAAGTTCGCCGTCGTTCAGCGGCGCTTTTGCGTGTCGTCGGCGAGGGGTGCATTGAGCGCGACCTCCGATGTGCCCGCTTCGCGCCAGTCGTTCACCGAGCAGGCCGGTGCCTTCGAGCATCGGCACGCCCTGTTGTGCGGCGATGTCGCGTGCCGTGCTTCAGGCCGAAGGCGCGCAATTGCGTAGGCGTCGGTCCGATGAACGCGATGCCCGCCGCTTCGCATGCTTCACCGAACGCCGCGTTCTCCGACAGGAAGCCGTAGCCCGGATGGATCGCCTGCACGCCTTCATGACGCGCAATTTCGAGAGTCTTCGCGGTGTCGAGATAGGTCGCCGACGCGGGACCGTCGCCCAGCGCGTGCGCGACCGTCGCCTCGCTGACGTGACGGCTTGCGCGATCCGCTTCTGCATAGATCGCGACGCCGGTCACATCGAGCGTGCGCAAGGTTCGAAGAATGCGGCACGCGATCGCGCCGCGATTGGCAATCACGATCTTCTCGAACATGGAAGGAAGGGTGATTCGAAGGCGGGCCGTCCCGCCGTGAGCATGGCGAGCCGCGGTCGTCCGCGGCTGCGATCGCGTCAGCGACAAGCCTTGAGCAACTGATCGCGCGTATACGTGCAGAGACGGCGCGAGCGAACCAGCATGACGCGATGGATCCAGTGGCGAACGTGCTTCAGTTCTTTCAGTTCCATACGATCAGCTCCGCAGGCGTCGGGTTGTAGGCGTTGCACGGATTGTTCAGTTGCGGGCAGTTCGAAATCAGCACGATCACTTCCATCTCCGCGCGCAGTTCGACATACTTGCCCGGCGCGGAAATGCCGTCTTCGAACGTGAGGCCGCCTTCGGCCGTCACCGGCACGTTCATGAAGAAGTTGACGTTGGCGCCGATGTCTCGCTTGTTGAGGCGGCCATCGTGCGCGCATGCGCGCAAGAAGTTGTCGCGGCAGCTATGCATGTAGCGCTTTTCGAGTGCGTAGCGCACCGTGTTGCTCTCCTGCGCGCACGCGCCGCCGAGGGTGTCGTGACGGCCGCACGTATCGGCGACGATGGTCAGCATCGGATTGCCGAGGTTCGAATACAGCACCGAACCCGTCGTCAGATAGAGGCTCTTCTGGCGGCGCATGGTGCGTTGCGGATCGAAGCGCTCCCGTGGATTGCCGAGGCTGTAGAAGAGCGTATCGACGGCCTGGTTACCTTCCAGATCGACGATGCGAAGTGTCTGTCCGGCCTTGACCTCGTGCAGCCACGGTTCGCCTGCCGCGAGCGTTTCGCGGTAGGCGCAGTGGTCGGGATGCTTGTCGCTGACGGTGAGCGTGCTGGTCATGTCGTGGGTGCCTCCGGTTGCGCTCAAAGGAAGAATCGTTCGGTGTTGATGAAGCCGCGCACGTTTTCTTCGCAGGCGGTACGGCAGATTTCGGCCACTTCGGGATGCGACTGGCTCAGTTCGAGCTTCACCGGCTTGGTCGCGTATTGTGTGTTCGGGTCGAGTGGATGCTGGATCGCGGTCAGAAAGACGAGCGTGTTCATCGGCGCATACAGTTCGACGGAGTCGCCCGCTTTCGAATTGCCGGGTACGAAGGCGAGCGCGCCTTCATCGGTCACGTCTATGCGGCTGAACAGGTTGAGGGTCATCATCAGGTCGGAGACATCGAGTCCCCACTTGCTCATCTCGACGAGCAGGTTGTCCCTGCCGTTGCGATGGAACGCGTTGCGCAATTCCTGATAGGGGCCCGCGCCATATCGCTCGAAGACTTCCTGCGCATTCGTTACTCCTCCGATGCTGTCGTGCCAGCCGCACGTATCCGCGACGATCGCGGCAAGCACGCGGCCCATGTCGGAATAGAGGCAATGCCCGGCAGTCAACTTCGCGGTGTGCTGACACTTGAGCGAATCGGGCAAGTTGAGTCGCTCGCTCTTTTCCGCGGCGTTGACCATCATCACGCTGACGTTCGCGTCGCCTCGCAAATCGGTCAGACGCAGCGACTGTCCTCGCTTGACGATCAGCGACGCATGGCCGCCGCCGGGGATGGTTTCTTCGAGTAGTACTGTCATAAGCCTGAGCTTTCGTTTAGTCGGAGACCAGTTCGATATGAGACGCGCCTTGCACGGCGGCCCGGGCGATATAGGCCGCCGACGCCAAGGCGCGCGCGGTCGAGCGGAATGTCATAAGTGATATGTGCGCCGTATGCGCCCGGTGCCTGCGGGTCGATGCGGACTTTGTCGAAGACGAGCACGCGGCTGCCGAGGGTGAAGCCTTCTTTCAGGTCGTGCGTGACCATGAAGAGCGTCACCATGGATTCGCGCCACAGCTCGGAAAGCAACACGTGCATGTCGCGGCGGATGCCGGGGTCGAGCGCGCCAAACGGTTCGTCGAGCAGGAGCACGCGCGGCTTCATCATCGGCGCCTGCGCGATCGCGAGCCGTTGCTGCATGCCGCCCGAGAGCTGCTGCGGATACTTGTTCAGCGATGCGCCGAGGCCCACGCGTTCGAGCATCGCTACGACTTCGTCGCGTGCCGCACGCCATCGGCTGTCGATTGATGAGTCGCATGGTGTCCGCCCCGTATCTGAAACGCTCAGAGCTTGCCCGCCGCCGCCATTTCGACGTAGGTCGGATCGAAACGCAGCTTCACGTTGCCCTTTGTTGCCGACCACGACGCCCTTGCCGAACGCCATGCCGTCCGTATCGGCACTTCGCATCCTGTCCGAGCAGACCGAGATCAAAAGAAAACTTCGAGACGCGCGTCATGATCTTCGGCATGTCCGGGATGGTCACGCCAGTCCTTCCGAGCACTCGCCTTCCGTCCAGGTGCCGTTCCAGAACGACTGCGGATTCTGCGTCAACGTCGTCCACGCGCCCAACCGCGGCGCGCCAATACACTTGCCCTCGATCCTCGACATGAGTTCCGACTTCGCATCATTGATGAGGCGCGGCTCGCTCAGCAATCTGACCGCTGCGAGCGCGATCGCCTTCGACGCCATATGCGGACCCGCGCGGCTCGCCGCATGACCCGACAATGCTGTCCAACCCCAGTGATGGATCGGAACCTGCTTCGGATAGGCCCAGTTCACGCGGCCGAGCGGAATGCGCCAGCTCACTTCGCCGTCGTCCTGGCTGTAGTAGTCCTGTCCCTTGTTATAGAGCCGGACCGTCTCATCCAGTTCGAACGGCTGCGCGGGCGCGCATTGCTCCGCCAGTTGGTGCATCCAGTCCTTGTCGGCATCTGACCACTTTGGCGGTCCCACGTCGTTCAGGCTGTCGTAGAGCACATTCGCAAGCATGTCGTTCGCAAGATAGCCCCGGCATGTCGAAATCGGCAGATGCCGCCAGTCCAGGCCACACTGCTGCGCCACCTTCTTGCATGTATCGATGACCGCGTCATACACGTCCATCGCGCGTTCCACGTGCAGATGCCGAATCGAGAAGTACAGCCTCACGTCATCGGGCACGACACCGGCTATTTTCATGTCGCCGCGAATGATGTGCTTGACCGGCACATCGGGATATCGTTCCTTGAAGTCGCGCAGCGCGAACAGCGCTTCCTCCGCACCTGCGAGCGCATTCACCTTGCCCGTGTAACCGCCGTGGCTGCTTCGTCCAACAAACACGAACTCGCCCGTCGCCATCGCCTGACAGGGACGCGAGATCGCGCCGTTCTGGTAATCGCCGTGCGACGTCAGCAACGCATCGCAGTCCTCGAATGCGCCTTTGACGAACAAGGCAACCTTGCCCCACAGCAGTTCTTCGGCAGGGCATCCGACCACCTTGATCTCGCCGCCGATGCCCAGCGCTTGCGCACTGCGGACTGCCGCAATGGCCGCGCCGATGTTCGCCGGTCCGATGTGATTGTGTCCGCACGCGTGGCCCGCTTCCGATGGCGGTTCGCTGCGCGTGTGGCATGCGCAGTTGCCGAGTCCCGGTAGCGCGTCATATTCCGCGAGGATGCCGACGCACGGTCCTGCACCGATTCGCTTCCTGGCGACGAACGCCGTGGGAATGCCGACCGCGCGACGTTCCACGTCGAAGCCTTCCGCTTCGAGCCAGCCGGTCAGAGCCTGCGCTGCGCCGAACTCCATACACGGCAGTTCCGGCGTGTTCCAGAGCATATCGAAGCCGTCTTCGATGCGCGACCTGATCGCGTCCCAGTGCGACTCGACGTCGCTGAGTTGAATGCGTTTCATCGTCTTATGGGGGTTATCGCGCCTAGGCGCTGAGAGTGGTGTTTAACGAACTTCGGTCGCCGACGGTATCGTGATTCAAGGCTCCCGGCGCGCCGATGCCGATGAACCGTCGCACGCGCTCCGCATCGGGATCCGAGCGGATAGCATCGGGCGATGCATGCAGGCGCAGCTCGCCGTTCTCCATGAACGCGATGCGATCCGAAATCGACATAGCGAAGTTCATCTCGTGTGTGACGATGATCATCGTCATGTGCTCGCGCGCTAGTTCGGAGATGACCTGAAGCACGTCGTCGACGAGTTCCGGGTCGAGCGCCGAGGTCGGTTCGTCGAAGAGCATGATGTCAGGTTCCATGGCAAGCGCCCGCGCAATCGCGACCCGCTGCTGCTGACCGCCCGATAACTGATGCGGATACTTCTGCGCATGGGCCAGCAGGCCGACCTTGTCGAGTAGACCGAGGCCGATGTTGCGCAGTTCGGCCTTCGAGCCGCGCCGATGGTACTGCGGCGCCATCAGCACGTTATCGAGGATGGTTCTATGCGGAAACAGGTTGAAGCCCTGAAACACCATTCCGATGCGACGTCGCGCCTGCCACACGCGCTCCGGGTCGGCGCTGGCTGATGCGTCGATGCACGGCTGGCCGAATAGATGGATCGCGCCATGGTCGATGCTTTCGAGTCCGTTGATCGTGCGGATGAGCGAAGTCTTGCCGGAGCCGGACGGCCCGATGATCGACAGCACTTCTCCCGCCGCCACATCAAGGTCGATGCCTTTCAGCACTTCGTGGCCGCCGTAGGCTTTGCGCACATCCTTCAGGTTCAGCGCACGTTGGCCGCTGACACGCATTGCGCCCGCTTCTTTTCGCACGAGACCGTCGCGCATGGACATCAGTTCGTCTCCGGCCATCGTCTCGGGACGGCGGCGTGTGAGGTCGAGCCAGTGTTCGAGTTGCTTGAGCAACCAGCCGAAAACGGTCACGATCATCACGTAATAGACGCCGATTGCGAGCAGCGTTTCGAGCACGAGGAAGTTCTGTGAATACATGCGCTGACCGACCATCAGCAATTCGGCAAGCGAAATCACGGATGCAAGTGAGGTAAGCTTGATGCACGTGATGAACTCATTGACGAGCGTGGGCAAAGAGATCCAGAACGCCTGCGGAATCACCACGAGCCGCTGCAGGCCCAAGCGGCGCAGCCCGAGCGCCGTCGCGGCTTCCAGTTGCCCCTTGCCGACCGAAAGCAGTCCGCCGCGATGAATCTCCGCCATATAGGCAGCCTCGGTCACGACGAGCGACACAAACGCCGAGAAGAACGGATGCGATAGCGCCGGCCCCATCGACGGGAAAAGCTGCGGCAGGTTGAACACGAACACCATCACGACGAGCAAGGGCACGCTGCGGAAGAACCAAACGTAAGCGGTCGCGGGCCTGCTGAGCCACGGCTTCTTCGACAGCTTCGCAAGCGCAATCGGATAGCCCGCGACCATGCCGACGACCCAGGAGAGCACGCCCAACTCGATGACGATCAGGCACGCTTCCCAGAACATCTGGTCAGCGAACAACGAAAGGAAATACGAAAGATCAAACTGCATGGTCGACTCGACTCGCTACGATTGCGCCGCGTGATGCGAAAACTACTGAAGCTTCAGGGAAGCTGGGACGGAGGAAGCAGGCTGTACTTGGCCAGGATCTGATCGAACTCGCCGCTCTTCTTGAGCTTCGCAAGCGCAGTGTTGAGACTCGCATTGAGCGCCGCATTGCTTTTTTTCGTATAGATGCCGAGCAATACCGGATTGATGAGATTTGGCGACGACACCACCACGCGTCCCGACGATTTCGCCGCGAGCGCATGCGCGGCAGGCGCCACTTCTAATTGCGCCTGCACGTTGTTCGACATCAAAGCCTGAAATGCCTCGGGTGCGGACGGGAACGAACTCACGGCGATCGCGCCCTTGCCATTTGACTTGCAATAGCCATCCGACACGCCTGCGAGCGTCGATGCCCATACATTGCCCTGCTCGACACCGACCCTCATGCCGCAAAGGTCCTGAAGCGTCGCGGGCTTCGTCGCCGCGCCCGAAGGCACCAGGATTGCGCCGCCAGTCGTCGCGTAGGCGATCGCATTCGCCTGCGCCGTGCGCTCCGGCTTGATGAACATCGCGGAGATGACGGCATCGAAGTGACCCGCGTTGAGGCCGAGGATCAGGTTTGGAAAGCGCGTGTCGGCGAACTCAACTCTAAGGCCCATTTCCTTGGCCAATGCACGGGCGATGTCCGCATCCGCGCCGACCACGTCGTTGCCCGAATATGACTCAAACGGAGGATAGGTGATCTCCATGCCGATTCTTAGAACGTTCGGTGCGACCGTGACGCCTGAGTTCGCCGCCGGTCCATCGGCATTTGCGGCGGTCGTGCACAGCAATGCAAGGGCTAAGCCCGCAACGCGCAGGAGTTTCATTGGCTTTCCTTCGAGAGGGTCTGTGAAATGGAAGATTCAATGAAGGCATGGTGTCGCGCCATTGCACGCAAAAGAATACTGGTCAAAAAAAGCTTTAGTTCAGAAAATCATGAAGTAAACGGCCCTCAACGTGATTAGACAAAACCAGCAGCGGCATGCTCGAATGCGCGATTGCGGTGCACATCCAGCGCCTTCGAGTGCATGTGTTTCTCCACCACAAGGCAAAGCCGCGCTGCATTCGACGGTAAGGCATGGATTCGCGCGCTGGCACGTTTCCCGCTTGAAGAGGCGTGCAAGGAGCCGGCGCATCGCCCGGTTCATCACAATTTGGAAATGGACGGCTAGTGTTCCGATCTGCTGACGGCAGGTGCTGGTCCGAGAGCTGTCGACCTCAGGCGAGGTTACACGGCGGGATAAAAGCCTGGGGGGAGAACGCGATGTTTGCGCTGCTCCCTTGCTATCGCCAACCGTCTCCTCCGGGGTCAACCTCATGTGCAAGTTCGCCCGCTGTCTTGGCATCGCCGTCGTTTCCCTCGCTGCATTCGCATCGAGCGCCGCTTTCGCCGCGCCTCGCAACGACTTCAAGGTTTGCTGGACCATCTATGCGGGCTGGATGCCTTGGGGGCAGGCGAAAACGCAAGGCATCGTCTCCAAGTGGGCGAAGAAGTAGGGCATCAACGTGGACGTCGTGCAACTGAACGACGACGTCGAGTCCATCAATCAATACACGGCCGGCAAGTTCGATGGCTGCGCGATGACCAACATGGACGCGCTCACCATTCCGGCATCGGGCGGCGTGGACTCGACTGCACTCGTCGTGAGCGATTACTCGAACGGCAACGACGGCGTGCTCACGAAGGGCAAAGGCAAACAGATCGCCGATCTGAAGGGCCAACAGGTCAACCTCGTCCAGTTCTCCGTCTCGTACTGTCTGCTCGCACGCGCCCTCGAAAGCGCGCACATGAGCGAGCGCGACGTCAAGGTCGTCAATACATCCGACGCCGATATGTCCGGCGCATTTGCGACGCCGACCGTGCACAACGCGGTCACGTGGAATCCAATGCTCGCCGGTCTCAGGGCGCAGCCGAACGTCACTGAGTCTTCGACTCCAGCAAGATTCCCGGCGAGATCATGGACATGATAGTCGTCAACACGAACACGCTGAAGGACAATCACGCGCTCGGCAAGGCACTGACCGGCGCCTGGTTTGAAATGGGCGCGCTCACGCAGGGCAACTCCGCTGAAACGACCGCCGCGCTGACCTCGATGGTCAAGGCCTCGGGCACCGACCTTGCCAACTTCAAGGGCCAGCTCTCGACGACCGGCCTCTTTTACACGCCCAGGCCTGCCGTCGAATCGATAAGCGCGCGTTCAAGCCTCTGAGCCGATCCGCTGTCGAAGCAGTTCGAGAAACTCCTTCGTCAGCGGTTCGTTCGAGCGGCTCTGACGTTCGATGAATGCGAACGACAGATCGAAGCGCATCGTGCCGGGCGCGAGCGCGCGCAAACGGCCGTCGTCCACCCATCGCTGCGCGAAATGCACGGGCAGGAAGCCGATATACGCGCCCGACAGAATCAGGATCAACTGGCCTTCGACGCTGTTCGCCGTCGCTTGCGTGTCGCGCATGCCGTGCCGCATGTGGATCGCCCGATTCCACGAAGCGCGGCCCACAAAGCGATGATTCTCCAGATCGCTCTCGCTCACGCGGCGGACATGAAAGAGCGGATGCTTGTCCGCGCAGTACAGGTTGTGACGCTCGCGATAGATCGGGTTGTACTTCAGGCCGTTCATCTTGAGCTGCACGGTGCTGATAGCTGCATCGAGCCGGTTGTTGAGCACGTGCACCTGAAGCTCGTTCGATCCACCCAGCAGCAGATGAAGATGAACGGCGGGGCGCGCAGCTGAGAAGGCCGCGATGGTCGCATCGAGCGGAAGGTTCGTGTCGGTCACGATGCCGTCGAGCATGCCAATCTTGAGATTACCGCGCAGGTCGCCTTTCAGGTCGGCGGCGAAGCGCTCGAAGCCATCGACTTCGCCGAGCAGCCGTTGCGCTTCGACGTGAAACTCGGCGCCCTTGGGCGTGAGACTGAAGCCGCCGCGTCCACGATGACAGAGCACCACGCCGAGCTGGGCTTCAAGTTGACTCATGTACGTGCTGATCGCTGAGGTCGACATGTTCAGCTCGTGCTGCGCGCGGGCGAACCCTTGCTGCTGTACGACGCTCATGAACACGCGGAGCAGGCGCAAGTCGGGAATAACCGTTGTCATTGCAGTTTTAACGCAGGAATGGGATGAACGTCAGACCCGATGCATATTGAGGCCCGAAGACCTAATCGTCGTTAAGTCTAGCTTAAGCAGTTTGCGAGACGAAGCTCAAGTGGCGGCCAGGGACCCGCGCGCGTGGATTCTGGCGGGCTATGTTGGGTATTAGCGCTTGGCTTTTGTGCTCCCGAGTCTGGCATCGCATAGACTCGTGAAATACAGCAGAACCGGTAACATCGCCGATCGGGCGATATTCCGCAACACGACACCATACAACGCTGTAGCCTTGAACAGTAAGAGGCCGCACCATTAACTCTCGACGCTTCTCGCATACCGCGACCAGACGCTGACATACTGCAGCAACGGTAAAGACGTGAGCTCGCTCGTTTCGTGCAGTCAGTTACGAACTGAAGCGATATCAGTAGCCATTTGATTGCTGCCCGTGGCGCAGGCGTCGCAGGTCACCAAGTTTCCTTGGCAACGCGGATGAGGATCTGCCTGGCTCGAGGACAATCTATTAAGCAACGTTCCGAATAGGGGGCTCGCGGCTCGAAGTCGGGGTAATCGTCCTTTTCGTGCAAAATCTGGCGGTCGCCGCTCGCAGAGCCTTGTCCAGCAAGGTTTTCCGGCTGAGTGTCTGTCACATCAAGCTCGATCTGGCAAATCGTTGAATAATCACGGGTTTTCGGACCAAAGCGCCAGATTTTGCACGAAAAGGACGATTACCCAAAAGGCTCCTGCATGCGATTACTGATGCAAGAAGTGACCAGTCATTCACTTTTTGATTCTCTGTTGAACTGCCGGACGGTAGATATCCGGCGGTTCAGCCGTTCCTAGGGTATGTCCTGACCGGGCGCTGTCTTAATTCCCTAGTCCACCGATTTTGAATGCAGTACAGTGCCCCGCTGAGGCCGTTGGGCCTGGAGTTTTGACGCAAGCATCCGGAGACTGCCAAGTTGCCCACCCCACGTAAGCGGCTGCCGCCGCTGAACACGATTTCTGCTTTCGAGGCATCGGCGAGACTGATGAGCTTCACCAAGGCGGCTGAAGAGCTTCACCTTTCACAGGGGGCCGTAAGCAGGCAGATTCAGGTGCTCGAAGAGCGCATGGGTGTGCCGCTGTTCACTCGACGGCACAAGGAGATCCAGTTGCCGCGCGCTGGGCTTATCTTTCAGCAGGCTATTGCGCAGAGCTTGAATACGATTCGCCGAGCCGTGACGATGATCGAAGCGCTCGACACCAGTACCGTCACCATTGCGGCAAGCAATGCGATGGCCAACTTCTGGTTGATGCCCGCAATCTTCGAATTCCGAAGCCAATACCCGAACATTGATATTCGGGTGCTGGCGAGTAATACGCCGGTTGACCCGTGGCACGAACCCATCGACCTTGCCATCAGGTATGGCGATGGGCATTGGCCAAATCTGACGAAGGTGAAGCTTTTCGAAGAGGAGATTTTTCCGGTTTGCTCTCCGTCTTATCAGAGCAACCACAAAATAGAAAAGGTGCAGGACTTGATGGAGTGCGAACTCATCGAGTACGACTCCGACAGTGCGGAATCCAATTCCTGGGACGCGTGGCTTGAAAGCGCGGGCTTTCAGCCTGGTGCCGTGAGAAAGATCCTGACGCTTTCCAATTATGATCTCGTTTATCGCGCGGCCTGCAGCGGGAAAGGAGTCGCGCTCGCTTGGGCCTATGGTGTTCCGCAGGAAGACAGGGAGGCACTCCTCGTCCGGCCGCTCGCTGTATCGATCAAAACCGGGCTGTGCGAATACATTGTCTACGCGGACAATGAAGAGCTCAGTTCGCCCGCCAAGGTCTTTCTCGATTGGCTGATTGATTTCGCAAATCAGAGTGTCTGGGCATAGCCGCCTTTATCGCCTAGTACTCGATGGTGACGTCCGATAGCGGTACAGAGCAGCAAGGAAGGACGTAGCCTTCGTCGATCTCTTCGTCCGTGATTCCGCCGTTGTGGTTCATCTCGACTTGCCCATCCAGTTTGCGAAGCTTGCAAGTTCCGCACAAGCCGGAGCGACACGCATTGGGAATTTTGGGGCCATTCGGCAGCGCGTGGAGCGCATCCAGAATCGTTGTACCGGGCGTGCAGTCGAATTCGACGAGCGACCGCGATAGTCGGATTCGCGATATACCAACGGAATCCGGCACGTGCACGGGGGCTTGCTCAGGCAGTTGGAACCTCTCCTGATGGAAGCGGGACGCACTGCCGCCGTTCTCAAGAAACAGGCTGCGCATGATCGACATGAACGCGTCTGGTCCGCAACACAGCACTTGTCTGGAGGTCCAGTCCGGAACTGCCTGGTCAAGGACTTCGTTGGAAAGAAGTCCGGAGGAAAATTCCCTGTTCGCTTCCTCCGAAGTGTAGAAGTGCGCGCTGATGCCACAGGACGAGCGAGCTATCCGCTGCATTTCCTCGTGGAAGAGGATATCGGCAGACGTCCTGGCGAACTGCAGAAACTGGATGTCGGCGTTTTTTCCTTCGGCATAGATGGCTCGCGCCATCGAAATGAGCGGCGTTATGCCTACGCCTCCGGCTACAAAAAGCAGCGGCTCCCTATGGTTGCCGGGCAAGATGAAGTCGCCGGCGGGTCGGGAAACATGCAAGCTTTTACCGACTGTCAATCTGTCATGAAGCCATGTCGAGATGGCGCCGGTCGGCGAGCGTTTGACCGTGATGTCGAACGTGGTGTTGCCTTGACTGTCCGGTGCCGAAGAAATGGTGTAACACCGGAAAAGTGTTTCGTTCCCGGTGTCCACGCTTAGCGTCACATACTGCCCAGCCTTGAATCTGAAAGACTCCTGAGGTTGAGCAAGCGAAAACCGGAACGTCTTTACGTTCCAGTTCTCTCGTGTGACGCCGAGGCAAATGGCCTCAGTGAAAGCGGTCGCCGTCATTCTGAAATGCACTCCAACGGAATTGTCTTCGGCGCACCCTTCAACTCGGTCTTCAGTGTGTTCAGATACCAGTCGATGAACTCCGTCACGCCACGCTCGACGAGCGGGGAGTAGGGACCAGGCTGATAGCCCTTCGAGTTGATGCCTTGCTGATTCGCTTCGACGAGTCGCTGGTCCTGAGCGTTCGTGGCGTTCCAGACCGAGGTCAGGTTGTCGATGTCATAGTCTTCGCCTTCCACGGCATCCCCATTGACCAGCCACCATGTCGTCACCTGCGTTTCCGTCGCGCTGAGCGGAAGCAGCCTGAACGCAATGGCATGATCGGAAAGAACGTGGTTCCACGTATTGGGGAAGCGAAGCAAACGCAACGAGCCGACGTCCTCGTCCTCGTTGGTACCCAGCAGCTTCTTGCAGGCGAGTTCACCGGACATCGTAAAGGAAAGTCCGCGTTCCATTGCAACGCGTACCATCCGATACCCCTCGTCTGTTTCGATTGGCTTGAAAGGCAGTCCGGACGCAGTCCAGCGCGCCTCGTCTTTCTCGCATTTTGCTGCGTATTCGCCGCCGAATCTTGGATCGGTCGGCCCATCGAACTCGGAGATCGTGCGCAGAAGCTCGGGGTGGCTTGCTGTGCAGTGATAGCACTCGCGATTGTTCTCGAGAACGAGCTTCCAGTTGCCCTTTTCGATAATAGTCGACTCGAACGCGATTTTTGCGTCGCCTAGGCCATGAGGCTTGATGTATGGCGAGACCTGCTTGCGAAATTCATCGAACGGTGCCGGTGTCGCTGCAAGCGAGATAAAGATGTAGCCTTCGACCGATTCGCAATGCACAGGCTTGAGCGAGTATTGCGACGCATCGAATTCTTCACCCATCTCCTTGGTGAACAGCAGTTTGCCGTCCAGGCCATAGGTCCATTGATGATACGGGCATACGAGCGTACCCGACGATCCCTTGTCGCCCGCGCAGATTCTGGAGCCGCGATGGCGGCAAGTGTTGTAGAACGCCCGGATCGCTTTACTGCGATCCCGGATTACGACGATAGAACTCGATCCCACCTCGAGCGTGAACCAGTTGCCTGGTTTTGGAATCTGGGCTGCAACGCCGGCGAGTATCCATTGACGTTCCCAGATCAGTTCGAGGTCGCACTCGAACACGCCTTCGTCGGTGTAGAACGGCTGCGGCAACGACCGCCCGTTCACGCGGGATTCAATAAGAGAGATAAGTTGACTGTTCGGCAGCATGATGGTGTTCGGTTAGATTGAAATGCATCACAAGTCATGTTCGCCTGCCGATTTGACCCGCCGGATGAAACGCTTGCAAGCCATGAAAACTGATGGTTTGCATGAATTTTTGATGGCCACGCATCGATGCCACTCGCGTTTTGATCGATTGCAGGGTACAGCAACGGGCCTGCTGCCGCGCAGACCAACCCGCACCGGGCTGCGGGCCTATGCATGCAAATCTGCATGCGATAAACCAGAAATACTGCTTTGACGGTGAAGTCTCCAGCTCAGATGATTGCCGGACATCGCTCAGAACGGGCGGCTTTGGCAACAGCTGTGAGTCCGGGCAGTCGTAACAGCAACTGCACCCGATTCCCCGCGAAAACAAACTCGGAGACGTCATGTCAGGAAATCGTGGAGTGGTCTATGTGGAACCCGGAAAGGTCGAGGTGCGCAATATTGCGTTCCCCGAGCTTTCCGACCCGGCCGGTCGTAAAGCCAGCCATGGGGTCATCCTTCGGGTCGTTGCCACGAACATTTGTGGCTCCGACCAGCACATGGTGCGAGGTAGAACTACCGCGCCGGCGGGGCTCGTGTTGGGACACGAGATCACGGGTGAAGTGATCGAAGTTGGTTCCGACGTCGTGACGTTGAAGAAGGGCGATCTTGTTTCTGTGCCGTTCAACGTGGCGTGTGGACGCTGTCCGATGTGCAAGGCACAGAATACCGGGGTGTGTCTGACCGTGAATCCCGCGCGCGCCGGAGGTGCGTACGGCTATGTCGATATGGGCGGCTGGATCGGCGGACAGGCCGAATTTGTGATGGTGCCCTACGCCGACTTCAACCTCCTCAAGTTCCCCGACCGTGATCGGGCAATGGCGAAGATTCGCGATCTCACCTGCCTGTCCGACATCCTGCCGACTGGATATCACGGGGCTGTAACGGCCGGTGTTGCACCGGGTGCCACGGTATACGTCGCGGGCGCGGGTCCCGTCGGGCTGGCCGCGGCGGCCTCGGCAAGGCTCCTTGGCGCAGCGGTGACCATCGTCGGGGACGTGAATCCCAAACGGCTGGAGCATGCCAGGCGCGTCGGATTCGAGACGGTCGATCTTTCCGAGGATGCTCCGCTCGCAGACCAGATCGCCAATCTGCTTGGCGAGCCGGAAGTCGATAGCGCCATCGATTGCGTTGGCTTCGAAGCGCGCGGACATGGCCACTCCGGGTCACAGGTCGAGGCTCCCGCGACCGTGCTGAACTCGTTGATGGAAGTCACTCGAGTTGCTGGAAAGATCGGCATTCCGGGCCTCTACGTGACAGATGATCCGGGCGCGAGCGATGCAGCGGCGCAGAAGGGCAGCCTCTCGGTGCGATTCGGGCTAGGGTGGGCGAAGTCGCATGCGTTCTTCACTGGGCAGACCCCTGTCATGAAGTACAACCGAAGCTTGATGCAAGCAATCCTCTGGGACCGTCTGAACATTGCGGACGTGGTCAATGTCACGGTCATCGATCTCGACCGCGCACCGGATGGGTACGCCGAATTCGACTCGGGCGTGCCGAAGAAATTTGTTATTGATCCGCACGGCAGTTTCAAGGCTGCGGCGTAACGTCCAAAGAAATGCTGGCCTTTTTAATTTAGACATTTGACGAAGCACACAAATGAGTTGCCCTTTCTCAGGAAATGAAGCCAAAAAGGAATCTGCTGTCGATGGAGGCTGGCACAACGCACAACTAGACTTCGCCAGTTCGATGAGCTACGGCGATTACCTTCACCTCGATGAAGTCCTTGACGCACCGCATCCGCTTTCTCCCGATCACAACGAGATGCTATTTATCGTTCAGCATCAGACATCCGAGCTTTGGATGAAGCTCATGTTGCACGAATTGCGCGCCTCCAGAGCGGGTATTCGGGGTGGCGAGCTTCAGCCGGTCTTCAAGATGCTCGCGCGTGTCTCCCGGATCATGGACCAGCTCGTGCAGGCCTGGAGCGTTCTCGCGACGATGACCCCTCCCGAATATAGGGCGATGAGGCCTTACCTTGGCTTGTCGTCGGGTTTCCAGTCCCATCAGTACAGGGAGATCGAGTTCCTGCTGGGCAACAAGAACCCAACGATGCTGCGTCCTCGTGAGCACCTGCCTGAAAACATCCAGCGGCTCCAGGAGGCGCTGGAACTCCCGTCCCTGTACGACGAGAGCATCAGGTTGCTCGCGCACGCCGGCCTGTTCGTTGAACACGACCGGCTCAATGCGGACTGGACTCAACCAACACGTTACAACGCGTCGGTGGCCGAAGCATGGCTGCGGGTGTATCGCAATCCGAAAGAGTACTGGGATCTCTATCAGTTAGCCGAAAAACTCGTGGACATTGAAGACTCGTTCCGGCAATGGCGGTTCCGCCATCTGACGACGGTCGAACGTGTCATCGGATTCAAACGTGGCACGGGTGGCACCGAAGGCGTCGGATACCTGAGGAAGATGCTGGATGTGGTGCTGTTCCCGGAGCTATGGCAGGCCCGGACCAATCTCTGATTTTCCCTTACCGGTTCCAAGATCCGCCAAAAAAATTCACTGGATTACTGCAATGTTCAAGCACGTAGAAGCGTACCCTGGCGACCCGATTCTCTCGCTGATGGAAGCGTATTTAGCCGACAAACGGCCTGAAAAGACCAACCTCGGTATCGGTCTCTACTATGACGAGGCGGGGAAGATTCCTGTCCTCGAATCCGTCAGGCAAGCAACCGCGATGATTCAGCGGGCGTCCAAGCCCCACACCTATCTGCCAATGGAAGGTGATGCGACATACCGGGCGACCGTCCAGCGACTCGTCTTCGGGGAAGATTCCGAGGCTGTGAAATCCGGACGCATTGCTACCGTTCATTCGATTGGCGGCTCCGGATCGATTCACATTGCGGCACGATTCATCAAAGCCTATTTGCCGGACAGCAGCATATGGATTAGCGACCCCACGTGGGATAACCACCGCGTACTGCTCGAGTCGGCACATTTGAAGGTGAATGCCTATCCGTACTTCGATAGCGGGAAAAACCGCATCGATTTCGACGCGATGATTTCGGTGCTGAATACGTTGCCCGAACGCAGCATCGTGCTGCTGCAACCGTCATGTCAGAACCCGACCGGCGCGGACCTGTCAGCGGAACAGTTCGCAAACGTCATCGACCTTTTGAAACGCCGTCAGCTCTTGCCATTCGTGGATATGGCATACCAGGGCTTTGGAGATGGGCTCGACGAGGATGCTGTTCCGATCCGCAAAATGGTCGAGGCTGGTCTGCAGTTCATCGTGACCAATTCGTTCTCGAAGAACTTCTCGCTCTATGGCGAGCGCGCGGGTGCTCTCTCGATCGTATGTTCGGATGCGGAGACCGCATCGCGGGTGCTTGGCCAACTCAAAGCGACGGTCAGGCAGGTCTATTCCAGTCCTCCGGCCTTTGGCGCTCAACTGGTCAGCACCGTTCTGAGCGATCCGGAGACGACGCGGCACTGGCATCAGGAACTCGGAAAGATGCGCCAACGCATGAAGGAGATGCGACACAAACTGCGTTCGACGCTCGAAACGCTCGTGCCGGATGTCGATGCGAGCTATCTGACAGATCAGCGCGGCATGTTCAGCTACACCGGGTTGAGCGCGGCGGAGGTCGACGCTTTACGCGAGCGCAAGTCGATCTACCTTGTTCAATCTGGGCGGATTTGTGTCGCGGGGTTGAACGATAACAACGTTGGCTACGTCGGGGAAGCAATTGCCGACGCTATCAAGCGACGGGCTGGCCATTGACCTGACTTTAGGGAGCCAAACGAGTCTGGCTCCTTCATCGACTCTTCTTCTTATGATCCGCGAAACTATTGACACAGGCCTTCCTCCGTTGAATCAACCATTTTCTTGGGCCACTAAAGCGGGCAGACTGCTTTTTACTGCCCACGGACCAGTCACAACGGAAGGGAAGATTTGCGGCGGCGATATCGAAGCGCAGGCCAGATTGACTTTCGCAAATCTACAGCAGGCCGTGACCGCTGCGCGAGGCGTCATGTCCGATGTCGCGCAAGTGTTGATTTATATGAAGGATACCAGCCACATGCCCGCTATCGACCGTGTTTACCGGGATTTCTTTCAAATGCCTTATCCGAATCGGTCGAGTGTCGTAGTGAAGGATTTTGTTCACGCCGACATGCTGATCGAGATCGTTGCATACGTGGCGCTCGGTTCGCACGTTTGAGCGTGGGACAGCCCTTGTCAACTTAAATCGATCCACACGTTTTCGCATGCATTGCATGTGATATTTCCGCTTTCGGGACGCGGTAGGGTCTTTCTAGAATGTGTTTCCAATGGCTATATCCGTGACTTGCTTATGAATGACTCGGGAACTACTGTGCTGACTCGCGCCGGTGACGCTGCGTGGGAGCTAAGGGGCGGCGCTGAAGATAACGGCGGGGGCATCGCCTGGGCTGTGCGTTCAGCCGGAAACTCGCTCGCGTCTGGCTTTGGTCGGTTAAAGGGCGGCCAGACACCGCCGAAGACGCTGGACTTCGACGAGGTGATTCATGTCCTCAAAGGGACATTCAGTGTCAGGTGCGACGGCAGACAGCTTGATGCTCGAGCGGGCGATGTGATCTCGCTTAGCAGAGGCTCAGCCGTCACCTATTCTGGCGGCGACGCGGAGTTCTTTTTTGTTGTAACGGCGGCCTGACGCAGGCACGGGACCCACCAAACGGATTGCAGCATGAACGCTTCAGTATCATCGAACAAATTGCTACCCGCGGACGACAATACGAACGGCTGGTCAGCGATCCTGCCCACGCGTGTGCCTCGTCAACCCGCGCGAAAGTCAGCCAGCTTTGACTGGTTGGTCATCGGCGCAGGATATGCCGGGTTGTCGGCGGCCAGACGGCTTGCGGCTCTGAACCCGTCTCACTCCATCGCTCTCGTCGATGCCCAGCAGGTCGGGGAAGGCGCGCATGGCCGGAACGCCGGTTTCGCCATTGACCTTCCGCACAACAATGATCACGACCCCGACAACACCGACAAAGGTCATCGATACATGCGACTGAGTCGCTATGGGATCGAGTCCCTCGATGAGTTGGTCCGTGCGAACGAGATAGATTGCCAGTGGAGCAAGAGAGGGCGCTATGACTGTGCCGTCTCGCCTGAAATCTCTCGCACGCTTCTCGGCGCAACGGCTGCGGAGCTCGACGCACTGGGGGAGCCATACGAATTCATGCGCGGCGAGGCTCTCCACGAGCGCTTAGGCACGCGATACTACGATTCTGCGATTTACACGCCAGGCACCAGGCTCCTGAATCCTGCTGCCTTGTCGCGGGGCCTGGCGGACTCGCTTCCACCGAACGTGCAGCTATTCGAGAACTCTCCGGTACTTGATCTCGAACCGGGGCCGATCGTCGTGGCGACATTGCCCGGCGGTGTGCGGTTCTCCGCACGAAATGCGGTGCTGACCAACAATGCGTTCATCAATCGCTTCAAATATTTCGAAAGGCAACTGCTTCCCTTTGTGCTGTTTGCGAGTCTTTCACGGCCCTTGACGCATGAAGAGCGAGCGCAGCTTGGCGGTACGACCGACTGGGGCATTACGCCGGCCCATGGCATCGCGGGGGCGACCCTACGTTACACGAAGGACTTTCGCATCCTGTTCCGGTACGGGTTCCAGTTTGCGCCGACGCTACGTTGCCCGGCGTCGCTGCGTGAGCGCATGAAGCGGACTCACCAGGTGCTATTCAAAGCGCGCTTTCCGATGCTCGAGCAGGTCGCACTCGAGCATTTTTGGGCAGGATATTTGTCTTTGAGCCAAAATGGCGCGCCTGGCTGGGGGCAACTGTCGAAAAATATCTATGCTGCGGTCAATTGCAATGGAGTCGGTATCGCAAAGCAAACAACCGCTGGAGCGCTTATTGCCGAGCTGGCCTGCGATACAGGACATCCACTGATCAGTGACATGATGGTACTGGGTTCGCCAGACCTTCTGCCGCGACGTCCATTCCTGGACGTCGGTGTGAGAACCTATCTCGCCGCCCAGAAGTGGAAGGGCCGCTCAGAGAAGTAGCAGACACGAGAGTGAGACACAAAATAGACATGAAGAGTGAGACGCAGTATCAAACAGCAGGGACCAGGTGCGAAAGTGGTGCCACGAAGTGGTGGGTGCTCTTTCTTCTCACGCTGGTCTACACGGTCAACATCGCGGACCGCTATGTCGTCTCGACGTTGATCGAGCCCATCAAACACGAGTTCAGCCTCAGCGATAGCGAGGTCGGTTTCATGACCGGCACCGCGATTGCGTTGTTCTACGTGACGCTCAGCCTGCCGTTAGGTTTGCTCGCGGACCGTGTCAATCGCAAGCGCATGATTAGCGTCGCATTAGCGGTCTGGTCTGGCTTCACGGTCTTGTCCGGAGCGAGCGGCAGTGCGCTCACGTTCTTTTTGTCCCGGCTTGGCGTTGGGATTGGCGAAGCGGGTTGTATGCCGTCCGCCGTTTCATTATTGGCGGACAAATTTGCTCCGTCGATGCGTGGCACAGCGATGAGCCTGTTTTCCGTCGGCGCTGCCGTCGGTGCGCTAATGGGGTCGGCGGGCGGGGGATGGATTGCTGACCAGCACGGCTGGCGCACAGTCCTGCTTGTATTCGGGTGTCTCGGCGTTCCGCTGGCGGTCATATTGATGCTTGGTTTTAAAGAGCCGCGTCGGGGAGTGTTCGATAAGCCTGAAAGCGAAGCTAGCCGTGCGGGTCTCAAGGAAACATTGCGCCACATCCGCGACTGTAAAGCGCTGTTTCACGTAATCACAGGGGCAACGGTTCTTACGTTCTGGGGATGGGGTCTGGTCTGGTGGACTCCGTCGTTTCTGGCTCGAAGTTTTCATCTGAGCGTCGGCGATGCTGGGGGAATACTTGGTGCGATCCACGGTATCGGAGGGGGGCTCGCCATGCTTTGTACCGCGTTGGTGCTGAGCCGGCCTCGGGCGGCGTCGGGCTTTTCCCAGGCGAAGCTCGTGGCATTGGTCACTGCACTGGCCACGATACCTTCATTCGTTGCTTACGCGTCGCCCTCACTTCGTTTGACCCACATCATGCTTTGGGTGTTTATACCCACCATCTACGTGTATATCGGCCCGTCTGCTTCCATGGCTCAGAATCTCACGCCTGCGGCCATGCGAGGACAGGTGGTCGGTATCATCGTGTTCGTTACGAACGTTGCGAATCTCGTGATTGCGCCGCAGGCGGTCGGGTTTTTGTCGGATACCATCGCGGCACATATGAGAAATCCCGCCGAGTCGCTCCGCTACGTGCTCGTGCTGGTGTCCCTGACCGGACTATGGGCTGCGTGGCATTTTTATCTTGCCGCACGCTACATGCGTGCCGAGGTGTCCGATAGGTTTTCGACGCCGTTGGTCGAAGCGTCTGCTCATGGTTCTTGAAATGCGCCTGACCAACGCACTTCGATCGTGATCGGTGCGCGGATCGTATTCTCCCGTACGTAACCGATCGGGCGACATTATCCGCGTATCCTTGTACACCTTCAGGCAAGTCTTTTCGCATTTCCCTCTCGCATTTTGACATTTGTGAGTTCCGTTTGGCCCCGGCACCGCGGGACCCTGTGCAAGACGATCCGATCCGATCGGAAGGCTACTCTTCGTCGATCTCTTCAGCTCGCACTCGTGCGTTAATGCATAAGAGCGATGCTGAGGGTATTCAACGCACCCTGTGCTGGGGCATCATTTTCGCGAGCAGAGCCGTTCCAGGCACTGCTGACCGACAGTCCTCCGGCGACACTGGCTCACTCCCCCTGAAACAGACGGAGTTCTTCCTCGACTCCAGAGCCCCCATCTACAGCGCCGACACTTCGAACGACGCGAGCGCGCAATTGAAAAATTGCGGCCAAAAGCAACGTCGCCATTTAGGTGCTTACCCTTGATTGGCCAACCTTAACAGTAACGCCATCGATTGCCCACTCAGGCGTTTGCCTTGACACAAAAGGGCTGTGCGCCCGCGACGTTGTTTGCATTCCAAATGTCATGCAACAAACCAGAAATAGTGGTTTGTCTCGGTCTTTATGTCGTCATGAAATCAGATCTGCGGAAGACAACTAACGCTGAGGATCAGCGATCGCCGTAGCAGTAGAGGCGTCAGCCCGCTTTTTCTATAGAGACTGATATTCATCAAATGATCTTTTCTCCCGGCCGCGTCACTGATAGTAACGGCGAAGCCGGGAATTCAAGTCAATCATTGGGCGGAGTGGAACATGTTCAAACGGATTCTCCCATCGAAAGTGGCGGGTACGCTTGCCGCCTGCGCTATCGCGGCGACCGGGATGATGGGCTCACACGCGCACGCAGCGGACCTAACCCAGTCCTCCTGGTGTACGGGCGCCAAACCGGTCAAGTTCGCGGAAATGGGCTGGGACAGCGCGAAGTTCATGACCGAGGTCGTTCGTTATGTTCTCGAGAAGGGATACGGCTGCAAGACGGACCTGATGACAGCGACGAATGCGATTGCGTTGCAGGCGATTTCTACCGGCGACCTGAACGTGATGGTCGAATACTGGGCAGGGCGCACGCCGGCGTATGAGAAGGCAGCACAGGACGGACGAGTGAAGATCGTAGGCTCGCTCGTCAACGGCGGCAGCGTGGAGGGTTATTACGTCCCGGATTATGTGATTAAGGGCGATGCCGCCCGCGGGATCAAGGCGGTCGCTCCGGATCTGAAGAGCATCGCCGATTTGCCGCGCTACAAGTCGGTGTTTGCCGATCCGGAAGACCCCTCTCATGGCCGGCTGTATAACTGCCCAATTGGGTGGCAATGCGAGTCCGACACCGAGCAGAAGATGAAGGCTTACGGGATCGGCGCGGACTTCACGGACTTCCATCCAGGATCCGGGCCGGCGCTCGACGCGGCAATCGAATCGGCCTATACGCGGGGCAAGCCGATCCTGTTCTACTACTGGGAGCCGTCGACCATCCTCGGTCGTTTCCACGCAGTCAAGCTCGAGGAGCCCGCCTACAACGCGGCCTGCTGGAAGACCATCAACGGGAGCAAGGATCCGAACCCGTGTGGCTCTGCTTCGCCGCCGACGTCCTTGCGTGTGGTCGTTTCCAATTCGCTGGCAGACACTGATCCTGCGCTGCTGTCTCTGTTCCAGAAGATGCAGTTTTCCATCAGCACGCTCAACGCCACCATTGCGCGGATGGCGACGTCGAAGGTTGAGCCCCGTCAGGCCGCAGTGGACTTCCTGAAGGCCAATCCGTCGGTCGTTGCCAATTGGGTGCCAGCCGCGACTGCGCAAAAGGTCGAGGCAAGTCTGAAGTGACGTGCAGTCCCGCAGCCGGGTTGTGCTGCGGGCTTATCCAATCCGGCTCGCGGACGGTCGTTGTGAGGCCCGCGCGCAACGGCCCTACAAGTGAAGGGAAACGCAGTGAACGGTATCTTTTATACGCTCGATCTGAGCGACGCGATCAATCAATTCTTTACCGGCGTTGTCGCCCGGTATGGCGACGTGTTTCACCGTGTCAGCGCGGTACTGCTGACTTATGCATTGAATCCGGTGGAGGCAACGCTGAAGGCAGCGCCCCCAATCGTGATCATCGCAATCATTGGCGCAATCGCGTGGCTGGGGGCTCGCCGTGTCGGCCTCGCGGTTCTGCTGATGGCACTGACATATGTGATCGGCTGCCTTGGTCTATGGGACAAGCTCATGGCGACGTGCGCGATCATGGTGACGGCGTTGATCCTGACCACGATTATCGGTGTTCCGTCTGGCATCGCGATTTCCCGCAGCCAGGTGCTCGCTCGCGTGTTCAATCCGGTGCTCGACATGATGCAAACCCTGCCGTCATTTGTGTACCTGATTCCGGTCGTGATGCTATTCGGTCTCGGCCGGGTACCCGCGATTTTTGCCACGATGATCTACGCGCTCCCTCCGCTCGTGCGACTTACCGATCTTGGTCTGCGTCAGGTACCGGAGGATGTCGTCGAAGCTTCTCGTTCCTTCGGGGCAACTTCGTGGCAACAACTTATCGCGGTCGAGTTGCCGCTCGCGATGCCATCGATCATGACGGGTGTGAACCAGGCGGTGATGATGTCGCTCGCGATGGTCGTCATTGCATCGATGATCGGCGCCCGTGGGCTCGGTGAGGACGTACTGTCCGGCATCAACAACCTCGACATGGGACAGGGCATTCTCGCCGGCGCTGCAATCGTCATTCTCGCCATTGTGTTCGATCGCATCACCCAGTCATTCGGCGTAGGCAAGCGCGCCCGCCGTCAAGTTCGGAAATAAACAGATGACATCCTCTACTCTTTGCAAGATGAATCCGCCGCTTGAAGCGGAGGCGGGCATTGCGTCCCGTACGGATGCCGCCGTTCTCGTCGAAACCGGCGGCTCCCGCGAAGCGGCTGGAAATGTGGCGGGTGTGCCGATCCTCGAGTTGCGCCACTTATATAAAGTATTTAGTCCCCATCGCGGGCACACCGCGGAGGCGATCGCGTTGGCTTGCGCTGGTATGTCGAAAGACGAAATCCTTCAGCAGACTGCTTGCAATGTAGCCGTGCGCGACGTGTCGCTGTCCATTCGTGAAGGCGAAATCTTCGTGATCATGGGATTGTCAGGGTCAGGAAAATCCACGCTTGTGCGCCACTTCAACCGTCTCATCGAGCCAGATTCGGGCGAACTGCTGTTTCGTGGCACCGATGTATTGCGTCTCGGGGCACGTGCATTGCGCGAGATGCGGCGCAATCACATCGGCATGGTATTTCAGAGCTTCGCACTGCTGCCACACAAGACCGTGCTCGAGAACGTGGTGTTTGGCCGCTGGATACGTGGCGACCCGAAAGTCGAGTCCGAAAACGTGGCGCGGGAATGGATCAATGGCCGGCTCGGACTCAAAGGATATGAGCGCAAATATCCGGACGAACTATCGGGAGGCATGCGGCAACGCGTGGGGCTTGCGAGGGCGCTCGTCTCCGAGCCGGACGTGCTGCTGATGGACGAGGCATTCAGTGCACTCGACCCACTGATTCGCGGAGAAATGCAGGACATCTTGCTGGACATGCAGGCCCAGCTGCGGCGCACGATTGTGTTCATTACGCATGATCTCGACGAAGCGATGAAGATCGGCTCGAGAATCGCGATCATGAAGGATGGCGTGGTTATCCAGGTGGGAACGCCCGAGGGAATCTGCAACGCACCGGCAAACGACTACGTACGGCGCTTCGTGGAAGCGCGTTGACGATGACTTGGAGAAGCGTTGCGTCTCTCGGTGACAAACTCAATCGAAAGATCTTTCTACCTTTTGCGGATCTGCCCGTTGATCGAGATATGGGCGAATCGGAGTGCCCAGCAGAAAGCCGCGATTTTTCTTATTTTTATAAAGCAGGAGTACATAATGAAAAAGATAGTAATTGCGATGCTCTCCACCTTGAGCTGCGGGGCTGTGTGGGCACAATCATCCGTCACGCTCTACGGGTTGATTGACGCGGGTGTTACCTATACCAATCGCGTGGATTCTTCATCGGGTAAGGGAGCGGCCATTCAATTTCAGTCCGGGGTGGCGCAATCGAGCCGATGGGGAATGCGCGGAGTCGAAGATCTCGGCGGGGGCCTGAAGGCGATTTTCACTCTGGAAAACGAGTTTGACGTAGGTACGGGTGCGTTGCTGGCAGGTGGTGCGGAATTTGGTCTGCAATCGTTCGTTGGCTTGACGGGAAACTGGGGTGCCGTCACTTTGGGGCGTCAGTATGACTTCATTGGTTACTATTTCCCCGCGTACGCCATTGCTGCCAATACCCCGGCGGGTTTGCTGGGCTGGAGCCTGCCGACCTACGCATCGGGAGGGTATGCCCTCGATAACCGGGTGTGGGGCGATCTTGTCAACAACGCGGTCAAATATGAGTCTCCGGTTATCGGTGGCTTTACGTTTGGCGCAATGTACGGATTTGGCAATGTGGCTGGTTCGATGGGCCAGAATAGCTCGAGCAACTTCTATGTGGGCTATGCCAACGGGGCGTTCAGCGCGGCACTGGCTTATATGTCGATTCATGACGTGACGCCTTCCGATAACTCTGTCGAATATGCAGCGGGTGCCGCCTATAACATCGGCAAGGCGCGCCTGTTTGGCTATGTGACCGATGTGCAGCTATCGAGTGGGAACAGGCCTCGCGCGACGACGTTCGAAGGTGGAGCCAGCTATCAGGTAACGCCGGCATTGTCGCTCGGCGGGGGGCTGCAATATCAAACGCGTAACAATGACGTCGGCAGCGCAAATCAACTAATACTCAGCGCGGACTACTTCCTCTCCAAGCGCACGGACGTCTACCTCGTTGGCACTCTGGCCCACGACCACGGCTTTAGTGCGCAGGCACAAGCGGCGTTGGGCTCGCCGTCGGGCACCGATGTGCAGACAGCCGTACGCGTCGGGATTCGTCACAAGTTCTGAGGGAGATACGCGGACGGCGCCGCAATCGTACGCATGCAGCCTCGACTCAAACCTTTGCATGCTACGCATTCGGCTCCTCCAGGAGCTTTTGTCACCTCGCTGTGAGAAAAAATCGCAGCGACAGGGTGTTTACGCCAATGTCGTCGGTCCCGCTCGCGATGGTCTACTCATCACACCAGTTAGGCCATCCAGCACAGCGGGAGGACACGTGAACGTTGCAGATCCGGCGGCCGTCGAACGGTCGGCCATTCGAAAGGTGTCGTGGCGACTCGTGCCGTTCGTCGCTCTGATGTTCTTCATCAACTTTCTCGACCGGACCGCGATCTCGTTCGCCGGACCCAACGGGATGAGCAAGGATCTCGGCCTGACCGCCGCCCAGTTCGGCCTCGCGGCGGGGGTGTTCTTCATCGGCTACATCGTGCTGGAGATTCCCAGCAATCTCGCGCTGCACAAGTTCGGCGCGCGGCGCTGGCTCGCCCGCATCATGGTGACCTGGGGCATCGTGTCGTTGCTGTTCACGTGGGTTAGCAGCGTGAGCGGTCTGTATGCGCTCCGCTTTCTGCTCGGCGTGGCCGAAGCGGGCTTCTTCCCGGGCGCGATCCTGTTCCTGAGCATGTGGGTGCCGGCGAGGCACCGCAGTCATATCCTCGCACTGTTCTATCTCGCGCAGCCGCTGACGATCGTGATCGGCGCGCCGGTCGCCGCCTTGCTGATCGATGCACACGGTCTGTTCGGGCTGGCCGGCTGGCGCATCATGTTCTTCGGCGTTGCGATTCCCGCGATTCTGATTGGCGTGGTCGCGTGGTTCTATCTGACCGACAAGCCGTCGCAGGCTAGCTGGCTGAGCGCCGCCGAGCGCGACTGGCTCATCGCGGAGCTCGAAGCCGAGGAACAGCAGAAGGGCGCAAGAGCCGCGCTCGCGCAGCACGGCAATCCGCTCACCGCGCTGACCAGCGGCCGCGTGTGGATGTTCTCGCTGATGTACTTCGGCCTGATCTACGGCCTGTACGCGCTGGCGTTCTTCCTGCCGACGATCATCGGCGGCTTCGAGACGCGCTTCGGCACCCACTTCAACGTGTTCCAGAAGGGCTTGATCACCGCGATTCCGTATCTGCCGGCGGCGCTCGTGCTGTTCCTGTGGAGCCGCAACGCGACACGGCGTGGCGTGCGCTCGTGGCACATCTCGGTGCCGGCGCTGATCGGCGCACTGACCGTGCCGCTCGCGCTGCAAATGGGCTCGCCCACCGCGAGCATCGCGGTCATCACCGTCACGGCCTGCGCGATTTTCGCCGCGCTGCCGAATTTCTGGGCGCTGCCCGCACGCTTCCTGTCGGGTGCGGCGGCCGCGGCGGGCATCGCATTGATCAATACGGTCGGCAATGTCGCGGGCTTTGTCGCGCCGTACGTCACGGGCGTCACGAAGGACATGAGCGGCTCGTATCAACTGCCGATGCTGATCGTCGGCGCGATGATGCTGATGTCTGCCGTGCTCGCGCTGGCGATCGGCCGCACGAGCACCCGCGCGTCGCTCGAGCCGGCGCAAGCACACTGACGGTCATCCATTGATGATTCACCGATTCACGTTCCCGGGGCCACGCGTTCCGGCTCACATCGACTGTTGAAGGAGAGTTGGAATGAAGGAGAAAATCGCCTTGTTCGGCGCGGGTGGAAAGATGGGCGTGCGCCTGTCGAGTAACCTGCTGATATCGGACTACCGTGTCGCGCACGTCGAGCCAGGACAGGCGGGACAGAAGCGTCTGAAGGACGAACTCGGCATCGACGTGGTCGCGGCGGATGCCGCGCTCGACGGCGCCGATGTCGTGATTCTCGCGGTACCCGATACGCTGATTGGCAGGTTGAGCCATGAAATCGCGCCGAAGCTGCGCCCCGGCACGATGGTGATGACGCTCGATGCGGCCGCACCGTTCGCCGGCCATCTGCCTGATCGCAAAGACCTGACGTACTTCGTCGCGCATCCGTGCCATCCGATCATCTTCAACTACGACACCGACGAAAAGTCGCTGCACGATCACTTCGGTGGTGCGCACGCGAAGCAGTCGGTCGTCAGCGCGCTGATGCAGGGCCCGGAGGAAGCATTCGATCTCGGCGAAGCAGTCGCGAAGGTGATCTATGCACCGATTTTGCGTGCGTATCGCTTGAGCGTCGATCAGATGGCGATTCTCGAACCTGGTCTGTCGGAAACGATTTGCGCGACGCTGCTATACGTGATGCGCGAAGCGATGGACGAAACTGTGAAACGCGGCGTGCCGGAGCAGGCCGCGCGCGACTTCCTGCTCGGCCATATGAACATTCTGGCCGCGGTGATCTTCAACGAAATTCCCGGCGCGTTCTCCGATGCATGCAACAAGGCGATCGAGTTCGGCAAACCGCGTCTGATGCGCGATGACTGGAAGAACGTGTTCGACCACGCCGAGATCGCCGAGAGCATTCGCCGCATTACGTGATCGCGATGGCGTGGCCGCACGCCTGGAAGCATTAAGCGACGCCGCGCGAGCGGCAAGCAAAGGCGTGCCGCCCGCAGCGCACGCCGAACTCAATCGGGCGCTGAACACTGCGCTGGAGTGCTAAAAGATATGAGCGAAGCCACCGACGCCCGCTGGCCGGACGGCCTGCTGCTCGCCTACTACGGCGACGATTTCACCGGATCGACCGACGCGATGGAAGCCATGACCGCCGCCGGCGTGCCGACGCTGCTATGCCTCGACGCACCGACGCCCGAGCTGCTCGCGCGCTTTCCGGGCGTGCGTTGCGTGGGGCTCGCTGGATCGTCGCGCGGGCGCGGTCCGCAATGGATGGACGATGAGTTGCCGCGCGCGTTTGCGAGTCTCGCCGCGCTCGGCGCGCCGATCCTCCAGTACAAGGTCTGCTCGACTTTCGATTCGTCGCCGGAGACCGGCTCGATCGGCCGTGCGATCGATATCGGCGTTCAGCACATGCGGGGCAGGTGGTCGCCGATGGTCGTCGGCGCGCCACGCCTGAAGCGTTATCAGGCGTTCGGCAACCTGTTCGCAGCAGTCGATGGCATCGGTTATCGGCTCGATCGTCATCCGACCATGTCGCGCCATCCGGTCACGCCGATGAACGAAGCCGACCTGCGCATGCATCTGGCGCGGCAGACGCGACGCAATATCGAGCTCATCGACTTCGTGCAGCTCGCCGCGCCCAATGCCGCCGCGAAGCTGCACACGCTGATGCGGGACGATCCCGCCGTCGTGCTGATCGACGTGCTCGACGAGGCGTCGCTTGCCGCGGCTGGGCGACTCGTCTGGGAAGAGCGCGGCGCGGGCGTCTTCACCGCGTCGTCGTCGGGCTTGCAGTATGCGCTCGCAGCGCACTGGCGCGCGAGCGGGCTCGTGCCGGCAACGCCCTCTCTGCCGGTGGCCGGCCCCGTCGATGCGATCGCCGCCGTCAGCGGCAGCTGCTCGCCGGTCACGGCCGGGCAGATCCGTTGGGCGCGCGAGCATGGCTTTCGCGTCGAGCGGCTCGATCTGCGGCGCGCGCTGGATGCCAACACGCGCGACGCCGAAGTCGAGCGCGCGGTGCAGGTAGCCGTCGACGCACTATCGCGCGGCCAAAGTTCGCTGGTGTTCAGCGCGGAGGGGCCGGACGATCCCGACGTGCTCGGCTTCGACGACCTCGCCGCACGCGTGTCGCTCGCGCGCTCGCAAGCGGCGCGGCGCGTCGGTGAGGCGCTCGCCGACGTGATGCTGCGCACACTCGAACGCACAGCGGTGTCGCGCGTGGTGGTGGCGGGTGGCGACAGCTCGGGCGAAGTGGCGAGCCGGCTCGGCATCTCGGCGTTGAGCGTCGCCGCGGGCATGGCGCCCGGCTCACCGCTGTGCCGCGCATGGTCGGACGATCCTGCGCGCGATGGCCTCGAAATCGCGCTGAAGGGCGGTCAGGTCGGGGCGGCGTCGTTTTTCGGCTCGGTGCGGGAGGGGCGTCTTCTGGAATAATGCTGGTTTCTTCGACGCGAGTCATCGACGCGAGCAACAGGAATGGCCGAAACGATTCAGCGGCGCAAGCTATATCAGGAGGTGCTGGACCGGCTGATGCAGCGCATCCAGTCGGGCCAGGTCGCGCCCGGCGAGCAACTGCCATCGGAGCGCGAACTGATGGAAACCTACGGCGTGGGCCGGCCGGCTATCCGCGAGGCGCTGCAAACGCTCGAGCGCGCGGGCATCGTCGAAATCGCGCATGGCGAGCGCGCGCGGGTCGTCGTGCCCACCGCGCAGAGCCTGATTGCGCAGATCGCGGTCGGTACGATGCATCTGCTGCGCACGCAGCCGGACATGCTCGATCACTTGAAATCAGCGCGGCTCTTTCTCGAAACCGGCACCGCCAGGATGGCCGCCGAGTGCGCAAGCGACGCCGATATCGAACGCCTGCGCGCGAAGGTGCAGGAACAACGCGCGGCGCTCGCGGACCGCGATGCGTTTGTCGAGTGCGATATGGCGTTTCATCGTGAGATCGCGTCGATTGCCGGCAATCCGATCTATCCGTCCATCGTCGAATCGATTTTTCGCTGGGCCGCCGAATACTATCGGCCGATGGTGCGTGCGCCCGGCGCCGAGCAACTGACACTCGCGGAGCACGAACGCATCGTCGAGGCCATCGCAAGCCATGACGGCGATGCCGCCGCGCAGGCGATGCACGTCCATCTGAGCCGCGCGAACGCGTTGTACGGCAAGCGGATCCTGTCGTAACGCGGCGCGCTCATCCGACGCTCAACCTGGCGCGTGCAAGTGCGCGGCGCCTGGCGCGTCAGCGATGTCCGTCGTCGCCAGAAACGCGATCATCTCTTTCAGACTTTCGTTCATCTCCGCAGTGAGCCATTGCTCCAACTGCTTGACCTCCGCATGCGCGCGCAAATGTGGCGCGACCCATAGCACCAGCTGACGCGGCCCGCGCACGAAGCCGAACGGCGCGCACAACTTGCCAGAGATCAGGTCGTTCATCACCAGCATCTGCGGCACGAGCGCGATGCCCAGGCCGCACACGGCCGCCTGAATCAGCAGATAAAAGTGCTCGTAGGCGCCGGCCGATTCCTGCGGCACCGCGTCGAGTCCGGTCGCGCTAAACCAGTCGGACCACGCTTCGGGGCGCGTTCTGGTCGACAGCAGCGCGGCGCGTTCCAGATCGCGTGGCGTCGCGAGGCCGTGCTCCTTCGCATACGCGGGCGAGCAGACCGGGCCAATCCATTCGTCCATCAGTTGACGCGTGAGCGCGTCTTTGGGTGGTTCGATCGTGTTCGCGCGGATCGCCACGCTGATCTTGTCACGCACGAAATCGATCTGGTCGTAGTTCATGTTGAACTGCAATTCCGTCTGCGGATAACGCTGATGAAAGCCCGCAATGCGCGGAATCAACCAGTACATCATCACCGACGCCGAGCACGACAGCGTCAGCGGTTCGGGCTTCAACTGCTCGATGCTCGCATCGATCAGATTGAACGCGGCGCTCAGCCCCTCGGCGAGGCGCGCGCCTTCGGGCGTCGGATCGGATGCCTGGGCGGAGCGCACGATCAGCGTGAGGCCGAGCGTTTCCTCCAGCGTTTTGATCTGCCGGCTGATCGCGCCGTGCGTCACGCACAACTCGTGCGCGGCGAGCGTCATGCTGCGCAACCGGGCAACGGCTTCGAACGCGCGCAACGCGTTCAGGGAGGGGCGCGGGGTGTGCATGAATGTCTCCTTGTCCGTGGAGGGAAGCTCTGTCGGCACGGAACCTTGTACGGGTTCTCTCTGTCTCGTATGAGATTTTCTCACAGCTGGCCGAGAACAAATCGATTGTCCCGCCGTTCTCGCGTGACTAAAGTGCATTCACAAACAAGACGAATGCACACATTCGAACAGTCCTCGCCGGGCATCGGCGACGGGTCGAAAATCAGGAGACAGACATGCAACTCAGAACGCTCGCCGCCTCGCTCGGCGCTCTCGCGCTTGTGTCAACGCTCGCGCCGAACGCCGTCGCGTCACCGGACAAACCGGTGATCGCGCTGGCCAATGCCTACTACGGCAACACCTGGCGGCATCAGATGGTCGACTCGTTCGACGCGGCCGCGAAGCAGGCGAAACAGGAAGGCAAGATCGCCGACTACATCGTCGTCAACGGTGACGGCTCGGTCGCGCAGCAGAACAGTCAGATCGCCGAACTGATCCTCAAGAAGGTCGATGCGATCGCCGTCGATGCGGCCTCCGAGACCGCGATGAACGGCATGATCCAGAAGGCCTGTCAGGCCGGTATCAAGGTCGTGTCGTTCGACTCGGTCGCGAGCGCGCCCTGCAACTATCAGTTGAACTTCGACTTCACCGGCTACAAGAAGCAGGAAGCCGAGTGGGTGATGAAGAAGATCGGCGGCAAGGGCAACGTGATCCAGGTGCGCGGCGTGAAGGGCTCAGCACCGGACAACGACATGTACAACGCGCAGATCGAAGTGCTGAAGCGCTACCCGGACGTCAAGGTCGTCGCGACCGTGTACGGGCAGGCGACCGCGTCGGTCGCGCAGTCGGCGATCGCCAACGTGCTGCCGAGTCTGCCGCACGTCGATGCGGTGCTCGGCCAGGGCGGCAGTGACGACTTCGGCATCGCCCAGGCGTTCGAGCAGTACGGCGGCCAGTATCGCGACAAAATGCCGGTCATCGAAGGCGGCGGCAGCACCGACTTCATCAAATGGTGGGACGCGCAGAACAAGAAGAACGGCTACACGACGATCTCGATGAACACGACGCCCGGCATCGGCGCGGCGGCGTTCTACCTGGGCCTGTCGCTCGTGAAGGGCGCGCAGCCGCCGAAGAAGATGATCATGCCGGTGGCCACCGTCACCCAGGACAACCTGAAAGACTTCGTGAACAGTCCGTCGGGGATGATCATCAGCCCCACCTACACCCAGGTCTGGGTCGACAAGAATCTGCTGGCCAGCAAGTAACGCGGAGGACGTGTGATGAACCGCGAGGATACGGTGCAGTTGCAGAACCGCGCGCGGCTCATCGTCCGCGCCAGCAATCTGACCAAGGTTTATGGGCCGACGCGCGCCAATGACGACATTTCGCTCGCGGTGACCTGCGGCGACGTGATCGGCCTGGTCGGCGGCAACGGCGCCGGCAAGAGCACGCTGATGCGGATGCTGTGCGGCACCACGCCGCCCGACTCGGGCACGATCGACTTCGGCGACGAAGCGCCGGCGGGCAGCGCATACGATGCGGGAATTGCGCAGCAGCGCGGGATTCGCATCGTGCATCAGGAGCTGTCGCTGTGTTCGAACCTGTCGGTCGCGGAAAACTTCTATCTGGAAGCGCCGGAAGCTGCGTGGTCGCGGCCTGGCTGGCGCCGCGTGTATCGTGAGCGCGCGCGCGTCGCACTCGACGCGGTGTTCCCCGGCCACGGCATCGACGTGAACGCCGAAGCGGGACAATTGCCGATCGGCGAGCGGCAGATGGTCGAGATCGCCCGCACCGTCGCCGCGCCCGGCGTGAAGCTCGTAATCCTCGACGAGCCGACCTCGTCGCTCGGACTGGAGCGCAGCCGGCAACTGCGTGCCTACATTCATGCGAAGGCAGTCGAAGGGCTCGCGTTTATTTTCATCAGCCACAAGCTGCACGAGATCGTCGACGTGGCGACGCGCGTGGTGCTGTTGCGCAATGGCCGGCTCGAATGGCAAGGCCCGGTCGCCGATGCATCGGTGCCGGTGCTGGTGCGCCTGATGGGCGGCGAAGCCGCCGCCGCGCTGAGCGAGGCGAGCGACGCGCCGACTGCTGAGGGCAACACGGGTCTCACCGCCGATGTCTGCCTGCGCCTCGCCGGCGGCGCGGCCGGCAGCAACCCGATCGAGCTTCGGCGCGGCCAGATCGTCGGGCTCGCGGGTCTCGAAGGCAGCGGTCAGAAAGAGGTGCTGCACCAGATTTTTGCGGCCGCGCGACGCGATGCGCTGAAGGTCGAACGCATCGGCGCGGTCAGCTTCGTGTCGGGCGACCGCCAGCGCGAGGGCGTGTTTCCGCTGTGGACGGTGCTCTCCAATATTTCGATCGGCAGTCTTGCAGCGGGCTCGCCGTTTCGCCTCATCACGCCGGCGGGCGAGCGCGACATCGCGGCGAACGCCGCAGCGCAGTTGCGGCTGGATGCGAGCCGTCTCGCATCGGGCATCCTCGATCTGAGCGGCGGCAATCAGCAGAAGGCGCTGATGGCCCGCGCGCTGGTTTCCGACGCACCGATCGTGCTGCTCGACGATCCGACACGTGGCGTCGACATCGCGGCCAAGCGCGACTTCTACCGGCTGGTCGCCGAGGTCGCGCGCTCGGGCCGGCTGGTGCTGTGGCATTCGACCGAAGACCTCGAATTTCTCGAATGCGACCGGGTGCTCGTGTTCGCCGGCGGCCGCGTGGTGCGCAAACTGGAGGGCACCGGCATCAGCGAGCAGGCCGTCGTCGATGCGTCGTTCGTGCAGCCGTCCAGCACGGCCTCGGCGTCCGTCACCTCGCGCGTGGGCACCGGCGCGCTCGCCCGGCGCGTCGTGCAGATGGCGCCGTTCATCAGTCTCGCGATCGTGTTCGCCGCGATGATATTCGCGAACCCTGCCACCGCCGGTGTGTTCGGCCTCGATCTGCTACTCGGCCCGGCTTTGCCGCTCGTGCTGGTCGCGCTCGGGCAGATGTTCGTGGTCGGCGGTAGTGAGATCGACCTCGGCGCGGGCGCGTTCGCGGGGCTCGTGAATGTCTTGAGCGCGACGCTCCTGTTCGACCAGCCGGCGCTCGGCGTGGTCAGCCTCGTCGCCGCGATGGCGACCTACAGCGCGCTCGGCTGGCTGATCCAGGCGCGACGGATTCCTGCCATCGTGATCACGCTCGGTGCGTCGTTCATCTGGATGGGCATCGGCCATACGCTGCAACCGACGCCGGGTGGCGCGAGCCCCGCATGGCTGTCGGCGCTGTTCACGTGGCAGGTGCCGGGCGTGCCGACTTCGCTGGTGCTGATCGTCGTCGCCGGTCTCGCCGCCTGGACTGTCGACCGTTCGCCGCTCGGCGTCACGCTGCGCGCGTTCGGCAACAACCCGGTCGCGATGGCGCGCGCCGGCTGGTCCGCGCCGCGCTATGCAGCGGTGCGTTACGTGCTCGCCGCCGCATTCATCGTCACCGCGGGCCTCGCGCTCACCGCGATCAACACCGCGAGCGACGTGAATGCCGGCTCGAGCTACACGCTGCTCGGCGTCGCGGGTGTCGTGATCGGCGGCTGCAGCCTGATGGGCGGACGCATCTCGCCGGCCGGGGTGGTGGCCGGCTCGGTCGCGCTCGCACTGATTGGCGCGCTGCTCGGCACGCTGAACGTCAGCTCCGATTTCAATGCGGCCGTGCAGGGTGCGCTGTTGGTCGTGATCCTCGCGCTGCGTGCGCTGGTCAGCCGGAACGGGAGTGAAGAATGAAGCGCTCAACTTCGAGACAACTGGCGGACTGGACCGCGCGCAACCGTTGGGCGTGGGCCGCGCTTGCCGTCGTGCTGCTGTGGCTGACGCTGTCGGTCGTGACCAGAAATTTCAGCGTCAGCTCGCTGTCGGGCGTCGCGGTGTCGAGTTCCTTTCTCGCGCTGTGCGCGCTCGGCCAGATGGCGGTGGTGACCACTGGGCGAGGCAACATCGATCTGTCGATCGCGAGCGTGATGACGCTGTCCGCCTATCTCGCGCTGATCGTGATGGGCGGCAGCGACGCGCGGCTCGTGGCCGGTGTCGCGGCGACGCTCGGACTCGGTCTCGCGGTCGGCGCGGTGAACGCGGCGCTGGTCGTGCTATGCCGGATTCCGGCGATCATCGCGACGCTGGCCACCGGCTACATCCTCGCGACCGCGACGCTGCTCGCCAATCGCGCGATCCCCGGCTTCAAGGTCGCGCCCGCGATTCACTTCATCGCGACCGGCCGGATCGGCGGGATGCCGCTGATCGTGCTGGTCGCGATCGGCGTGACCGCGCTATTCTGCGCGATCCTCAGATACACCGCGTATGGCCGCATGTTGTCCGCGGTCGGACAGAACGTGCGCGCGGCGCGGCTCGCCGGTGTACGCACGGCGCGGGTGACCGCGAGCGCGTTCTTCACCAGCTCGGTGCTGGCCGCGGTGGCGGGTCTGTTGCTGGGCGGCTATGTGGGCGGCGCGTTCCTCGAAATGGGCCAGCCTTATCTGCTGCAATCGCTCGGCGCGGTGGTGCTCGGCGGCACGCTGATCTTCGGCGGCTCGGCGACGCCGCTCGGCACGCTGCTCGGCAGCATGCTGCTGGTGCTGGTCGTCACGACCATGCAGATCGCGGGCCTGCCGCCGGGTATTCAGGATGTGGTGCAGGGCGTCGTGATCATCACCGTGCTCGCGCTGGCGGGTGGCGGCGCGCTGCGCCGCTCGATCCGCAAAGCTCGTTCGGCCACGCCGCCGGCGAGTGGCGGCATGACGCGTCCGGCGGCTTGAGCGGCACTTTGGAGCGACCCGGCTATGTCAGAGCGTGACTTTGTCGAACTCGACGAACGCTTCGGCCGCTGCGTACGGCACAGCGAGAACGTGCACCGGCTATACAGCGGCTGCCGTTGGGCCGAAGGACCGGTGTACGTGCCGGCGGGCCGTTATCTGCTGTGGAGCGATATCCCGAACGATCGCGTGTTGCGCTGGGACGAAACCGACGGCCGCGTCAGCGTATTCCTCACGCCAGCGCGCTATGCGAACGGCCACACGCTTGATCGCGAAGGGCGTGTCCTGCGCTGCGAACACGGCTCGCGCTCACTCACTCGCACCGAGCACGACGGCAGCGTGACGACGCTCGCGTCTCACTATCAGGGTAAGCGCCTGAACAGTCCGAACGACGTGGTCGTGAAGTCGGATGGTTCGATCTGGTTCTCCGATCCGGCCTACGGCATCGACGACGACTTCGAAGGCCATGCCGCGCCGTCGGAAATCGGCGCGTGCCATGTGTACCGGATCGACGCGCACAGCGGCGAATGCGCGATCGTCGCCGATGACTTCATCCGCCCGAACGGTCTCGCATTCAGCCCGGACGAAGGGCGGCTATATATCGTCGACAGCGGCGTCACCCATGTGAAGGAAGGGCCGCGTCATATCCGCGCTTTCGACGTCAGCGGGCACGAACTGCGCGGCGGCGAGGTATTCGCCAGCTGCACGAACGGCATGTTCGACGGATTGCGTCTCGATAGCGCGGGACGGCTGTGGGCAGGCGCGGCGGACGGCGTGCATTGCTACCACCCGGACGGCACGCTCCTCGGCAAGATCCTTACGCCCGAACCCGTCGCGAACGTCGCGTTCGGCGGCCCGCAACACAATCAGCTTTTCATTTGCGCGACCACCTCGCTCTATGCGGTGAGGCTGCCTGTCACCGGGGCACGCAGACCGGCCGCTTCATCCGAACACGAATCATCAAGGAGCACATCGTGACCGAACGCATCCACGCGACTTACTGGCTGGAAACCGGCGTCGACCCGCAGCAGGCCGCCGACGTGATTGCCGGCGAGCAGTCGAGCGGCACCTTTATCGCGCTGCCCAACGAGACGCCGGAACTGAAAGCGCGCTCCGGCGCGCGGGTCGAGCGTCTGGAGGTGCTCGGTTACAGCGACACGCCTAGTCTGACAGGGGGCGTGCAGGCGAAACGCTATACGCAATGCTTGCTCGAGTTGTCGTGGCCGATCGAAAACTTCGGCGCCTCGCTGCCGAATCTGATGTCGACGATCGCCGGCAACCTGTTCGAGCTGCGCCAGGTGTCGGGTTTGCGACTCAAGGATCTGCAACTGCCGGCGTCGTTCGCGGCCGCCTATCCGGGGCCCGCGTTCGGCATCGAAGGGACTCGCCGGCTGTCCGGGGTCACGCGCGGCCCGCTGATCGGCACGATCATCAAGCCGAGCGTGGGCTTGTCGCCGCAGGAAACCGCCGGGCAGGTGAAGGAGCTGGTCGCGGGCGGCATCGATTTCATCAAGGATGACGAACTACAGGGCGACGGTCCGCATTGCCCGTTCGACGAGCGCGTGCGCGCGGTGATGCGGGTCGTCAACGAGCATGCGGATCGCACCGGCAAGAAGGTGATGGTCGCGTTCAACGTGACCGGTGAGCTCGACCAGATGAAGCGTCGTCACGATCTCGTGCTGGCCGAAGGCGGCACCTGCGTGATGGCGGTACTCAATTCGATCGGCCTCGTCGGGCTTCATGAATTGCGACGCCATAGCCAGTTGCCGATTCACGCGCATCGCGCGGGCTGGGGCTATCTGACGCGCAGCGAGGCGCTCGGTTGGGACTACGCGCCGTGGCAAAAGCTATGGCGTCTGGCGGGCGCGGATCATTTGCATGTGAACGGCCTGCGCAACAAGTTCAGCGAATCGGACGAAAGCGTAATCGCGGCCGCTCGCTCGGTGCTCGCGCCGGCGATGGACGCAGCGCCGATGCGTGCGATGCCGGTGTTCAGTTCGGGACAGACCGGATTGCAGGCGGCGGACACGTATGCGGCAATCGGCTGCGCGGATCTGATCCATACGGCGGGGGGCGGCATCTTCGGTCATCCACAGGGCGTGGCCGCGGGCGTCGAGGCATTGCGCGAAGCGTGGATCGCGGCGATGGAAGGTGTGCCGCTCGAGCGTCATGCCGAGCGCAGCCGCGCGCTGGCGGGTGCGCTGGAATTCTGGAAGTGAACAGATGAGCAGATGAGCAAGATGCAGTGCTTGATGTAGCTGTACTCGATAACGAATCACACAGGAGACAGACCATGAAAGCATCGAAGCAGTTGTTCGCCCTCGCGTTGGCCACCCTGGCGCTCGTCGGTACGACGAGCGCGCAGGCGGCCGGCCTGATCGCCATCATCACCCCGTCGCACGACAATCCGTTCTTCAAGGCCGAAGCCGATACCGCGGATGCACGCGCGAAGGCGCTCGGCTACAACACTATCGTGCTGGTTCACGACGACGACGCTAACAAGCAGTCGCAATTGGTCGACACCGCGATCGCGCGGGGCGCGAAGGCGATCGTGCTGGATAACGCAGGTTCCGAGGCGTCGATCTCGGCGGTCAAGAAAGCGAAGGACGCGGGCATTCCGGCGTTCCTGATCGACCGCGAAATCAACGCGACCGGCATCGCGGTCGCGCAGATCGTGTCGAACAACTATCAGGGCGCGCAACTCGGCGGCCGCGCGTTCGTCAAGGCGCTGGGCGAGAAGGGCAACTATGTCGAACTGGTCGGGCGCGAGTCCGATATCAATGCGGGCATCCGCTCGAAGGGCTATCACGACGTGATCGATCAGTTCCCGAACCTGAAGATGGTCGAGCGGCAATCGGCGAACTGGAGTCAGACCGAAGCGTATCAGGTGATGGAAACGATCCTGCAGAGCCATCCGGACATCAAGGGTGTGATCGCCGGCAACGACACACGATGGCGATGGGCGCATCGGCGGCACTGAAGGCGGCAAAGCGGCCCGACGTGATCGTGGTCGGCTTCGACGGCAGCAACGACGTGCGCGACGCGATCAAGCGCGACGAAATCCGCGCGACCGTGCTGCAACCGACCGCGCTGGCCGCCAACGAAGCGGTCGAACAGGCGGACAAGTATCTGAAGACGGGCTCGACCGGCAAGCCCGAAAAGCAGCTGATCAACTGCACGCTGATCACCAAGGCGAACGCCGCCAAGCTCGACATGTTCGCGCTGCGCTGATTGCCGAGCGCCGCGAGGATGCCGGGGGCATCGTCGCGGCGCGGCGCGACATGCTGTTCCATCGGTGTGGCATGAGGTGAACCATGAGAGGTTGCATCTGCGGCGCGCTCATCGTCATCGCAATGAGCGGTGCCCTGACCGGCTGCAAACTGGTCAAGCATGACGCGCAGTCGTCGAAACATTCGCGCGATGCGTACGCATCCGCGGGCTACGATCCGAACGCGATGGTCGCGTCGATGTGGAGCACGAAGATCGTGCCCGACGTCGAGAAGCGCGCGACCGACTACCCGGCGTTGCGCGACGCGATCAAGGCGGACCTGGACGCGGCGGGGCGCAAGTACGGCTATCGCGGCAAGGACGATAGCGCGCCGTGGAATTTTCCGATCAAACTGCACGGCAGGATCGTCGAAGTCGACACCCAGTCGAGCCAGGGTACGGTCGGCGTCGACGTCGATGGCGACGGCAAGGTCGACGTGGTGGTTGACATCGGCCCGACGGTGCTGGGCACCACGCTACGCGACACGCTCGATTTCGTCTCGTTCGAGAGCTTTCGCAATCAGATCGAATATGCGCAGTTCGGCACCGCGCTGAACAGTTATGCCGCCGCGCATATGATGAAACCGCTGCCGCGCGACGGTCTGAAGGGCAAGGAAATTACCGTGACCGGTGCGTTCTCGTACGATTCGTCGGCCGAACAGCCCGAAGTGGTGCCGCTTGCGATCGCACCGGGAGACCAACCATGAGCGCGACCCCTGCACAGGACGAGGTGATTTTGCAGGTCGAGGCGGTGACGAAGGTCTATCCCGGCACGATCGCGCTGAAGGAAGTGAACTTCGCGGTGCGGCGCGCGGCCGTGAACGTGCTGGTCGGCGAAAACGGCGCGGGCAAATCCACGCTGATGAAGATCATCGCGGGCGCCGAGAAGCCCACCTCGGGACTGCTGATGCTCGACGGCGCGCCGATCGAGCTGGAAAGCAGTGCGCAAGCGTTGCAGCGGGGCATCGGCATCGTCTATCAGGAACTGAATCTGTTTCCGAATCTGTCGATTGCCGAGAACGTCTTCATCGCGCACGAACTCACGCGTGCTGGTGTGCACATCGACATCGACGCGCAACGGCGGCGTATGCGTGAGCTGCTCGCGCGTCTCGAACTCGATCTGAGTCCGGATACGCTTGTCGAGGATCTGCGCATCGGCCAGCAGCAACTCGTCGAAATCGCGAAGGCGCTTGCGCACGACGCGCGCGTGCTGATTCTCGACGAACCGACTTCGGCGCTGAGCGCGGCCGAAGTCGACGTGCTGTTCCGGGTGATCGCCGAGCTGAAAGCGCAAGGCGTGGCGATCGTCTACATCTCACACCGGCTGGAGGAACTGATCCGCATCGGCGACTACATCACCGTCCTGCGCGATGGCCGTATCACCGGCCATCAACCGATGGCGCAGGTCGACGTGCCGTGGATCGTGCGTCAGATGGTGGGCCGCGACACCGAGGATTTCTCGCGGCCGATCGGTCATGCGCGCGGCGACGAGGTGCTGTGCGTGCGGGACGTGTCGCTGCCGGGCAAGACCCACGGCTTCACGGTCGATCATGTGTCGCTGACGCTGCATGCCGGCGAAATCGTCGGCATTTACGGGCTGATGGGCGCGGGCCGCTCGGAGCTGTTCGAATGCATCCTCGGCTGTCACCGCCAGGCGAGCGGCGCGGTCGTGCTCAACGGCAAACCGCTGCAGGGCAAGCCGGTGGCGGCCCGAGTCGCGGCGGGCATCGCACTGATTCCCGAGGATCGCAAGACCGATGCGCTGCTACCGGTCCTGTCGATCGGGGAGAACATGACGATCGCGAGCCTCGCGGAATTTGCGCGCGGCTTTCACCTCAACTCCGTGCGCGAGCAGCGCTCGATCGGCCAGTACATCCGCGAACTCGCGATCAAGGTCGCGGACTGGCGGCTGCCGGTCAGCTCGCTATCAGGCGGCAACCAGCAGAAGGTAGTGATCGCGCGGGCGCTGATGACCACGCCCACCGTGCTGCTGATGGACGAGGCGAGCCGCGGCATCGATGTCGGCGCGAAGGCGGACATCTTCAAGGTGATGCGCGATCTGGCCGTGAAAGGTCTCGGCATTCTATTCGTCACGTCGGATCTGGAAGAGGTGATGGCGCTGTCCGACCGAATTCTCGTGATGTCGAACGGGCGGTTGACCGCCGAATTCGACGTGGCGGAGGCAACCCAGGACGCGCTCGTCGCCGCCTCGGCGATCGGACATCGTACCGCCCGCGCGACGGCATCCAGTCACACAATCACTGCATGAGGGAGAACCGGATGGCAATCATCTTGAAGGGTGAGGCACCGGGCGCGAGCCTGAGCGAGGCGCCGCTCCTGTTGCTGCTAAAACTGCGCACGTTCATCGCGTTGTTCGCGGTGGTGATTTTCTTCTCGTTCGCGGCGCACAACTTCCTGAGCTGGGAAAACCTGTTGATCATGTCTCGCCACGTCGCGCTCAATGCCTTTCTCGCGATCGGCATGACGTTCGTGATCGTGGCGGGCGGTATCGACCTGTCGGTGGGGTCGATCGTCGGCCTGTCGGGCATGGTGGCGGGCGGGCTGATCCTGCATGGCATTCCGCTCGGCGACGAGTACACGCTGTACCTGAGCGTGCCCGAAGTGATCGTCGTCGCGCTACTGACCGGCGTCGCGGTCGGCGCGATCAACGGGCTGCTGATCACACGCCTGAACGTCGCGCCGTTCATCGCGACGCTCGGCACGCTGTATATCGCGCGCGGCGCCGCGCTGCTGTCGTCGAACGGCGAGACGTTTCCGAATCTGACCGGCGATCCGGACTATGGCACCACCGGCTTTCCGATCATCGGCTCGGCAACGATCGTGGGGATTCCGTTGACGATCTGGCTGCTGGTGGCGGTAGGCGCGATCGCCGCGTATATCGCCGGACGCACGCCGCTCGGCCGCCAGATCTATGCGGTCGGCAGCAACGAGCGCGCGGCGCAGTTGTCCGGCGTGCGGGTCAATCGCGTGAAGATGTTCGTCTATATGTTCTCGGGGCTGTGCGCGGCGATCGTCGGCCTGATCATCGCGTCGGAACTGGTCGCCTCGCATCCGATGAGCGGGGAAACCTTCGAACTCAACGCGATCGCGGCGGCCGTGCTTGGCGGCACCTCGATGTCGGGCGGGCGCGGCAAGATCGGCGGCACGATCATCGGCGCGTTCGTGATCGGGATTCTGTCGGACGGGCTCGTTATGATGGGCGTCAGCGCGTTCTGGCAGACCGTGATCAAGGGCGTCGTGATCGTCGCGGCCGTGGTCGTCGACCAGATCCAGTGGCGCGTGCAGCAGCGCTTCGCGCTGCAGAAGCAGGCCGCGACGGGAGCCTGAGCAATGAGCGAAGCGGGCACGCAGACCATTTCCAACGGGGAGCAGACAGTGTTCAAAGGTGCGCTGATCGGCTGCGGGTTCTTCTCGCGTAATCATTTGCATGCGTGGCGCGAGATTGGGCAGGCGCGTATCGTCGCGCTGTGCGATGCCGACGAAACGAGACTGCATGCGGCCGGGCGCGAGTTCGGCATCGAGCGTCTTTATACGGATGCGGCCGCGCTGCTGGAAAGCGAGCAGCTCGATTTCGTCGATATCGCGACCACGGTGGCGAGCCACAAAGCGCTCGTCGAGCTTGCCGCGCGGGCCAAAGTCGCGGTGATCTGTCAGAAGCCATTCGCGCGCTCGCTCGACGATGCCCGCGCGATGGTCGACGCGTGCAACAAGGCGCGCGTGCCGCTGATGGTTCACGAGAACTTCCGCTGGCAAAGCGCGATTCAGATAGTCGGCGCGGCCTTGCATCGCGGCGAGATCGGCCAGCCGTTCTGGGGACGGGTGTCGTTCCGCTCGGGGTTCGACGTGTTCAGCGGCCAACCGTATCTGGCCGAAGGCGAGCGCTTCATCGTCGAGGATCTTGGCATTCATCTGCTCGATATCGCGCGGTTTCTGTTCGGCGACGTGAAGCGGCTGTACGCAAGCACATCGCGCGTGAATCCGGCGATCAACGGCGAGGACGTCGCGACGATCATGCTGAGTCATGAGCGGGGCGTGAACAGTATCGTCGATTGCAGTTACGCGACGCGGCTGCCGCGCGAGCTGTTTCCGCAAACGCTGGTCGAAGTGGATGGTTCGGGCGGCACGTTGCGTCTGTTTGCGGACTATCAGTTGCAGCTTCATACCGGTGCTGGAACAGAAGTGCGCGATGTAACGCCGCCCGCGCTGTCATGGACGAGCGCGCCGTGGCAGGCGATCCAGGGCAGCGTGGCGAGCATTCAGTCCCACTGGATCGACTGCCTGCGCCGCGGCGTCGAGCCGGCGACCAGCGGGCGCGACAACCTCGCGACGCTCGCGCTCGTCGAGGCGACTTATCTGTCAGCGCGCGAAGCACGCAGCATCGACATATCGGACCTGCTCGGCGGGGCCGCGAAGGAGGCCCAATGAGCGTGGACGTCGCAATGGCTCGCTACGGCACGACGCAGAGCAGGGAACACGAACGATGCGTGCGGGCCGGGCCGTGGTCCGCGCTGCTGGTCGGCGGCGCATTGCGCGAGATCCGCTATCGCGATGTCGAGGTGATCCGCTCAGTCGCGTTCCTGGTTCGCGACAAGGACTGGGGGACCTGTCGCCCGCTGCTGGAGGGTGTCGAACTCGACGAGGGCAAGCGCGGCTTTCGGATCGCCTATCGGGCACAGTGTGCGAATCCTGACGGACAGGTGCTGAACTACGATTTGGGCATTGTCTGCGCGGCGAACGGCGTGCTGCGCTTCGACGCATCCGTGACCGCGCAGGATGCTTTTTTGACGGCCCGCTGCGGATTCTGCGTGCTGCATCCGATCGACGGCGTAGCGGGCGCGCCCGCGCGCGTCGACCATGCAGACGGAACCCGAGAGGAATCCGCGTTTCCGGAACTGATCGATCCATGGCAGCCGTTCAAGGACATCTGCGCGATCGAACACGATCTCGCATTCGGGCTCACGGTGCGCTGCGCATTCACCGGTGACGTGTTCGAGATGGAAGACCAGCGTAACTGGTCCGATGCATCGTTCAAGACGTACTCGCGACCGCTTGCGTTGCCCTGGCCCTATGCGCTCGAAGCGGGAGCCACGGAGCGCCAGAGCGTGACGCTGAGCGTCACGGAGCGGAGCGGGGCGTTGCTGCGCAGCGCATGCGCGCCGTCGATCCCGCCGCACGACGACCTCGCGACGATCACGCTCGACCTCGCTGAGGAAACGGTCGAAACGATGCCGGCACTCGGTATCGCGATTTCCGCAAGCGAGATCGACGCGGCGCTCGCGCATCCCGAACTGCTGGCCGGGCTTGCCCCTCAGCAGCTCACGTTGAGCTTCGATCCGGTGGCGGGTCACGGCGTGGCCGAACTGGAGCGGTTCGCGGCCTTGCAGCGGCGCGCGGGTATCGCGGCCGTGCTCGAATGCGCGCTGCCCGGCATCGATGAACCGCGCCGCGAACTCAACGCGCTGGCCGCGCTGATCGAGGCGGCAAAACTGCAGATCGTCGGCATCGTGGTCAGTCCGTCCGTGCACCGGCAGTCGAACCCGCCAGGCAGCATCAACCCGCCATGTCCCGCGCTCGACGACGTCTATCGCGCCGCGCGCGCGGCCTTTCCCGGACTCAGGATCGGCGGCGGGATGCTGAGCTATTTCACCGAACTCAATCGCAAGCGTCCACCGCTGGAACTCGCGGACTGGGTGACCCACGCGACCTGCCCGATCGTCCACGCGGCCGACGATCGTAGCGTGATGCAGACGCTAGAAGCCATTCCACACATCACCCGATCATGTCGCTCGTTAGTCGGGGAGCAGCCTTACTCGATCGGGCCGGTGTCGATCGGCATGCGCCAGAATCCGTACGGCTCACGCGTGATGCCCAACCCGCACCGCGAACGGATTACGATGGCCGGCTTCGATCCGCGCCAGACCGCGCTGTTCGGGGGCGCTTGGCTCGCCGGTTACGCGGCGGCGCTGGAAGGTGCGCAGATCGACACATTGACGCTAGGTGCGTTGACGGGAGAGCGAGGTCTCGCAGAAGTTAGCGATGGGGTGACGAGGTATCCGATGTATGCAGTGGCCCGCGCGCTCGCCGCTATGTCGGGATCGAACAGGCTTCCTGTCGCCGTCGCGGCTGCGGAGCGGTCCGCAATCGCATGCATCGCCGCGCGAGACGCGCAGGGGCGCATTCGAGTCGTGGTAGCCAATCTGACTGACCGCGCGCGTACGGTGCGACTGACGCTTCATGGGGCGGACGTGTCTCTCGACGCGTTTGCCAGTGATGAGGAGACGGTGCGACAGACGGACGCCATGCGGGGCGCCGCGTCGGTGGAGCTTACTCGCCCGGTGTTGCTGCGTCCGTATGCTTTTGTTATTGGGGGGCCTTTCTGACGCTCGTGCATTGTATGCAAGGGCTTGTGGTCTTTTTGCGTAAGGTAATCAAATAAGTGCCTGTGGATTTCGGTGCGCGACTCGTGCTCTTCAGGCTGCCCCGACGTGCCGGGCACTGGGGAAATCCCCTCGGAAACGACACGCGCTTTCCTATACGTCGCGCAAGAGCCAAGCCTGAACAGAAGGCCATAACGGGCACCACCAGGTATCGCAAACGTTCAAACCGCACGCCGTACTGAATCTTTCACAGAACAGTCGGCGGCATCACCGGGTGACGCAGTACCTGAAGGCAAGGGAGTCGTGGAGGTTCTGTCGCAATAAGGCGTTGAGGTAAAATTCGGCGAACGGAAATTTTAGACGATCACGATGGCCAAGACCATAAAGACACCGCGTAAGACATTGCCGTCTGGCGTCGCCAAGGTGCTCAAACGGCTGCACTATCCACTGGACGTGATCCTGCTGTGTGTGCGGTGGTACGTGGGCCTACTCGCTGAGCCTGCGAAACCTCGAGGAAATGATGGCTGAACGCGGTTTCGAGGTTGATCATTCGACCGTACATCGCTGGCAACTGGTTGCGCGTTTCGAGCAGGCTCGGCGCAGCGCGGTTGGACAAGCCCATGGGATGGGAAGGAATCGCAGCGGCCAGGCGTGCGATGCGACCATGTGTGTCGTTGTGCGAAGGTATCGGCATCTTGCGGGCGAGCGTGACCACGGCGCGATGGCCGGCGATGAAACAAAGGTCTCGAAGCAAGTGATCAGCTTCGGCAGTAGTGCCGAAGATTGATCATCGTGTACGCGAGGGTTTTCAATGCGTAGTGCAGGTGGCTGAGTCGCTCGAAGCGCAGCAGCAGGCGCCGGAACTTATCTTCCCACGCGAACACCCGCTCGATTGTCCTGAACCGTTCTTTAAAGATGGCCGGATCGAACAGCGGCTTGCGCCCGCGCTTCGGTCCTTTTCTGCCGCGCGAATTAGGGTCGATGTTAGGCACCATGCCGCGATTGAAAATGGCTTTGCGGTTGGGCCGGCAATCGTACACGCCATCCAGGCTCATGACCGTGCCCCGCAGATCCAGCCCCACCGCACGGGCGATGCTCGTGAGGCGCGGCAGCGCTTCTCGTAACAGCGGTGATTCATTGCGATTGCCCGGTGCTCTGACGAACGGCGCGATGACGTTGCAATTCCGGTCACACAGGGCAACCACCTTGCAGCCCTTGAGCTTCTTGTGGCCGCTGAAGCCGAGATTGTCGCCGCCTTTCTTCGCGGCGGTTGTGGTGCCATCGCCATGGATGATGCGCGTGTCCAGGCGGTGATCGCCATGAAGCCTGAACACCGAAGCCTCGAAAATGGCATCAAGGCATCCGTCCGATTCCCAGCGCCGGAAGGCGCGATAAATGCGTGTGTAATCGATCTCGGGACGGCCGTGCCAATCCTTCTCGATGGGCAACTCCTTCCACTGGCAGCCGAGATAGAGCGCCTTCAGGATGTAGTTGAAAATCGCGTGCGCGCTGAGCTTTCGCGCTGGTCCGCGACGGCCCTTGCTCAGATGCGGCCAGACAAATTGCTCGAACTCTCCGACGCTCAATTTCGTTGGAATCTCTTGCCACGACTGACTTTCGGCCATTTCGACCTTCAAAGCATCGGGATTCTAGCCGATTCGTGCCAGGCGGGTAGAACCCAAGCCCGGGGGCCTTTCAACCGATTCCGCCAGCTGGAAAAAACCCGCAACCAGTTGGTAAACAGTACTCGGTATTTCGCTTTCGCTTATCTCGATTCCCTTATCGCGACAAAACCCGCAAGACCAACCGGCCAACGTTCATGCTCGCGCAGTGCTGGGTCACCGTCGGGGTGAGCGTGCTCGGTCATGGCGGCGCCAAACTCGTGCTGCCGATTCTCTCCCGCCTGGTGCCGGCGACCGGCAACCGCAACAAGCTTTTGATTGCGCTGGCGCTGCTGCGCGGCTTGGCAGGCGTGGCCGACAAGCCGGTCCGGTGTGCTGTTCGATTCCTGGTTCATGCGCGCGCGTCTGGTATTGCCCTTGCTGCGACGTCAGATTCGCGTGGTCGGTCAGGCGCGCGTCGACACCGCATTGTTTCTCCCACCGGTGGCACAGACGACGCCCAGGCGCGGCCGCAAGCGCATCTATGGCGAACGGCTGACCGCCGGGGCTGGCGGCCTTGCCGGTGACCGAGCTGTGCCTGTCGCTCTATGGTCAGGAGCAGTTGCTCCGGCTGCGCTCGGTGGTGGCGCGGGCGCGCTTCCTCAACGGCACACCCGTGCGCGCCGTCTGGTGCCAGTTCTTCGATACCAAAAAGCAGACGTGGACGAAGCCCCGTCTGCTGCTGGCCACCGAGACCGAGCTGACGGCCGAAGCGATCGTGCGGCTGTATGCGCGCCGATGGGGCATCGAACCGCTGTTTCACAATCTCAAAAGGTAGTGGGGTATCAGCAATCTCTGGCAGCAGTCGCGCACCGCGCTCGAGCTGTGGATGCAGATTCGCTCGACGGCTTGGACCTTGGCGCAGTTGTTGAGTCTGGCGGCCCCCGATGCCTTCCCGATGGAGGCGGTAGCACCCTGGCGCATGAAGCACCCGCTCACCGCTGGTCTGGTGGCGCAGTGGCTGCGCATGGAATTTACCGGACTTACCTTTCGCGACGGCTTCGACCGCAAGTCCCAGAAATTCGTCTTCCCGGAACCGCGCAACGACCCCCGCTTGAGGCTGTAGCGCTTCATCTGTTCGCCGCGGTTCCGCGTTCATCGCAGTTTCGTTGTCGGTATAGCCTGGTCGCCGCCCAGCGTTGGGGATGGTGAGGCAGCGATGCCGGTGTCTAAAGTTGAGTCAAAACTCGAAACTCCCCGATTTTCGGGTGTCACTTTACCCCTCCCAAGGCGCCACGAAGCCGATTCAGAGCGTTCTGGTGGGGCGGCGTCTTTGCGGAATGGCAGCGGCGCACGTTTTGACACACCCTCGGCCGCACTGAGACGTTGCCGCTGCGCGACGCGGCAGCGGCAAGCCACGCACGGCCGCGCGATTGGGCGTGCCAACAGGAAGTCATTGGAAGCAGCTCGGACCGGCTCCCGCGCGGTTAGTCTGAGCGTGTACGCCATTTCGTCATGCTGGGTCAGCAAGGTGGCGGTCAAGACAGGCTCTTTTACTCCTTCAATCTTGACGATCACGTGCCGTCCTTCAACGTATCAACCAACGCTCAATTCGAGGTGGCCACCGTTCGTGGATGAGATCACAGGTCAATTCAGGGGTACAAACCAACGCCTTGTATTATTCGCGTCGAGTGCTAGATTTACTTCCATATGGTCAAAAAACTATGGGCTACGGAAACGATTCATAAGTTCCGCTCACACCTTGAGCAGGTCTCCCTTTGGCAGACTTATCTTACGTCTGCACGGTACTGTGACGTCAACCTCTGTTTGTACATGTTCAGTGGGCGACGTATGGGTCTGTATGCGGTGCGATTGTTTATTGATCGCAGCGTTCATCCGAATGCAGGAAATGGATGCCGCGTCATCGCGAGCACAGCACGTGAGTTCGACACCCCACGCTGCATCATGTGTGCAACGCGGAACCGGCAACTGGGGGGCAATTATGAACAGGCACCGCGGCATGACTTTAAGGCTGATTGGCACCGTTGGCTGCGCGTTCGTTGGCTTGTCGTTTAGCTCGCAAATTGTCCTTGCGCAGCCAAGGGGTGAAGGATCCGTTGTTCCGAAGCCCGAGAACGGTCCGCCAATCAACTTTAACCCGATTCAGATATTCCTCAATCGCCCCGATGGCGGGTCCGAAGTCAAAGTCAATCCGTCCAGTCCCCAGCCGAAACCCAGCACGGACAGTTTGCTGGAGAGAGGCCCTCAATTTCCCGTAACGCTGAGCATTGGGTCGTTTACTGTCGAGGGGTTCACGCGCGGCGGTTGGCCTTTCGTGATTGACTTCCTGCCGCAGCCCGACAGTTGCACGTGGCTTGCCGTCAGCACGGGCGAAAAATCATACGCAGGCATCTTGTTGGATATGGACGGTCATGCCGGCCGGCATGTCGCCAAGGTAAATCTTCCTGACGAAATTGGGCCTAACCCTCGGCCTGGCGAATACATCGTCTATTCGGAACGGCAGGCGTGTACCTCGACCACCGGCGGCGGCCAGCAAGCGGCGCGCCCCTTTTCTCCAATCGCCGTCTACGGTATCGGCGCAGGACCGCGCGCAGTTGGATCGGTCGCGATCAACAATGTGCAATTCGGACCGCCCACACCTCGGTTCCCGCAGGAATCGGCCACGTTCGGCTACAACACCGTAAATTTCTTTGTCCGCGCTTCGGAAGAAATACTTCGCTTCGAAGAGACGGGGGAAGGGCAGTGGAGCGTGGGGGTCGTACACGCGACCCAACTCGATGCCCTGCCGCATGGGCCACATCGTGGGAGCTGGGATGGAAAGGATGGGGGCGGCGAACGCAAGCCAGGCATATATCACCTGCAAGTGCGAGTCTGGAATACGTTGAATGACGAAAAGAGCTGGGGCGGCGCACTTTCGCCCGACTCCGTACACATTGTGAAGCCATGACTAGGCGACCCAAACCTGGTCCCGTATCGCACGCGCGCAGGATCACGCCCAAAGCGCGGGCGATCATCATGCACGCAGCCGTCGCCCTTGTCGTGTTGCTGGTGCTTGCGGGGGGGTACTGGTACGTGACAAGTCGACCAATTGCCCACCAGGTTTCATCGGACCCGTGGAAAGTGGGGATCGGGGACCGGCTTCTCCTCGAGCTACTCGGAGCGGGGCCGCTGCTAGCTATCGAGGGCGCGGACAACGAGGGTGTCGACGTGCGTTTCGATAGAGCGCATCTGGATGAAAGCACGGCCAAGTCGCTCCGCGACGATTTCGCGCTGACGATTCCGACGTCCGATGGAGCGATATCCTGGACGACCACGCAAACAGGAATCGGCCACACGATGATAGACATAACGTTGGAAGCGGACCGCGGCGTTCCGGAAGTGCAGATTGCACACATTGGAGAAGGGCCGCATCCAGGCCTGAATATCGTTCCACACAACGCCAGACTGAAAGTTCAGCTCGGCGTATTGCTCGACACAAGCGGGACGGCGCCAGTCTCGGCAGAACAGAAAGCCTTGCAAATTGCCGAACGCACTGTCGTACACCTTCCTGGCGCCGTTCCGATTACCGTCGAGGTTCCGGAGGACCACGCGTTCATACTGACTTTTCCGTCCCGAAAACCTGCCTCGATTATTCACCTCGGCGCAGCGGAAGATACCCTCGCGGCCAGTTCCGGCCTGTCTTTGCGCAGCGCCGCTGTGCGACCGTCCGACGTTAGCGTTGACACACTCTACGCTTGTGCGGCAAACGAAGGGTTGGACTATTGGCAATTGGGAGATCCAGCTAGCCAGGATTGTGCGACCACCCCGATATTATTGCGTGCGACGAAACTCGAGCTCAGACCGGATAGCGCGATCGTTACGATCCACGGGAGTGCTTGGTTTACAAAGAATGGTGTCTGGGTCACGGACGATCGGTTTAACAAATATATCGGGACGAATTTGGTACTCGGACTTTTGATAGGCGCAATTATTACCTCGCTTTGCACGATGGCGCTAACCGCTGTTTTTGGACGGCAATAGCGATATTCCGACATGACAGCCTTTGCTGGTAGCGGCATTCCGGCAGCCCAGCTTCGGCGGCCGCTCGCGCCCGGACGGCCATGTGCAGGAAATCCTCGCAACTTAAGGATGACTACATGACGGCCTTGGAGGCGAATGCCTTGTGTGGCTTGGGTTGAGAGGGACGAGGTCGTGCCCGGTCTGGAACGAAGCGAATGACATTGTCGGCGATATGACGAAGCAGACGAATCAGATCATCGAGGGGTGGCGCGCAGCGATCGCACAGCCAGCGAGGCAAGCACTGCCGGATGTGGGCAAATGCGCGAGTGCGGTTGAGCTTGAGCAGTGCGCCGCTGGAAGAGCCGAGCACGGTAGGCGTATCTTCGCCGATCACGCCGTCGCGTTCGCGGAGTGCTTCCAGGCACAGCAGCGCGCTGAGATTGTCGCTGAGCATCTTCGCCGCGAGATCCTGCTGATGCGTATGCGCCTTGCCTTTGGCCAGACACTCAACTTCGGGCGCGTGCAGTGCGTAGAGCTTGTTTTTGTCCTTCGGCTTTTGCGACAGGATGCGCTTTGTGCGCCCAACCAGTTCCTGCAGAATCACGCGACTTCCTTCGGATACCGAATCTATCTGCCTCTCCACGTCACGCATCACCCGACCCACACGCGAGCGCAGCGTACGCAACACTTTCTTCATGCGCTTGTACTGCTTCGCATGTGCGTAACGGCCAATCTGACGCGCCAGGTGCGGCGCCTCGCGGTTGTAGTTCTGCCGCAGCTTCAGGCCGTGGCGCGCTGCAGCCTTCACCAGATGTTCGCGACACCGCTCGAGCAGGCGTGAATCCGTCGGGTGCGCGACCGCCTTTTGCATGACAGTAGTGTCTACGATCACGCGCTTGACGCTCGCAGCCCTGATCACGCCCGCCCTTTTGGCTGCGTCGATCGTTTCGGCCAGCAACTCCTCAACGCCGGCTTCGCCCAGCCGCTTGCGCCAGCGCGTCAGGCTCGATGGATCGATTGGCGGTTCGGTCTGCAGGTGCGTTTCGCCGGTGAACACTTGCCAATACGGGTTTTCCACCCATTGCCAGACGACCTCTTCGTCAGACAGGTCAAATGCGTGCTGCAGATACAGCAGACCGGCGATCAGCCTGGGCGATGTCGCCGGTCGCCCCTTGCGCGACACGAAGCTTTCGCTCATCGCGACGCCCAGCCGATTCCAGTTGATCAGGTCAGCCAGCCGTACCAGCGGATGTTTCAGATTGATCTGTTCACGCAGCGGCTGCCGGAAGAAATCTCCTTCTTTCACAGGCGTCTTGGGACCCATCCGCACCTCATCAGAATTTGCAGGATTCTCACGTTAATGTGCCAGGTTCCTGCAAATCTCACAACACCATTTCGGCCTCAAAGCCCCGCTGCACGAGGCTCGCCGAATTGTTCAGGCTCGACCACGTACACTCGAGCGACTAGCGCGGCCGTACGCCGGACCGTCCTTTGGTTCATTCAGAAAGGCCAGATTGATGTCTCAAGTGCGAGGCGCGGCGCGCGATCATCATTGCAAGCGGCGCGGATCCCCGGGAAGGCGGGCGTCACGAGCAGTGTGGATTTTTCTGCCTTAAAGCTGCAAACACTGTCCGCATTTGCATCATCGTGACCAGCCGGAAACCCTGGCGCGATCAATTTTGAAGTGCAACACCTTGATCTGCTAAGGTGCGCACATGACTACAAGAAAGTATCAGCAGTTGCAGCCTGAAGAACGTATCACTATTGCCAGCATGAAACAGCAGGGTTTGAGCGTGCGGGCCATGGCCCGCACGCTTGACCGCTCAGCTTCGAGCGTCAGCCGTGAACTGGCGCGTAATGCGTGTCCGGTGCGCGGCTACGCTTCGGTAGTCGCGCAGACCATCAGTTCGAACCGGCGGGCTGCAGCGCGCACGCCGGGTAAGCTGAATCCCCAAGGCGCACTGTGGCGCATTGTGCTCAGTCTGCTTAGCTGGAAGTGGTCGCCGCAGCAGATCTCCGGTACGCTGACGCGCATGTGGCCCGATGACCCTTCCATGCACGTCTCGCACGAGACCATCTACAACGCAATCTATGCACACCCGCGCGGCGAACTGCGCCGCCAGCTCATCTCGTGTCTGCGCCAGGCTCGCAGCACGCGAATGCCACGCAGTCGTGGCAACGACAGACGGGGCAAGATCGCCGACATGCTGAGCATCCACGTACGCCCGCCTGAGGTGAACGATCGGGTCATGCCCGGGCACTGGGAGGGAGACTTTATCAAGGGTGCGGGCAACCAGTCCTCCGTGGGAGTTCTGGTCGAGCGCACCAGCCGGCTTGTCCTGCTCGCGAAGATGGAGGATGCCACCGCCGCCTCAGCGCTGGCCGGCTTCACCGCCAAACTGAACTCCATCGCCACGCCACTGCGTCAGAGCCTGACCTATGATCAGGGCAAGGAGATGGCGCGGCATCCGGAACTCACCGCCGCCACCGGCGTGCGCGTGTATTTCTGTGACCCGCACAGTCCGTGGCAGCGTGGCACCTGTGAGAACACCAACGGACTGCTACGCCAGTATCTGCCCAAGGGCACCGATCTCTCGGTCTACAGCCAGGATGAACTTGACGACATCGCCGACAGCCTGAACAGCAGGCCCCGTGCTACCCACGCCTTTCACTCGCCTCTGGAAGTCTTTGCGCGCATGCTCGAGACCAACACGCAAACACCTTCAACCCTTCATTAACCTGTTGCATTTCGGTTTTGAAACCGCCCCTTGATTTACTGTGCCTGCCCCGCCAGAAGCCTGTCTTTGCATACAGTGAAACGGGACTCATAATCCGCCTCCGAAAGGACATCGTGGGTTCGACTCCCACCCGGCCCACCAAGGCTTTCAGCGATTTTTGAAGCCCGATTTCTGCTCCGCAAAATCGGTTCTGCTCCGCAATTCTCCTATCTGGTCGGTCCGACCTTCTCTCCCCGGCGCTTCCTGACATAGTGTTCTGTCATGGCCAGCGACTCGTGACCGAGCTGTTTCTGCGCCTGACGGATGTCTCCACTCGAATCCGTCTTGTCAGTCCCCGCCTTGGCGCGTAGATCCCGGAACTGAAAGTCTTTCGCCTATTTCAAATTCCGAGTGGCTGGTTTGGCGGGTCAAGTACGGGCGTCAGCCCGGCGAAGCGAATACTTGACGCGCGTTGAAGAAGTAAGCTGGGACAGGGCTGGTTGCGGCAGAATGCGGCAACCAGCCCTGCAAGACAACGTGAACCGATGAACCAGACCCAACTGTTTGAAGCCGCCTTGGGAATCAAGGCCCCGTGGTACGTGCAAGGCGTCGATTTCGATGCCGCGCGGCGTGAACTGACCATTGCCGTGGACTTTGTCGCGGGTACGCGCTTTCCCTATCCCGGCGTCGCGGGCGAGCATCCGGCTCACGACACCCAGATCAAGCGGCTGCGCCACCTCAACTTCTTTCAGCACGAGTGCTATCTGGAGGTTCGGGTGCCGCGGGTGCGTCTGCCGGACGGCTCGGTGCGCCTGGTCGAACCCGACTGGATAGGCAAGCTGGACGGCTTCACGCTGCTGTTTGAAGCGCTCGTGCTGACGCTGTGCCGGGAGATGACATTTGCCGCGGTGGCCCGCGTGGTGAACCTGTCGTGGCATCGGGTGAAGGCCATCTGTGACCGTTACGTGGACCTGGCCGTGGCCGCGACCGACCTGTCCGAAGTTACCGCGGTGGCCATTGACGAAACGTCGGCCCGACGTGGGCAGGACTATATCTCGCTGGTCGCCGACATGGACGCAAGGCGCGTGGTCTTCGTCACGCCAGGCAAGGATGCCGGCGTTGTCGAACGCTTTGCCCGGCACCTGGAGGAACATAATGCCACGCCTGCACAGATCGAATCGGTCAGCATCGACATGTCGGCTGCCTTCATCAAGGGCGTGGACGAACACCTGCCCGACGCGCGTGTGACCTTCGACAAGTTTCATGTCGTGGCGCATGCGTCCAAAGCGCTTGATGGTGTGCGCCGCGCGCAGCAGAAAACCGATCCCTCGCTGAAGGGCATGCGCTGGTCGCTGCTCAAGGATGCCGAGAAACTCGATCTCGCGCAACTGACCGATCTCGAGGCGCTGATCAGCCAGTACGCCACCAACCGCACGGCCCGAGCGTGGATGTACCGCGAGCAACTGCGCGAGATTCTCGATCGCAAACAGATCCACGTCGTCTCCAAAATGCTGCGCCGGTGGTGCGGCAACGTCATGCGTTCCAAGGTCGAGCCCATGAAGGACGTCGCGCGCATGATCCGTCGTCATTTCGACGGCATCATCGCGTGGGCGCAGACACGCCAGACCAATGGATTCATTGAGGCGATCAACGGCCTGTTTCAGGCCGCCAAGCGCAAGGCACGGGGATACGCCAGCTTCAAGACCATGCGCACCGTGCTGTTTCTCATCGCGGGCAAACTCGACTTCTCAGCACTCAATCCGCATGCCTCGTGAGCCGCATTACCCACTGCGCTTTTAAAAGAGCCAGTCTTTCGCCGGGATGCCGGCCGCTTCTCGCGCCGTCCTGAACCGGTATTGCAAGGTTCTCAACGTCATGCGCTGGCCGGTCTCCGTGACGATCAGCGCGGTGCTGACGACCTTGTAAGTCGCTTTGCGCGCCCTAATCCGCTCGATTACCAACTTCAGTTCGCCGGTCACTTCCATGCGGATCTTCTTTCCCGTCTTCCCCTGTCCTATGGCGAGGAAGTTGTCCCGGATATCGCGCTCGTCATAGCGCAATGTGTCCTGCGGACGCTGGCCGGCGAGGTAGCCCAGATCCATCGCGTCGCGCGTCGGCTGGTCAGCTTTCTCATACAGGCGTACATACAGATCATCTTCCACGTAGACATCGCGACCGTCCTCCGTGTTCTTCTTCACACCCACGCAAGGGTTCGCCGCTTTCGTCAGGCCGATCTCGCGTGCATTGTTAAAGATGTGGCTAAACAGGGCGATCTCACGATTGGCACGCACGTGTCCCGCGTTCGGGGGCGAGACCCGATTCTTCGCTGCATACCACGCGACGGCCTTCTTGTGACGCCAGCGCAGATACTGTTTGACGTGGGTTGGCTCGATATCGTCCAGCAGCACATCGTCGTCGAACAACTCGCGTAGAAATACGAGTTCCTTAAGGTTGTCGGTCTGCGTGCGGCGAGCTTTGGTGGGCAGGACCTCGCGTACATACATCGCCGCTGCGTCCTTGAAGGTAGGCTGTGTCGCTCTCGGCGCTTGCGTTTCCTCGATCGCGGACCACCGTTTTACGGCAAGCACGAAGTCTGGGCCGAGCGGTTCTTCGCGACGTGGATTGCCTCCCCAGTCGTAGTAGTAATGGATTTTGTTCCAACGTTTCCGGGCACGCATCCTTGGTGGCAGGTTCAGATTCACAGTCGGCTTTCGACCCATGATGTCACCCCGATGCAAGCACCTTCGGCCGCCACTTCTTCCTGACCGGTTCATCGGTCTGCCGCCGCCCTTCGATCGCCGCACGTGGAATAATCGGTCGGCGGCGCGCGTTTGTCCAGAACGGGATCCCAGAGGTTCGCAGCCAGTCTATCTGCCGCTCCTCGCGCGTCTTGCCGCGACGCCCCGTACGGACGCCAGTCAATTCTGCTACTTCTTCTTCCGTCAGGAAAGTATCAGACATCCTCGACCCCGCTAAATGGCTTCGGCCGTGTGCTGCTGGCGATGTACAGCGGGTGCTTCGGGCTGCCATCCCTGTTCAGGCCGAGGTGAAAGAGTTTGCCGCTCATGCTGGTGATGCGAAGGAGGTGCAGTACGTCGGCTGCGCGCCTTGCCGCGGCTTCGTGCGAGCCCCATGCGCAGATGACTATCGAAGCACGGTCGACGGCTTCGAGTATTGAGGCGTTGGCGAGGCTGCCGTTCAGATCTCGATGAATGAGACATTGAGCTTCTTCACCAGAATGCCGGACAAAGCGCATGAACTGACGAGCGCTTTCATCCGATAACGGTGTGATATCGAACAACTTACCTTCGACGTCTTGTGCGACGGAATGAGCGTTCAAGCCTACTCCTTGATGACCGAAACTCGCGTAGGTCACCCATCCTCTGACTGCTCGGTGATCTGGCTATTCGACACAAAGCGCAAGTCGCGGCCTTTCACTCTACTGCTCTACAGAACTGCCAAAGCCTCCACCTCGATCTTCAAACCGAAATGCAGCGGCCCCGTCGGAACGACGGCTCTGGAAGAACGTGCATTTCCAGCCCAGCTCGCATAAATGCTATTGAATTCCGGCCAGTTTTCGATGTCGTCGACGTAGACGCGAACCTGCACCAGCTGGTCGATCGCGCTGCCTGCGGCGAGCAGCGCCTGTTCCACGTTGTCGAGTACCTGCCGGGCCTGTTCGGCGAATGAACGGTCGTCCAGTCTCGTGCCGGCGGCCGTAACTGGCAACTGACCCGAAACAAAAACGAACCCGTTCGCGACCGTCACATGGCTATAGTGCCCGCCGGGCGTCGAGAGACCCGGCGTAGCGGGGTGAACGGGCTGCGGCGAACGATTTTCACCAGCCATGAAAGCGTCTCCATACGGTAAGTGCGCCGGTCGGTTCGAGCGCATGGTATTCGGGGAACTGTGCGCCTGTCGCGCAAGCGTGGTTCGGCAGGATGCGTAGCCGGGTACCGATCGGAAAGCGGGTTTCGAGGTCGCCGTCATCAGTTGCGGGCTCAGCATCGGCCCGAGCCAATATGCCATGCTCCTGGTTAGCGCCGATCAGCACGAAGCCGTTGAGCGGGGCGCCGTCCAGGGTGCACGGCAGTCCATAGCCGAAATCGCGGGATTGTTTCGACGTGCCGCGGTCGCGGCTCATCGCCATCCAGCCCGCATCGACGATGACCCATCCCTTGTCCCGCCGATGGCCGATCACAGTGGTGAGTACGCTGAGCGCAATGTCGTCGATCGCGCACACGCCGACGTTATGCATCACGAGATCAAAAAAGGCGTAAACACCGGCTCGAACTTCAGTGACGCCATCGAGATGCTTTGCGGCCAGCGCAGTCGGCGTCGAACCAACGCTGACGGTTTCGCATGGAATGCCGGCGGCGTGTAGGCGCTGTGCGGCACGCACACAGCCGGCGCGCTCCTGTTCGGCGAGCGCCGCTAACGCTTCCTGCGTGTTCAGTTCGTAACTCGAGCCGGCATGAGTGATGACTCCTCCGACTTTGATGCCGCCCGTCTGCAGGATGCGACCGATTTCCAGCAGCTCATTCTCCTCGGGCGTGATCCCGGAGCGATGCCCGTCGGTATCCACTTCGATCCACACCTCGAGTGGATCGTCCGCCGTCTGGCAAAACGCGACGATTGCGGCGGCGGCGCCGGCATTGTCGACGATGATTTTCAGGTCGCATCCCTGTTTCCGGAGTGCCATAGCCCGGGAGAGCTTGGACGGAACGATGCTGACAGCGTAAAGGATATCCGTGATGCCGGCCGCGAAAAATGTCTCCGCCTCCTTCAGCGTGGACACCGTAATACCTTGTGCACCTGCGGATAGCTGCGCCCTTACGACGTCGAGGCATTTCGATGTCTTCACGTGCGGCCGGAATTTCACGCCCAATGCGTTCATTCGCTGCTGCATCGATGCGATGTTCTTTTCCATCCGGCGTACCTCGATGACGGCCGCCGGTGTGTACAGTAAATCAAGTGCCACGGTGTGATCGAGTGTCATGGCTGAGTGGCCGGTTCGAAGTGGCTGGCCCACGAGACGAGTGAGGTGAGTGTTCGGGACTCGATTTCCGGTGTCTGTGCGCCGCAGACGAGCGGCAAGCCGATCCGGTTGTGCCAGTAGGTTCGTAATCCGACGGCCGCGTACCGAACATGTCGTAACTGGAGCCAGCAACGAACGCCGCTTCCTGAGGGGACACGTCTAGTTTATGGAGCGCAAGCCGATAGGGGCGGGGAAGAGAGATATGATGTCCGCGCTTTCCGTCTAACGTCATCTATCTATGGGAAGATAGATCGATGGCCAATTAAAGAGGTGAATCGCCACCTCACCTTACAGCTTTACTGCACTACCGCTTTACCGCACTACTTTCAAGGTGCCCTCGATATCTTCGAGCCGGCCCTTCGTCTTGAACAACCGGCTTGCCAGCACACTGCCCTGATAAGCCGCGAAGAGCGCACGCGCGGCATTTTCGGGTTTGCCGTTGACCGTCAGCGTACGCTCCTGTGCACCTTGCGCGAGCACTTTCGCCAGCCAGCTTTCGTTGGCCTTGAAAAAAGCCTGTATCGCATGCCGGATGTTGTCCGGCAGCGATTCGATGTCGGCTGCGAGCATGCCGCACAGACAAATCTGATTGCCGTCCCCCAGGGTTCTGCCAAACAACTTCGTGTACTTGCTGAGCTTCGCATCGGCCGGCAACGCAGCGTCGATCGCCTTGACGGTATTGAGTACTTCGCTGCTGTACTCATTGACCGCTTCAAGTACCAGATCGTCCTTCGACGGGTAGTAGTAGTGGATACTTGACGTCTTCACGCCGACCAGTTCCGACAGATCGCGGTAGCTAAAGCCGTTGTAACCGCGGAGCATGATCAGCGTGATCGCGTGGTCGAGAATCTGCTCGCGTATTGTTGATGTCGTGTCCATAGAGTTAACTCTATCTACTGATAGGTAGTCAGTCAAGGGGATTTTTCTAACTGTGTTGTTTCAGAGTTCGATGGGTCGGATCGGAAAGGCCGCGTGCCCGCGCCGTGCGTTCTCTTGCACGCTGACACGCGCGGCCGCGTGTATCGATCCGGGCCAATGCGCTAGCGCGGCAGTGTGTGCTCGTACATGTGTCGGCGCGACCACGGCAGCGTCGCCGCGTTTCGCCCGGCCTTGCGGCAGACGATCTGGTAAATCGAGACGTCGTCGTGCTCAAACGCGTAGGCGCAACCCGCCAGATAGACGCGCCAGATGCGGAACTTCACTTCATCGACGAGCTTCCTGGCCTGCTCGGCTTGCGCCTCGAAGTTCCCGCTCCAGGTGTTGAGCGTGCGGGCATAGTGTCGCCTCAGGTTCTCGATGTCGACCGCCTCCAGTCCGCCGCTCTGCAGCGCCTCGAGCGCCAGACTGATGTTCGGTAGCTCGCCGTCCGGGAACACGTAGCGGTCGATGAACTGGCTGCCGCCGAGGCCGGTCTCGCGGCCGTCTGCGCCGGTGGACGTGATCCCATGGTTCATGGCGATGCCGTCGTCGGTGAGCAACGCGCGGATGCGAGAGAAATAGTCAGGCAGATTCCTGCAGCCGACGTGCTCGAACATGCCGACACTCGTGATGCGGTCGAACTGGCCTTCGACGTCGCGATAGTCCTGCAGGCGGATCTCGATGCGGTCCTCGAGTCCGGCTGCTTTCACGCGCGCAGCGGCGAGATCGAACTGGTTCTGGGAAAGCGTGATACCCACACAGCGCGCGCCGAACTTGTGGGCCGCGCGCAGCACGAGCGCGCCCCAGCCGCAGCCGATGTCGAGCAGGCGCTGTCCGGGCTGCAACTGGATCTTGGTGAGGATGTGGTCGATCTTCTTGAGTTGCGCGGCGGCGAGGTCTTCGTCGCCGTTCTCGAAGTACGCGCACGAGTAGACCATGTTCTCGTCGAGCCACAGTTGGTAGAACTCGTTCGAGACATCGTAGTGGTATTGGATTGCCCGCTTGTCGGTCCGCCTCGTGTGACTCATGGCGCGCACGGCGCGCACAGCAGAGAGGGCGTTAGTCACGGTACTGCGGGCGAGCGCGTAGCCGATGTCGATGATGTCCGTGAGTTTGCCTTCGATATCGATCTTGCCGTTCACGTAGGCCTCGCCGAGATTGTCGAGACTCGGATCGAGGAGCAACGGCAACGCGGATGCGCTCCTGACGTTCAGCGTGACATGAGGCTCGGCGAACGTCCCAAAATCGAAGTGCTCACCATTCCACAACACAAGGTGCGCTGGAAGGTTTGACGTCGACCGTATTTCCTCCGCCCAGTGGGCCAGTTTTTTTCCCAAAAGCATCGAGATTCTCCTTTTTCCGTTGTAGCGATTTCAGCCTGGCTGTCGATCGGGCAGCGGGCGCGAAGAGGCGAGACGCGCGTGCCGCATGCGAGCCGGGCGCCGCCTGCCCATGCGGCGCGAGCAGTCTGGACACTCGGCGCCCCGATCCACTGGCCATCCGATCGGCGGCGAGCGCGGGAGCAGAAGCCGGCCCGTGTAGTCTAGAACGCGTGGTTTGGGGGCCGCTATACCGGTTGCGCAAAGCAGATTTTCGAAGATGGCGAGTTGCCGCGAGGCGGCGTCTGTGCGTCAGGGCGGTGCCCAGCGCGCAAAACAGTATTCTGGAAAAGGGACTTCCTGGGCGCAGGGGCCGCCCTCTACCGTACTTGTCTCGCAATCGGCCAGATGGGGGCGGATGCGCACCGCGCGGTTGCGTGCGCGCGTTGCTACTGCCTTACCACATTTCAGCAACCCTGAACGTCACAAGGAGCGTATGAGTCTGTGCAAGTCCCTTCGTAAGAGATATGTCCTCCTCGCGTCGCTTTGCTCGATCGCGCTGCTTTCGAATCGCGCACCGGCCCAGACCGCACCGCCCGCGGTCAACGCGCGCGCCTGGGTCTTAATGGACTCGTCGAGCAATCAGATCCTCGCCTCGCAGGACGCCGAGGCGCGCATGGAGCCTGCGTCGCTCACGAAGATCATGACGGCGTATCTGGTCTTTCAGGCGCTGCAGGACAATAAAATCCGCATGGACGAAACGGTGTTGCCCAGCGATGCCGTTCGCTCCGTCGGCAAGGACGAATCGAGGATGTTCATCGAGGCGAACAAGCCGGTGTCCGTGCACGACCTGCTCTACGGGTTGATTGTAGAGTCCGGCAACGATGCCGCGATTGCACTGGCGGAAATCGTGGGCGGCACGCAATCGCATTTCGTCGACGTGATGAATGCCCAGGCCCAGGCGATAGGGATGAGCCACACGCACTTTGCGGACGTCAACGGCATGCCTGAACCGAATCACTACACGACGGCAGGCGATCTGGCGATTCTCGCGATGCGCGTGATTCACGATTTCCCGCAGGACTATCCAATCTTTTCGGTCAGGACGTTCAGCTACGACAACATCCGGCAGCTAAACCGTAATCGCCTGCTCTGGCTCGATCCGACTGTTGACGGTCTCAAGACCGGACATACCGATGCCGCCGGGTATTGCCTGATCGCCAGCGCCCTGCGGCCCGTACCTGGCGCCCCCGGCATGACGCGGCGTGTCATCAGTGTCGTGATGGGCGACCCGACAGGATCCGACCGTGTGCGCGACAGCCTGAAAATGCTCGACTTCGCCTACGATGCGTTCGAGGAAGTCGCGTTCTACAAGGCCGGTCAGGCGGTCGAGACGTCCCGCCTCTACGAGGGCACGGCATTGAGCGTCAGGGTGGGCGTGGCGAAGGACCTGATGCTGACCGTGCCCGCCGGTCAGGATCGCGGCGTCAAGCCGAAGGTCTCAATCGTGTCACCGCTCGTCGCGCCGCTCGCCGCAGACCAGAAGGTGGGGAACGTGGAGCTCGTCTCAACGGACGGCCGGGTTCTCGCACAGGGGCCGCTTGTCGCGCTCGACGCAGTTCCGCAGGCCGGACTCCTTGCGCGAGCGTGGGACTTCATGCTGCTGCACCTCAATCGGCCCGGCTGACGGGATCGGGGCCCCGCTCGCGGGTCCTGCGCCAGCATGATCGGGCTTCACTGTTCACTGCACTGGCCTCCAAAGCCGGACGATGCCCGCACGAATAAGCGCGCGAGCGCGGCCGGCTTGCCGGGCTTCATGCGCATGCCGCGCAGAACGAAGGAAGCTCCGAGCGACGTCAACGCGCTGCGGGTCATGTCGCGCTCGCCGACTGACGCGCCGCCCGTCGTCACGATCAGGTCGAACTGCGCACGCAATGCGCGCAGGGTCGCGTGGATCGCACGTTCGTCGTCGCCCATATGAACGGTGCGCACGACGTGCGCGCCCATGCCCGCTGCCAGCGTGCCCAGCATCAAGCCGTTGCTGTCATAGATCTGCTGTGCCTCGCGCGGGCCGCCCGGCGCGACGAGCTCGTCGCCGGTAGTCAGGATGCCCACGCGCAGCGTCGCGAAGACATCGAGCATGTCGATGCCCCGGTGCGGCCGCGACGCCGATATGCGCCGGCTCGATGCGCACGCCGGCCGGTAGCAGCAGTTGTCCCGCGCGCACTTCTTCGCCGCGCCGGCGAATGTGTGCGCCAGCTGGCACCGGCGCGTCGAATGTTACGGTTTCATAGGCCTCGCGGGCATGCTCCTGCATCGCGACGGTGTCGGCACCAGGCTGCCCGTGAAGACGCGTGTGGCAGCGCTGCGCGTGGTCGAAGCTGAGAGTGTCAGGCATGGCTTGAGTGGTTGATGGAGGGAGCGCGAATCTCCTCGCGGCCGTGGTCCGAGATGCGCTGATGGCTTCGTCGAGCGCTTCTGCGGGCACTGGCGTGCCGAAGGGTCGCTTGCCGGTGACGCTTCGCCCGCGGCGACACTAAGAAAAATGCCTTGCGCACGGTGTCCCGCGCGCAAGGCGTTGTTGACGGAGCGCGGTGGCCGCCTAGTGCTTTACCGGCACCAACTTGCCGCGGAACAGATGGTATTGGTAAAGATTGTAGCCGACCATGATCGGGAAGACGGTGCCGATGCCGAAGAGCATGAAAGTGAGCGTCGCGCTATCCGAGGCGGCGGCGGCAACGGTCAGCTCGCCCGGCACGATGTATGGGAACAGGCTGATGGCGAGCCCCGCGAACGAGATCACGAAGAGCAGCGTGGCCCCCACGAACGGGCCGTGTTCTCCGCGCATGTGGATCGCGTAAAGCACATACAGGAACGCCAGCGCAGCGAGCACCGCGAGCGCGATCAGCAGATGGAAGACGCCCTGTTCCTGCCAGCGCGTCACGCCGACCGGGCTCAGCTTCAGCGTCGCGAACGAAACCACGAGGGCCGCGGCCACGGTCGTGAAGACAGAAACGATTGCGTAGCGGCGCGCCGAGCTCTCGAGGCCGCCCGTGGTCTTCTTCACGAGCCAGGTCGCGCCGAGCAGGCAATAGCCGGATACGACGCCGATCGCCGTGACCGCCACGAAGCCGAGGCTCGAGGCGCCCGGCACGAAGCCGGTAAGAATCTTGCCGAGCACGATGCCCTGCGAGACCGCGGCGAGCAGGCTGCCGATGCCGAAAACGCGGTCCCACACGGTCTTGCTCGAGTGGGCCGCGTGACGGAACTCGAGGGCCGCGCCACGCATGATGAAGCTCGCGATGAGGACCATCACGGGGACGTAGAGATCAGAGAGGATCATCGCATAGGCCGCCGGAAAGGCGCCAAAGAGGGCGCCGCCGAGCACGACGAGCCAGGTTTCGTTGGCGTCCCAGACGTGGCCGATGGACTGGACCATGAGGTCGCGGTCGCTCTCGCGGCGCTGCAGCAGCGTGAGCACGCCCACGCCGAGGTCAAAGCCGTCCGTGACGACGTAGAGCACGAGCATCAGGCCGATGAGCCCGAACCATGCGTGATTCAACAGGTCCTGGGTTGATGCGGGGGTCATGATGACTTCCTGTAAGGTCAAAGCGAATTGGGGGAGACGGCGCAGATCAATAGTCGACGGCGTGCGCGACGGCCTGACGTGCGGGCTCGGCCGGCGGCATCACGTCGAGATCGGGACCTTGACGCAGCCAGCGCCGGGCGGCCACGAAGAACGACACGATCAGGATGACGAATAAGGCGCAGAACATGATCATGCTGCCCAAAACGGTGCCGGCCGGAATGGCGGAGGCGGCATGCTCGGTGCGCAGTAGACCGTAGACGAGCCACGGCTGGCGGCCCACCTCGCGCACGATCCAGCCGCATTCGACGGCAATGTACGGCAGCGGGATCGCCAGCACCCAGGCGAGCAGCAGCTTGCGCTGCGCAAGCAGCTTGTCGAGGTGGCGGCCCGACTGGCGCAATGCGTAGAGGGTCCAGAACGCGAGCACCATCAACAGGAAGCCGATCCCGGCCATGACGCGAAACGCGTAGTAAAGCAGCGGGATCATCGGCGGCTGATTCTGGACGGGAATGTCTTTCAGACCCGTGACCTGACCGTGCAGGCTGTGCGTGCCGAGAACGCTCAGCAGGCCGGGCACTTCAAGCGACCAGTCGTTGCGTTGTTTGGCGGCATCCGGCCACGCAAGGAGCGACCAGCTCGCACCGGTGCCGGGTGCGTTCGTTTCCCAGTGGCCCTCGATCGCGGCGCCCTTGGCCGGCTGCGTTTTGAAGACGTCGACGCCGCTCGAATCGCCGAGCCAGATCTCCACGGGCGCGACGAATACCAGCAGCAGGAGCGCGAGCTTGAACGAGCGGACAAAGAACGCCGGATTGCGACGCTTGAACAGGTAGTACGCCGAGATGCCGGCGATCACGACGAGGCCCGTTTCGAGTGCGGCGAACCACATGTGCGACGCGCCCCAAGGCATGTCCGGGCTGAAGATCGCCTTGAGGTAGTCGGTGACGACGAGCTTGCCGTCCACCACGGTCACGCCGCTCGGCGTTTGCAGCCACGAGTTCGCGACCATGATCCAGAAAGCGGAGAGGGACGAGCCGAACGCGACCATCGCGGTGGCGAACAGGTGCACGCCCTTGGGCACGCGACCCCATCCGAGCATCATGATGCCGACGAAGCCCGCCTCCAGCATGAACGCCAGGGCCCCCTCGAACCCGAGGATATTGCCGAAGAACTGGCCGGTGTATCGGGAGAACGGTCCCCAGTTCGTGCCGAACTCGAATTCCAGGGGAATGCCGCTCACGACGCCGACGGCGAAGTTCAGCAGCAGCAGCTTGCTCCAGAACCGCGCGTGGCGGTACCAGACGACGTCGCTCGTCTTGACCCAAAGGATTTCGACGACGAGAAGAAAGGCGGACAGGCTGATCGTGAGGATCGGCCAGAGTATGTGGAAGATCGCGGTCAAGGCGAACTGACCGCGGGCCAGATTCAGGGCTTCGACAGACATGGTGATTACCAGGTGATTGGAGAACAGGGAAGCGCGCGACTCGACCCGACAGTGGGGAATCAGAACGCAGGCAGCACGGGCGGCTCGGACGAACGGTGCAGCAACACGGGAATCGACTTCGAGGTCGGGGTGTTGCAGACGTCGCCCACGCTCGACAGCGGAACGAGCGGATTCGTCTCCGGGTAGTACGCCCCGATGCAGCCGCGCGGAATGTCGTATTCGACGAGCCGGAAGTAGTCCGCACGGCGTTCGATGCCGTCGTCCCAGACCGTGGTCATGTCGACCCAGTCGCCGTTCTTGAACCCGAGCATGGCTATGTCGGTCGGGTTGATGAAAACGACGCGTCGCTGGCCGAAGACGCCGCGATAGCGATCGTCGAGCGCGTAGACCGTCGTGTTGTACTGGTCGTGAGAGCGCGTGGTCATCAGCGTCATCAGGCGTTCGCCGTGAATCGCCTTCGCACGGGCGATCGGCGTGTCCTGCTGCACGGCGTGCACGACGAAGTTCGCCTTGCCGGTCGAGGTCTTCCAGTCGCGCTCGCGCGAGGCCACGCGCAGATGGAAGCCGCCCGGGTGCTGGATGCGCTCGTTGTACCGGTCAAAGCCCTCGATGGCCTGCTCGATGGCGTCGCGGATTTTCGCGTAGTCGCGGGCATACGCGAGCCAGTCCACCTTCTCGTCGCCGAGCGTGGCGTGCGCGATGTTCGCGACGATTGCCGTCTCGGACATCAGGTTCGGCGAGGCGGGCTTGTTCATGCCATACGATATGTGCACCATGCTCATCGAGTCTTCGACCGTGACGCCCTGAGCGATGCCGTTTTGCACGTCGATCTCGGTGCGGCCGAGCGTCGGCAGGATCAGCGCATTGGCACCGTGCACAAGATGGCTGCGGTTGAGCTTGGTCGTGATGTGGACCGTGAGGTCGCAGGAACGCAGGCCGTCGAAGGTGCGACGCGTGTCCGGGGTCGCCATGGCGAAGTTGCCGCCCAGCCCCATGAACACCTTCACTTTGCCTTCGATCATGTGCTCGACCGTCTCGACGACGTCGAGACCATGCTCGCGCGGTGGATCGAAGTCGAACACCTTGCCCAGCCGGTCGAGGAAGGCCTGCGTGGGCTTGTCCTCGATGCCCACGGTCCGGTTGCCCTGCACGTTCGAGTGGCCGCGCACGGGACACAGGCCGGCGCCCTCACGGCCGATATTGCCGCGCATCATCAGCAGATTCGAGAGCATGTGCACGGTCTGCACCGAATGCTTGTGCTGCGTAATGCCCATGCCCCAGGTGGCGATCACGCGCTTGCCGTTGGCATAGATGCGCGCGAGACCTTCGACGTCTTCGCGGGCGACGCCGGACTGCGCTTCGAGAAGCGGCCAGCTCTCGTTGCGCAGGTCGTCGGCGAACGCGCTGAAGCCAAGGGTGTGCTGGTTGATGAAGTCGAGATCGAGCACGCGTTCCGTGCGGTTTTCAAGCGCCTTGTCGTCGAGCTCGATGAGATGCTTGGCCACGCCCTTGATGAGCGCGAAGTCTCCGCCCAGTTTCGGCTGGATGAACGTCGAGGCGATCTTCGTGCTGCTGAAGGTCAGCATTTCGACCGGGTGCTGCGGGCTCGCGAAGCGTTCGAGACCGCGTTCGCGCAGCGGATTCACCGATACGATCGTGGCGCCGCGGCGCGACGCTTCACGCAGTTCGCCCAGCATGCGCGGATGGTTCGTGGCCGGGTTTTGCCCGAAGATGATGATGGTGTCCGCCAGTTCGAAGTCGTCGAGCGTGACCGTGCCCTTGCCTACGCCCACCGTCGTCGGCAGGCCGCGGCTGGTTGCTTCGTGGCACATATTCGAGCAGTCGGGGAAGTTGTTCGTGCCGTACATGCGCACGAACAGCTGGTAGAGGAACGCGGCCTCGTTGCTCGCGCGTCCCGACGTGTAGAACGCGGCTTCGTCTGGCGAATCCAGCTGGTTGAGAAGCCTTGCAATCAGCGCGAAGGCGTCATCCCAGGCTATGGGCCGATAGCGGTCCGTGCGGGCGTCGTACACCATCGGGTCGGTGAGCCGGCCGTGCTGCTCGAGTTCGTAATCGGACTGCTTCATGAGCGATTCGACCGTGTTCGCCTCGAAAGACGCCGGTGTGACGCGCTTGGTCGTGGCTTCGGCCGCGACGGCCTTCACGCCGTTCTCGCAGAACTCGAATGTCGACGCGTGGTTGCGATCGGGCCACGCGCAGCCCGGGCAATCGAAGCCGTCCGGCTGGTTCTGCTTGAACAGGGTACGGTAGTTGCTGCCGGCAACGCGCTCCTTGATCAGATTGATGGCGACGTACTTCAGTGCGCCCCAGCCGGCGGCGGGGTGGTGATACGCCTCGATTTTGCCTTTTCGCTTTGCCTTGTCCATGCCCTTAGCTCCGTTGACTTCGCGCGGGCCCCGGTCTTTTTTCGACCAGCGCCGCACACTGCGATTGGTTGGCGTAAGCGTAAAAGCAAAGGCCGCGTTCACGAGTGCACCCGCCGCTTCGTCGTATATCCAACCGCAGACGATGCATGTCCACCTCCTCAAATCGTGGCCAGAGGTGTGGAAGTCGTCATCTTTTTCAATGAAGGTGTATCACCGGACACCATTGCGCGCACGTAACTTGCCCGGTCTCGGGGAGCGTGCGAAACAGCGGTGCTGCGTAGTCACGTGCACAATAGCTGTCGCAAGCAGGGTGCGGAAGGACCTAATCGGGAACTCTCCTTTGCGCAGTGGGGCATGCCGCAATGGCGCCTGCGCTAACGATGCGTGCGCCGGGCATCGGGTGTCGCGTTCGTCCGGGCCTCAGTGTGCTTGCAGTGGATCGTTGGGGCGTCGCAGCGAAGAACTGCATATCCGTTTGCGAGGGAGTAACGGCTGTTTTGCCGGTGTTTTCGCGTTACCGTCCTTGCCATGGATGTCTCGCGCGCCGGTGCGGCCCGCCGTGTCGGCATTTACAGCAGACGCGACTGGGACCGTTTGAAATGGGTTGTACGGCGCGCGCCATTCGCTTTTGAGGACAGGGCCGCCAGAGTTCGCGGCGGCCATGCTGCTCGCGAAGTTTGACCCGGGGCGGAGCTTGTCAACCCGCATGGGTCCGCACCGAGGCCGCTCAGCTTTCCCAGTAGCCTTCCTGACTGAAGATCGCTGCGTAGAAGTCGAGAAACGCCCGTACCTTTGATGACACAGTCTTTTTGGGGGGATAGACGGCCCATACCGCAGGCGCCGCGCGCGTAGGCTGTGCTTCCCACTCAGGAAGGAGCTGCACCAGCTTGCCTTTCCGGAAAGCGGGGCCGATTGCCCAGGTGGGTAGCAGGGCTATGCCGCGGCCGGCAATGGCGAGATCCAGTACCGCTTCGGTATCGTTGACACGCAAGCGGCTCTGGAGTCGCACAGATACGTCTTGGGGAACCGTGCGATGCGTGCGGTTGACGAAAAACCATGTGTCGTCTGTCGCCAGGGGCATGCGTAGCGTCGTGTGGCCTGCTAGTTCCTCCGGGGACGCGGGGGTGCCGTGCTGTGCCAGATAGGCCGGGCTCGAACATACAATCCGTCGATGTACTGCCAGTTGCCGCGCCATCAATTGCGAATCCGGGAGTACACCAATTCTGATCGCGAGGTCGATGCCCGAATCAATGATGTTCAGGACGTCGTCGGTGACGACCGCATCGATATCGATTTTGGGGTAGCGATCCATGAAATCCGGCAGATGGCGTATCACGTGTCTGCGCCCAAATGATGTCGGCATCGTAACGCGCAGGAGCCCGCGCGGAGACGTGTTGAGTGATGCTGTGATTTCGCGTGCTTCGTCCAGGCTTTTGATGACGATAAGCGCGTGTTCCCTGAAGACCCGTCCCCCTTCGGTGGGCACCAGGCCTCGCGTCGATCGATTGAAAAGCGCGATTCCTAGATCCTGTTCCAGTTCGTTGATATAGCGCGAAACGGTAGAGGTCTTAATCCCAACTTTATCTGCCGCCTTGCTGAAACTTCCGAGCTCCGCCGCATGAAGAAAAGCGCGTATTGCAGAGAAGTAGTCCATGGTCCGCTTCCGGGATAGCAAGTCGAGGTTGTTGCCCAATGCCTGCCGCACTCTCGAGCCATGCATGCAGCTCGGGTAATCGCCTGGGAGGCTGAATATTCTACTGTACCGGGCGTGAGCTGATGGTGGCGTAGCCGCTAGGTTACCGGCTCGCCTTCGGCACGTTCTTTCACGATGATGGTGCGGCGCAGTGTCCACAGTTCCATTAACTGGCGCAGCAATTCATACTCGATGGGACGCAGCCGAATGTCACGTGGAATACTTGGTGGCGTGTCGGTGCTCGTGTGTGCCTGTGCGTGGATCTTGTCGATAGCGGTGCAGAGAACATCGCGGAACGGTGCACTTCCTTCCGCCGGAATTGGCGAGTTCCGGACAACGGCTGCCGTTCCCAGAATCCGCCGTAGCAGCGAGAGCGTCGCAACGGTCTTGCGTCGCTGAGGCGTGCGGCTTGGCCAACCGCGTCGATAAATCTCCTCGGCGTGCGTGCTTGCGAGGCCCGCGGCGCGCCGTAGTGCCTCGATCTCACCGTCGCATCGATGTGAAATTCCTGCCGCAGCGGCCAGATACGCGAGGTTGGTTTCGACCGCGTGCTCAACGGCGTCGCCGAGACTTTCGCCGCCTTTCGCTGACCAGACGATCCAGGTAGCGAGCACTGCGGCCAGACAGCCGAGCAGGTTGTTTCCGAGTCGGTCGAGTGCGTACATGAACTCGTTCGCCGGCTTGGCGAAATCGGCGACCAGCACGAACGACGGGGTAAGGAACACGACATACAAGCTATAGCTGACGCGCCGTAGTCCCATCGTAAGGCACACCAGCGGGAAGACGACGAACGAGATCGCAAGCGGGCTGTGAATAATAAGCCCGATCACCGCGGCGAGCGCGGCGCCGGCCGCACTTCCGGCCGCGCGCTCCAGACTTCTGGACAGTGTCGTGCCGCTAGCAGGTTGCAGCACGAACAGTGTTGCCATGGTTGCCCAATAACCAAACGGAATGTGAAAGCTTCGCACGACGACGAACGCGGACGTCGTCGCCAGGCAAAGCCGCGCTGCGTGGCGCAGGCCGGGCGAACCAGGCCGCAGGTTCGCCCGCAGCGTTTTGAGTGCGTTGCGTGTGGTGCCGAGCGTGGCGCGCCACCAGCCCTGTTCCGTTGCTGCGGGCGCATAGCGCTGCGCGTTGACTGACAAAAGGCGGATGGAGAGCGAATGATCCAGGGCCTCTTCGAGTCGCCGGGCGACTGTCGGCAGGCGCGCGCGCAGTTCATACGGGAACGGCGAAAGCGGTTTTTCAAGGACCAACGCGATGCGGGCAAGCACCTCTGCGAGCATGCCGAGGCAGCGTGCGAGCCGTACTGCGCGGTCTCGCCCAGGGCGGCACGGAGCGTTTCCGGGAATCAACGCATGGTCGGCCGCCGTTGAGACGACGATCAGGGTGACGAGGATCTGGTCGGCGTCGTCGAGGGCGAGTTGCAGATCGCCGAACAGCTGGCGTCCTTCTACGCGCGACTGGGGCAAACTGATCAGCGCTTTGCGTGCGGCTTCCAGCGACTGCCGGACCATTGCACGAAATTCGGTCGCGTGCCGCGTCCAATCGGCGCGCGTGGCGGCGGGATCAGTGGCCAGCGAGGCAATATCGCGTGCCGAATCAGACAGATGCTGATACACGAGCCGGACGGCATAACGGCTTGGTCCGAACGGGTGAATGCGCCAGATGCTAAAGCTGAGGACGGTCGCCACGAGGCAACCGCTCAGGTAGATACCGAGTAGCGGTGCACCGCCGCTGATACTGTGCATCGGACTATCCACCATGACGATGCAGGTGGTCGCCGTCACGAGCGCGAGCTGGTAGGCGGCGGGCGACCAGATGGACGCAAGCCCGGCGCAGAACGAGACGGCCAGCACCGCGGCGCAGGCCGCGAATGCGCCCGCGCCTGAGGCAAGGGCTGTCAGGCCGCCACACACGGTGGAGAGCACGGCGAATCCCATCATCGACGCGAAGCGGCGGCGCGACGAACCAGCCGCATCGGCGAGGCACGTCCAGAACGCGCCGATCGCGGCCCAGGAGAAAAGGGGGTCATGCAAAATCTGTCCGACGAGCAGCATCGCGGTCGACGCGCTAGCTGCCCGGAGGCCCTCGGACAGGCTTGCTTCCTCGATGGCGAAAGAAACCATCCACGCGGGGCGCTGCCGCGCGAGGTTGCGAAAGAAGGCCTGCTTTCGATGCGGCAGGCGACGAAAGATAGAAAGGATCACGCGACGCTCCTCTTCACTGATGGCGACGCGCACACGTCGTGGCGAGGACAAGGCGAGCGTACCAGATGCCGCGGGTGTCAGGCCTAACGGAACGACGACGGCTATGTGTTCTCGGCCAACTGATGAGCGTTTATCGCGAGGTTTCAATTTTGCGGGAAGAGCAGGGCCGAAGTTATCCCCTTTTTGCAAAGGTGATTTTTGGTGCGCGCGATTCTAGCCACGAAAATTTGCTCCTATAGTGACGGCAACCTTTTGCGCAACGCCCTATCTCACGCGCATAAGTGTGCCGTTCTTCACTAGTCCACTTTCTGGAGGTATTCCATGCTGGACAAAACCGTAGCTTCAACGCTTGAGCTCAATGGCGAAGTGACGCGTGACGCTCAATACTTCGAATACACTTCGTCGGCCAATCCGATCGGCGCGAAGCTGATTTCGCGAGTTCCGTATCGTTCTTTCCTGACCTCGCTTTACGACAGCGGTCCAACGCGGGTAGTGCCGCTTGACCTGTCTGCTGAACTGCGTTGCGAGGGCCCCGCTACCGGTCCTGGGCTGATCGCCAACTTCGTGCGTATTCTCGCTGGCGAGAAGGTTTCATTGAACCCAAACGCGACTTCGCAGGTTTTTTACGTCCTGGAAGGCTCGGGCGCCGCAGTACAGCCAAAGACTTCATTCCAGTTCGCCAAGGGTGATTTTTTTGCGCTTCCCGGTGGCGCAGAAGCAGTGCTGACGGCTGACTCGACCGCGCGGCTCTACTACGTCAACGATGCGCCGTTGCTCGCCTATCTGGGTGTGGACGTCGGGCAGGCGCGCTTTTCGCCGACGCTTTACCCCGCAGTCCGCGCGGAAGAGGAACTGCTGAAGGTCGCTGGAGCACCGGGCGCTGGTCAGCGCAGTCGCGTCAGCATTCTGCTTGGCAACGCGGAATTTCCGCAGACTCGCACGGTGACCCACACCCTGTGGGCAATGTTTGGCGTTATTGCGCCGAACACGATGCAAAAGCCGCACCGCCATCAGTCGATCGCGCTCGACTTCATTTCGGAGTGCAAGCCCGGTTGCTATACGCTGGTCGGAACCGAACTGGATGAGCAGGGCAACATCGTCAACCCGGAGCGCGTCGACTGGGAACCAGGCATGGCTTTCGTCACGCCGCCGGGCTACTGGCACTCACACTTCAATGAGTCGGGGGAAAACGGCTACGTGATCCCAATCCAGGACGCGGGTCTTCAGACGTATCTGCGTTCGCTGGATATCCAGTTCGCACATTGATTGGGCACCGGGTGCCTTGCTCCGGGTTGCGTGTCTGCGTCTTGACGGAACAAGGCGGTCAGCGTTGCATCGCAAAGACGCAGCGCACGCGCTCTCTGGATTCGAGGTGTCGCGGCACGCAATGTGCCGTTGGCAGAACTTGCTCACCGCAAAGCATCCGGAACAACCGACGACAAGAGGGGGCTAACCAGCCCAAAGTCTGGCGGAGACCAAAAGTCTCCGCCTTTTTGCGGCACCCGGGTTTCGTCGACCAATCTCAAGGGCGTCCTTATGCCGTGAAGCCGGCCCCTCGTAATTCAAGATTCCAGAGATGAACTGCTCCATATCGTATGACCGTGGGATCCTCCGGCAACCGGCAGGTAAGCACCATCGTCGCACCCGAGCTATTTCTCACGCCACGCTAATTCAACAACGGCTCTGGATGGGCCGCTTCGGTCACGGGCTCGTCCGGCTGGACGTTGAGCACGCCCATCGCTGCCTGCGCAATCTCGGCGAATACAGGTCCTGAAACGTCACCGCCATAGTGCTTCGCGCCTTTGGGCTTGTCGACCGAAACAGCTATCACGAGCCTCGGGTTTCTGATCGGAATAACCCCCACGAACGATGCGCGGTAGGCGTTCCTCTCATATCCGTGGCGGGTGGCGGTATAGGCCGTTCCTGTCTTTCCCCCGACGCTGTATCCAGGGACTTCGGCCTGAGGAGCAGTACCGTCTTTCGCCACCACACTCTCCAGCATTACCCTGACTTCATCCGTTGTGTGCTCGGTGAAAATCTGCGTATCTTTGACGGACGCTTCGTCCGTCTTGTACAGCGAAAGCGGCACGAGCCTGCCGTTGTTCGCGAAGACCGTGTAGGCGTGCGCGAGCTGGATTAGCGATACGGACACGCCGTATCCGTAGGACATCGTCGCCTGCTCGATGCGATGCCACTTTCGCCACGGTCTCACGATGCCGACACCAGCGCCGGGGAACCCGAGGTCTGGAGCGTGCCCGAATCCGAGGGCAGTGTACATCTTCCACATTTCCTCGGGCTTCATCGTTAGCGCTATCTTCGTTGCGCCGATATTGCTTGACTTCTGGATAACCCCAGCAACAGTCAAAGTGCCGAAATTTGCGTCGTCCGTGATGGTGGCTCCCTCCAGGGAGAGCGTTCGGTTCGTCTCCACGAGCGAATCAGGCGAAACCCGGCGCAGGTCGAGAGTGAGTGAGACCGTAAACGGTTTCATTATCGAACCCGGTTCGAATACATCCGTCACCACTCGGTTACGCAAAGCAGGCCCTCGTAGTAAGGAACGATCGTTCGGGTCGTAGCTCGGATAATTTGGCGAGAGCCAGAATTTCGCCGGTGTGGCCATCGACGACAACTGCGGAGCCGGCCTCCGCGTTGCTATTGATGACGGCTGAGCGCAGCGCGTTGAAGGCGCTGTACTGGATACTGCCGTTCAGGGCAAGCTGGACGTCGACGCCGGGACGTGCAGTAGTCACGTTCCCAAGATCTTCGACGACGTGTCCCACTCTATCGCGAATGACCAACTTGGTGCCGTCCACGGCTCCAAGCTTCGCGTCCTGGGCAAGCTCTACGCCGTCTTCGCCTGCACCCGTGATGCCGGTAAAGCCGACCAGTTGTGTGGTGACTTCGTCTTCAGGGTATAGACGCTTGTACTCCGTAGTCTGGTAGATTCCCGGGATGCCCAGAGACTTGATTTCGTCAGCCTCGCCAAGCGGCACCTGACGCTTCAGATAGACGAATGTTTTGTCACTGTCGAATTGTGCGGCGATCTGCTGCGCCGGCATGTCGAGTAGCCGCGACAGCGTCGCAAGCTTGCCGGGTTCAAGGTCTTCGGGAATTTCCTTAGGGTCGAACCAAATGGACTTCACGAGAACATTTGTAGCCAGCGCCATCCCGTTCCTGTCTATTATCTTTCCGCGCTCAGCACGAACATCGATGATGTGTTCAACTCGCGAGGCGCCTTCCTTTTCATAGAACTTGCGGTCGATAACCTGAATCCAGAAGGCACGGGCCGCGCAGGACGCAAACGCAATCGACATGAAAATCATCACTAGCGTCGACCGTCCGCGGGAAACTTTTGCCTTCACGAGTGGTGTTTGATTGAAAGTGACGTTTTGCGGCATCTATTGATCTTTCCGTAAATCATGACAACCGTTGAGCGTCTCAAGCGTTATATTTCCAGGACGGTCCTGGAGACGAGTTGGCATGGCGCAATGGCGAATGAGCGAAGCAGCAAAGAAGCGATTGAAGGCGGGTCGACTGCTGCTGGCGGGCAAGGGCTGCGCCGAGGTGGCGTTAGCGGTGGGTGTGGCTCGGCAGACGGTGTACACATGGAAGCGGCTGCTCGATGAAGGCGGCATCGATGCCCTGCGAGAGGTGCGCGAGCGGGGGCGCCCGGCCCAACTCGATGAGCAACAGTTGGCGGCTGTTCGCGCCGCCCTGCTGCAAAGCCCCGTCGAGCATGGATTTGGCACTGAACTGTGGACTCTCAAGCGTGTGGGCGCGGTCATCGAACGCATGCACGGCGTGCGCTTTGGCCAGACGCAGGTTTGGCGCATCCTGGGCTCACTGGGCTTTAGCCCGCAAAAGCCCGAGAAGCGGGCCATCGAGCGCAACGAGGATGCCGTGCGCAACTGGAAGCGCCGCACCTGGCCGGCCCTTAAAAAAAAGCCCGACGAGAAGGCCGACTGATTGTCTTCGTGGACGAGTCCGGCATCAGCGAGCGCCCGACCAGAGTCCGCACCTGGGCGCCCCAGGGGACAGACGCCCATCATCCAGTTTCACTTCAACTGGAATCACGTCTCGGTCATCGCCGGGCTCACGCGCACCAACTGTTTGTTCCGGCTGCACGAGGGCAGCATCAAGAAGGAAGAGATCGTCGGATTCCTCAAAGCGCTCACGGCCCACCTGAAGCAGCCGCTGCTGGTGATCTGGGATGGCCTGAAGGCGCATCGCAGTCGTTTGGTGCGCGAGTACCTGGACAGCCTGGACAGACACATCCAGATTGCGTTTCTGCCGCCGTACGCGCCGGACATGAACCCGGTCGAATACCTGTGGGCCTGGCTGAAGCGCCACGCACTGGCCAACTACTGCCCCAACGATCTCGGCGAACTGCACGCAAGCGCCCGCAACAAGCTCAAGAGCGCTCAAAAGCGGCCTTCGATCATTGCCGCTTGCTGGATGCAGGCTACGCTGTGGTGACCGTCATGAATTATGGAAGTCTCAATAATAACTAGTGAGTGTGATTTCCGAAACGATCGACGATCCGCCGGCACACTGGGAATTTCTTTGCGTGTGCTGTCGAAAGACAGATTCCGCAAAAGAAGCGAGCGGGTATGCGGAGTCAGAAGAATCGAAAAATCCGGAACCTACGGGGTTGGACGCGACAATACGTCGCTCGAGTTGGGCGTGTGGTTGGGGCGCCGCCACAGGCATTGCAAAAACTACGCTGATACCTGCTGGCTCCTCGAAACGACGAGCGGCGGGATCGAGAGAAAAACGATCCCGAGTGCGGATATCAGCAGGTTCATTTTCCCGGCCACGCTATAGGAGGTCACACCTACGACGCCACCCGCGCAAAATGCTGCCATCGTCAGCGCTTTGGCTTTCAGTTCGTGGAAGTGCTCAACCCGATCAGGCAGCTTATTCCTCTGAAGTGCATGAGCGAAGATAAGACCGAGTTTCACTCCGATATCGGTCGATGTGCCCGAAAAATGAGTGGTGCGCACCCGGAAATTCGAAACGACGGCGGCTGCTGCGTTCTGGCAGCCCATGAGAAAACTCAATCCGAAAACGAGCACCAGGCTGCTTGCAGTGTGAACCTTCACGTCTATAACTGCGAGAACCACAAGCGACACGGCTTCTGTCATGAAGATGATCGCGCACGTGTGCGCCCGGTTACCTGCACCGCGAAACTCGAGAAGAAGCGCAGAAAGCGTCGCTCCCATGATGAAGAGCATGATGATCACGAGGAGTGAGAGCCCCGAACGCGGGTCGCCTGTGGCGATCCTGTCTGCCAATGACGTCACATTGCCAGTCATGTTGCCCGAGAAAATACCTGCGACACAAAAGCCCGTCGCATTGAGAACGCCGGCGACTGCCGCGAGCGACCAGGCCAAACGCAGTTCGTGACGTGACGAAAGAACGGTTTGGTCTAGAGACATTTGCTGGAGATCCTTGTTTCTGGGCGTGGTTTCTTGACGCATCGATCCGCGATGCTCGGAAGAGACCAGGTGTTCTCCGCCTTGGCTTGTGTTCATGTACATCAAGCATGGCAGCCGAGACGCGCAAAGGATACGATGTGACTCACGTCACAAGAAGCTCTCTGCCGGGAAATCAGATTTGCGGGAAAGGGGCCACCTCGGCGGGCTGCCTGTAGAAGTGCATGCCGGTCATTAGGTCATCAAACATGGAAGCGTGGGTTTTGTGACATGGCGCTTGGCGAGGCAGAACGCGTTGCGGCTCCCATGCCGTCGCCAGAGTCGTGTGTGATAGGCGAATTGCTGCAGTCGCATGTGGTTGGGAGGATCTCGACTGGACAGCGTTGGGTGGCGTGGTTCAAAAATCGTCGTTTTTGGGTAACACGGACGAGCGGAATCAGCTCGCCTGTGAAGGCGGGATTGGGGGCTTGCGGGGGTGATGCCGGGTGGCGGTTACCGGCCCGGCGGTCAGGCTCGCTGGGATTGAAGCGTGCCCAGGCCGAGAAGCGTGAGCCAATGCGGATGAGGCTGGCCCGTCATCACTTCACGCGGGCTTCTGCCGACGCGCCCGACATGCCGACTGCGCATGAAGCGACGATGATTCAGAAAGAACTGCAGCAGGCCCAGATACGCATTGCCGAGGTGACGGCGTAGCGTGAAGTAGTTACGCAGCCGCGAGTTGAGGTTCTCCACCAGTGAGCTGCTACGTGGCGTGTTTGCGAGGGCCTGTGAGACGGCGCTGAACACCGCGTGGAACCGGCTGCCCATTTTCGATCGCAGCCGGCTCCAGCCTTGCCAGTACGCCGGCGAGCTCGTCGGCTTGCGATGCAGCACGCATGCGGCGCGCACGAGATAGTCGGGCACCTGTTCGGCCTGCGCGATGGCGGCCAGTTTCCCGTCGAGCACGCCCGCGAAGGCCAGCAGGTCGTCGCGCTGGTTCTGCAGCGCGCGGCGCACCGGCCGGATGCGTCGCACGTCTTCGTGCTCGCGGCGACGCAACTCGTCGACGACGAAATCGAACAGCTCCTGGCGCGTCGCCAGATCGGGGCCCGCCAATGCCAGGATGTCGCGGCCCAGCCACTGGACGAGCGTGCGCAACTCAAGCGCCAGCACATGTGTGCGTGCTTCGGCCTGACAGAGCGGCTTCAGCTGGGCGACGAGCAGACCATCCTGATTCTGTCGAAAGCCCCTGTCGATGAGGGTCTGCAGCTTTTTGCGCCGGTTCCGGGCCTCCATCGCAATGCGGGTCCGGAGGTTGACCAGCGTTTCGCACTGGTGCTGGATGTGAAACACATCGCCATGGCACGGCGTGTCGCCCCAGGCGAGTTTCTGTCCGGCGCGCAGGCCAGAACCGGCGTCGGCGATCGTGTAGTCGGGATCGAGCCCCTGCGCCTTCGCGTCGTGCAGGTGCACATACCATGTATCGCCGTCGCGCTGCGCTTCTGCGGCAAGCAGGTAGCAGTATGTCGAGCGGGCGTCGACGCCGGCGAGCACAGGCTGCGCCCCCTGAAAGAGCTCGTCGTGCAGACCCACGCGGATAGCGGACAGGTCCTGCCCACAATTGATGGCGTCCGCCTGCTGCGCGGCCTGTTGATGAATGTCGTGCACGCGCCCCAGGCTGATGGACGCGCCCAGCACGTCGCGCATGAATTCCACGACACCGCGATACGAGCTGTGGCAGATCAACGTCAGCGCGAGCGTCACCTGCTGCAGAAACCTGTCGGTGACCGGTAGCATGAACAGCACCTCGTCGGCGACGTTCGTCACCACCGGCGCAAAGGCGTCATCCAGCGCGGCGCCAGCCTTGCTCACCTGCTCGTAGACGAACTTGCGGCTGACGTTGTGGCGGTCGGCCAGCGCGCGGACCGTCTCCGATCCCGTCAACGCGAGAATTGCCAGGTCCTTACGTTCACATTCAGGCAGCTTCGCTGCCACACTCGCGGATCGGTTCATGCGTTCACCACGACTGGAAAAATAGGGGCCTCATTATCGCCCCCCGATCACGTCATCCCTAGCTCCGCGTGTAATATAACCCGTTTTTGAACCACGCCTCTTCTACGATCAACCGATTGTCCTCAACGAACGGCAAGCCGGGGCAGCGATAGAAGGGGTGATCCGGCAAAGTAGCACCGACGATGTTGCCCAGCTTGCGGTAGATACCCATGGTTATACCGACTATGCAATGGGTCTCGCACGGGCCCTGGGCTTGACCTGTGTCCACGCCTTGCGCATCTCCGTGACCGGCGCCTGCACGTCCCGCAGCACCATGCTGTCCCGGGGGAACTAAGCGCCGTCACCGATCGGGACGTCCGGCTGGACCTGATCGAGAGCATCTGGGACGAGTTCGTACGGGTCGCCGCCTCGGTGCAGTCCGGTCAATGCACGGCGGTGCAAGCGCTCACGCGCTTCGGTTCAGCCGCACGCGGACAGCCGGTGTACGACGGCGGCGTCCATGTCGGACGACTATTCCGGACGATTTTCCTGATCGACTACTTCACCAATGCAGCGTTTCGCGCCGAACTGCAGCACGTCCTCAATCGCGGCGAGGCCGTGCATACTGTGCAACGGGCGATCCACATCGGCAAGATTCCGCTGGAGCTGACCCGACACCATGACTCGCTCGCAGCCGTGTCGTCGGCGTTGGCGCTGCTTTCCAATGCCGTGATGGCGTGGAACACGATACACATGCAACGCGCAGTCGATCAGATCGAGGCAACGAGCGGAGAGACCGTTCATGCGGGTGACTTGCGACGCATCGCGCCAACCCATCTCGAAGGCATCAACCTGCGCGGCACGTTCGATTTTCCGATTGCACGCTATGCGCACCGGGTCTTGCCCAGTGCAGCTGGCGATCCGGGCACACCGTACCGACAGCATTCGGCCTGACCCAGATCGCCAGAGGACGAGTCTTTTTACGGCGCGTTGACGGCGTCTTTGAATGCCTTGCCCGCGGTGAACTTGACGGTCTTTGCCGCCGCGATCTCGATCGGCGCGCCGGTGCTCGGATTGCGGCCGGTACGCGCGGCACGTTGGCCCGAACCGAAGCTGCCGAAGCCGACCAGTTGAACCGTGTCACCGTTCGTCACGGCGTCCTTGATCGTATCGAACAGTGCGTCGAGCACCTCGCCTGCCTGCGTTTTACTGATATCGGTTTGGGTGGCGATCGCGTCAATCAGGTCCTGCTTGTTCATACGTTGTCTTTCCTGTGAAAAAGGGTTAATCGAAATGACGGGATTCTTTCGCGGACCGTCAATTGAACCGACGTAACGAGTACCTCTGCTACCCGTTGCAGCCAACAGATTGAGAGTGGTGCGGCATCACGTCACGGGTGCGGTCACGTGCGAATCCTATAATGGGATCCTGATTCGCGCGCTGCAGATGTGCCTCGCTTCACTATTGATAGCAAACCATGCATATTCTCGTCCCTATCGCATTTGTTCTGATCATCGGCAGCATGGTTTCGGCGCTGTATTTCATGATGCATGATCGGGGCACGACGCAGAGAATGGTCTGGTCGCTGGCGACACGTGTCGGTCTGTCGATTACGCTTTTCCTGTCCATCCTTTTTGCGCACTGGATGGGCTGGATCCAGTCCACCGGCATTCCCTTTGGCCGCTAGCGTGTGGCGTCCGGACACGCGGCAAAATCCCGTCGAAACCGTCTGATCCGGATTCACCGATGATCACCAGCAGGCGTGTGCCGGAATCTCGGCGGGCAGCACGACTCAAAGTCTGTCTGCCTTGACGAGCGCGACCAGTTTTGCCCGTTCGCCGGCAACGTCCGCCTTTTCCCCAGCCGGCCAGTCGAGAGCGATTCCGTCGTCGAGCGACTGCCGGACCACCGACGAATAATCCCATTTGCTCAGTTTCCCCGATTTCATCGCGTCTGCAATATCACGCCGGAGATCGACAGGAAAGCGCGTATAGGCGTTTGATAGCGCAGCGTACTGCCGCGCATCGATCTCGACGGATGAGTGAAGTGAGGCCCAGAATACGACGGCAACAATCGCCATCAACGGCACCGCGGTGTAACGGAGAATGAACTTGACGGGCGCCATGACAGGTTTTCGCGAAGACGCGCAATGCACGAACTTCCGACCAGAAAGTATGACTTGAAGACGATCAGTGTCCAGTCACCGAACGGGAGACGACCTGCGAGAAGCCGCAGGCCGCGCATCATGTGCCGCCCGGGGCAAACCGGAGACTACGCATAATGCACGTCGAATATACCAAAATCCCGCAGGGGCAGTCCGCGACAAACTGCCACGAAAACGCCATTCTCCATCTCCTCGGGAATGACTATACTGAAAGCGATATGTAATTACATCATGGTTCCATTCATGGTTCCATAACCGGCCGATGCGGTGGGCGGTCAAACGCGCGCCGGATTGACTGGGCACGCCCAGCGAGGAGGGGCGTCATGTTCAAGCATCTGCTGGTGCCGACCGACGGCTCGACGCTCTCTGAAGCCGCCATCCAGATGGCGGTGACACTCGCCAGTGAAAATGGCGCCAAGGTCACGGGACTGCATGTCATGCCGGAATTTCACGTCTTCGCGTATGGAACCGAAATGCTTGCGGATACCGAGGAGCAATTCATTCGGGTCAACCAGCAGCATGCAGATGACTTTCTCGCCGCAGTTACAAGGGCAGCTGCGCAGGTTGGCGTCGAATGCGAAACGGTTGCCACGACCCGTGCTCGCCCGTATGAAGCGATTATCAGCACCGCAGCCCAGCGCAATTGCGACCTGATTGTCATGGCATCTCACGGCCGTAGCGGTGTGCATGCCCTGCTGATCGGCAGCGAAACGCAGAAGGTCCTGACACACAGTGCAATTCCCGTTCTCGTCGTGCGCCAGTCGACCCAAACGGGCGTGGACCGCGAAGTGGAATCCGGCACGCCATCAACCATATCGGAGTCGTCTGCACCTCAGGGGTACATCATCGGGTGAGCTACGCTCGCAGTTACTCCGGTGCGCGTCTCATCACCGTCGCCAGTATTGCCACGAGGGCGGCAACGGTAAGCCGTGGTTTTGCTTTGCCGTGCGTGCGGAACATGCGGGCCGACGGCACCGATGCCGGGCGCTTCCGGTCTTCAGTCTGCGCGCCTGCTGCCCCGTACCCACACCGCCACAATCACGAGAAAGATCGAGCAGGAGCCCCACTGGGTCAGGACACTCGACCATGCCTGCGTCGAATTCGATGTTGAATGGCCAGCGAGATGCAGGAGCACACCCGGTGCGAGTTGCAACTGCTTTTCGACGGTCCACCACTTCAGCGTCAGGGCAACCGATGCCAGTCCGCTGCCGACCAGAACTGCGCCCAGTAACGGGTCATGAACGCGACGGGACGGCTGGGACGCGAAGCATCGCGCGAGGTATGTCAAGGCCGCACCGTTGACGGCGGCCGAGAGCATCACAAACCACAACGGGAAGCGCAGGCTGATCGCGACCATGAAGACGATCATCGTCAACACCTGCGGCCATGCCCTGCGCATCAAGGCACTGACAAGATCTCTCAGATTGGCCAGGTGCTCAATCATCGTTATTGTCCTCGAACGCATCGGAATGGTACATGGGGTCGTCATCATGCATCGGTCCGGCGCGAAGCTCATGCCAGGATTTCCGTCAGCGGCGCATGTCGCTGGCGGAACTCAGGGCGGGAGGGTTGTGCGTTTGACGCGAAGCGCGGTGAGTATGCCCCTCAGGATATCGGTGGGGGGCGGCGGACAGCCCGGAATCGTGACGTCGACAGGCAGGAGGTTCGACAGCGGTCCACACACGGCGTAACTGCCCTTGAAGATGCCGCCCGTGCAGGCGCACTCGCCGGCCGCGACGACCAGCTTCGGATGCGGCACTGCATCGTATGCTCGCCATACCGCCTCCTTCATGTTCAATGTGAGCGGGCCTGTGATGAGCAGCATGTCGGCATGCCGGGGACTCGCGACAAACCTGATGCCCAGACCTTCGATGTTGTAGTACGGATTGTTGAGCGCATGGATTTCCAGTTCGCATCCGTTGCAGGAACCCGCGTCGATCTCGCGAATGCACAGCGCCCGCCCGAGCACGTCGAGGATGTCCTGCTGGATTCGCTGCCCTTCGGTGCGCCATGCGTCATCGCTCTCCGGCAGGCGCTGGGTCGGCGCGTCGGTCCTGGCGATCTGTCTGAGAAGTTGCCACATTACAGGTCGTGTCCGGCGTAGTTCAGATTGAATGACTTGTTGATCAGCGGGAAATCAGGAACGATATTGCCGATGATCGCGTGCTCCAGGGCTGGCCAGTTATGCCATGACGGGTCATGGCAGTGGCAGCGTGCAATGGTGCCGTTGGCGCCGGTCTCGAGAGCGATCAATACGTCGCCGCGCCAGCCTTCGATCCAGCCCACCCCGAAGAAGGGCGAACCGTCGTGTTCGATCCGCGTGACGATGTCGCCGCCTGGCAGGTCGTTCAGGAGGGCACGGATCAGCCGGATGGACTCGTAGATTTCATTGAAGCGGACGGCGACCCGGGCCGCCACGTCACCCCGGTCATCGCTGACCATCTGCACCTGAACCTCGTGGTAGGGCGCGTAGGGGTGGTCGACCCGCACATCGGTTTTCCGGCCGCTGGCACGCCCGACCAGCCCGCAGACACCAAAGTGCTCCGCGACCTTCGCGGAGAGTACGCCTGCGCCTGCAAAGCGATCCTGCAGCCCCGACTGATCGTCGTAAATGCCCTGCATCACACGAACCTGTGCGTCGACCTGGTCGCACTGCATCAGCATCGCGGTGACGCAGCGCGCATCGACGTCCGTTGCAACACCGCCGGGCACAATGCGGTCCATCAGATAGCGGTGTCCGAAAAACCGGTCGTTCAGCCGGAGCCAGTCTTCCTTGAGGCGGGAGAATTGCGCGAGGCCGTACCCGAATCCGGCATCGTTACCCAGCGCCCCAAGATCGCCGAGATGATTGGCAATGCGCTCGCGCTCGAGCAGCAGCGCGCGCAGCCACTGCGCGCGTGGCGGAATGCGCACATCCAGTGCGCGTTCGACGGCCATGCAGTATGCCCAGGAAAAGGCGATGGTCGTATCCCCGGCGATCCGCCCCGCCAGTCGATGCCCGAGCAGCAGTGGCGTCTGTTCGAACAGACGTTCGACGCCCCGGTGCGCATAACCCAGCCGCTCTTCGAGCCTCAGCACCTTTTCACCAACGACCGAGAAGCGGAAGTGTCCCGGCTCGATTACGCCGGCGTGGATCGGCCCAACGGCGATCTCGTGGACACCGTCTCCGGCGACCTGCACAAACGGATAGTCCTGCTCCCGGGATTCGAACCGTTCCGTCCCGGAGGACTGCTTTTGCAGCGGATGGTAGTCGGCGGGCCAGTTGCCGTGATTCAGCCACGGCCGCGTATCGTCGGCACCAATCGCACGCAGCCCAAGCAGGTCGTAGATAGCCCGCTGCATACGCGCTGCACACGGAAAGACGGTTGACAGATCCGGGTATCCGCCCCCGTCATCATGCCCTTTGTCGACCGGCAACTGAAGCCACAGGATGCCGTCCTCCAGCGCGTAGGCTGCGGAGATCGTGAATGCGCCCGCGGCGGTTTCGGCGCCCCACAGGGAGATCAGCCGGCCGCCGGCTTCGCGCACCGTCGTGGCGGTGCGGGTCCAGGTGACGGAATCGGTTCTCGCCAGAAAAGCTGACGACCTGCCGGTAAATGCGGACAGGCGGATCAGATCAGGAAACCCGAATGCCTCGATATGCATGCTTCACCCCGCGATCATGGCCGCCGCCTGCCGATACCACGTTGCAAGATACGGCGGAATGTAGAGTCCCAGCATCAGCCCGAAGCCGAGATGAACGAACACCGGCAGCAACGCTGGGGGGTGTTCAAGCGCCCTGGCCGTCGTCTCGCCGAACACCATGCCCTGCACGCGGACAAAGATGGCCGCAAACGCCGCGGCAAGCGCGAACAACAGGAAGGGCGTCGCCCACGGGAGTTTGCTCATCGCGGTCGTCAGGATCAGGAACTCGCTCGCGAACACGCCGAATGGCGGCATACCCAGGATTGCCAGCGCGCCGAGCATCATGCCCCAGCCAACGGTTGGGCTCACGCGCAGCAAGCCGCGGATGTCGTCGATCGCCTGGGTGCCCGCCTTCTGAACCGCGTGTCCGACGGTAAAGAAGATGGCCGACTTGACGAGCGAATGAACGGTCATGTGCAGCAGACCCGCAAAGGTCGCAGTGGGGCCGCCCAGACCGAAAGCGAACGTCATCAGGCCCATGTGCTCGATCGACGAATACGAAAAGAGCCGCTTGACGTCTTTCTGCCGGAATAGCGAGAAGGTCGCAACCAGCACAGAGATCAGTCCGAAACCGACCAGCAGGTGCCCCGGCAGGCCATTCTGGAGCGCGCCATCGGCCAGCACCTTGCATCGCAGGACGGCATAAAGGGCGACGTTGAGCAGCAGGCCGGAGAGTACGGCCGAAATGGGCGTCGGGCCTTCGGCATGCGCGTCGGGCAACCAGTTGTGCATCGGCACGAGACCGACCTTGGTGCCATAGCCGATCAGCAGGAACACGAACGCGAGCGAAATGATGGTCGGGTCGAGACTGCCCTTGACCGCGTTCAGGCTGGTCCAGAGCAGCGCATCGCCGCCGCCGAGCTGCCGGCTCGCGGCGAGATAGAGCAGGATCGTGCCGAACAGTGCCTGCGCGATGCCGACGCCGCACAAGATGAAATACTTCCACGCGGCTTCGAGACTTGCCGCGGTGCGATAGACGCTGACCAGCAGCACCGTCGCGAGCGTGGCGGCTTCCATGGCAACCCACAGGATGCCCATGTTATTGGTGAGCAGCGCGAGCAGCATCGCGAAGATGAACAGCTGGTACATGCTGTGATACAGGCGCATGCGAGGGCCGGTCATCCTGCCGCGGTCCCGCTCGATGCGCATGTACGGCCTTGAAAAGATCGACGTGGTCCAGCCGACGAAGGCCGTCAGCGCGACCAGGAACACGTTGAGCGGATCGACGAAAAAAAGCTTGCCCAGTGCGAACGCAGGCCCATGCGCCACTGTCTGTGCAGCGAGCAGCATGGCGGCGACAAAGGTCAGGAAACTGAACCCGACGTTGAGCTCCGCAGCGACATGGTGCTGTCCTGCGAGCGCCAGACATGCGCCTGCAAAGAGCGGTATCCCGAAAACCAGCAGCAGTACCCAGGCTTCAGTCATCTTTGAGTTTTTCAAGGTGATGAATGTCCAGACTGTCGAACTGCTCGCGGATCTGGAACATGAACACGCCAAGGATCAGAATGCCGACCAGCACATCGAGTCCGATACCGAGTTCGACGATCATCGGCATGCCGTTCGTCGCCGCTGCCGCGGCAAAAAACAGGCCGTTTTCCATCGACAGGAAGCCGATCACCTGCGGTATCGCTTTCGCGCGCGTGATCATCATCATGAACGACAGCAGCACGCAGGCGAGTGCAATGCCGAGCGTGCCGCGCGCGACCGACGAGGCGAGCTGGCTGATCGGCGAGGCCACGTTGAACGCGATGATCACGAGCACGATGCCAACGAGCAGGGTCGCCGGGATATTGAGCAGCGGTTCGACGTCGGTCTTCACGTTGAGCCGCTGCACGAGCCTGTAAAGAATCCAGGGAATCAGGCCGACCTTGAGCACCAGGGTCAGTGCGGCGGAGATATAGAGGTGGACGTCGTCCGTGACAAATCCCAGGATCAGATTGGCTGCCACGAGTGTCAGCCCCTGCAGGGTGTAGAGGTGGATCAGGGACAGGATCCGGCGCTGGCTGAGCATGGCAAACGACAGCAGCAGCAGGATGGCGGCCAGGAAGTTGATGATCTGCGTCGCGTAGCCGTGCATTCACGCCCCCAGCAGGAAGTGGACGAGCATTCCAATGACAGCCAGCAGGAAGGCTGTCGCGAGAAACTCCGGCACACGGAAAATGCGCATCTTCGCGTTGGTCGTCTCGACGACCGCGAGCGCTGCGCCACCCACCAGCAACTTGACGAACAGCGCCGGTATCGCGAACAGCAGCGCCAGCGGATTGCCCGCTTCGGCAATGCCCCACGGGATGAACAGCGCAAGGCCGATGCAGGAGTACGCGAACAGCTTGAGGCTGGCGGCCCACTCCATCAGCGCGAGATGCCGCCCGGAATACTCGAGGATCAGCGCCTCGTGGATCATCGTCAGTTCAAGGTGCGTGGTGGGGTTGTCGACCGGCAGGCGCGCGTTCTCGGCGAGCGACACCATCGTGAACGCGATCCCCGCGAATGCGAGGCTCGGGTAGATCGCCAGCTCGCGATGGCTGAGCGTCGCGACGATGCTGGTCAGCAAGGTGGATCGCGTAATCAGCGACGCTGAAAAGAGCACCATCAGCAAGGCCGGCTCCGCGAGGAAACCGACCAGCATTTCGCGGCGTGCGCCCAGTGTGCCGAATGCGGTACCGATGTCCATCGCGGCCAGCGAGATCACCACGCGGGCCAGCGCGAAGAGGCCCACGAGGGCGATCGCATCGGCGGCCGGCGACAGCGGCAGGTCGGTCGACAGTGTCGGCACGATCGCGCTGGCAAGCGTCATGCACGCCCAGACAACATAGGGTGCCCCGCGGAACAGGGGGCTGGCATGACCGGCGACGACCGACTCCTTGTTGAACAGCTTGTGAAGCATCCGGTAAGGCTGCCAGATGCTCGGCGAGCGGCGGTTCTGCAAACGGGCGCGGCACATGTTGACCCAGCCCGTCAGCAAAGGCGCGGCCGCCAGTGCCAGCAGGATTTCAAGCCCCTGGGAGAGCAATCCGGAGAGTGTGATCATCGTCTCACCAGCATCAGCAGCACGATCAGCACGAGAAAGCTATGCATCAGATAGACGGCGATGCGGCCAGTTTGCAGTAACCCGGCCAGTGCCGCGACGCGCCTGACCAGCCGCTCCAGCGGCTGATAGATCAGGGTCCACGCGCGATCCGTCACGGTGACGCCATACACGGGTTGTTTGTCGAACGGAGAGGGAAGCCGCCGTTCGATCCTGAACAGAGGCGCGAAGATTTCGCGGATCGGCTGACCGAACCCTTCGGCTGTGTCCTGCATCCGCGCGTTGACGAACGGATAGCCACAGGCCCATGGCGCGGCTCGCCGCAGGCGCCCGTGATAGAGGCGGCGGACCAGCAGCCACCCAAGCCCGCAACAGGCGAAGAAGAACAGCAGGAAAACCGCTGGCATGTAGCTGGCCCGCTCGACGCTGATGGGTGCGAGCAGCAGCCAGCCATGCCTTGCCACTGCGGGTCCGATGCCCGCGCCCACCAGCAGCTGTGTGACGCGATCCAGAACGATCACAAACTGTACCGGCAACAGGCCGAGCAGCACGCATATCGCTGCCAGCCACACGAACCCGGCCCGTTCCCACGGGCTTGCATCGCGTGCGTCGCGAAGCTTCGTCTCGCGAGGCTGGCCAAGAAAGACGATGCCGAAAAACTTGACCATCGTGTAGCCGGCGAGAGCGGCTACCAGGGCGATTAACGCGGCAACAAGCGGAACCACCATGTTCAGGAACGGGTCTGGCAAGCCCGGTGTGAACAGGAAGCTTTGCAGCAGCAGCCATTCGGAGACAAAACCGCTCAAGGGCGGCAGGCCTGCACTGGTCAGCGCGCCCACAAGAGCCGCCCATGCGGTCCACGGCATGAAGCGGATCAGGCCGCCCAGGCGCCCGAGATTGCGCTCGCCCGTCGCGTGTAGCACCGAACCCGTGCCGAGGAACAGCAGGCTCTTGAACGTCGCGTGGCTGGCGATCTGGTAGAGCAGTGCCGTCAAGGACAACGCTGCCAGCGCGCTCATGCCATACGCGCGAAACAGGATCGCCAGCCCCATGCTGACGAACATCAGGCCGATGTTGTCGATCGACGAGTACGCAAGCAGCCGCTTCATGTCCGTCTGGATGGCGCTGAACACGACGCCGAACAGGGCGGTGAAGAGCCCGAGCACCAGCATGAGCACGCCCCACCATGCAATCTGCACGTGCAGCAGGTCGAACACCGTGCGCAGCACGCCGTACAGGCCGGCTTTCAGGACGAAGCCGCTCATGAGGGCCGATACCGGCGACGGCGCGGCCGGATGCGCCTCGGGCAGCCAGACATGCAGCGGAACGATGCCGGCCTTGGTGCCGAAGCCGAACAGTGCCAGCAGGAATGCGATGGATGCCCAGAACACGTCCAGATGTTGCTGGCGCATGTTGGCGAACGTATAGTCGCCGGTATTGGCCTGCAGCAGGCCAAAACACAGCAGCAACGCCAACGCGCCGACGTGGGAGATCAGGAAGTAGAGCCAGGCGGCCCGCCGAATCTCGGCAAGGCGGTGATTGGTCATCACCAGGAAGGTGGCCGAGAGTGTCATTGTCTCCCACGCGACCATGAAGCAATATGCATCGTCCGCGAGCAGCAGCACCGCCATGCTTGCGAGGCACACGTGGTACTCAAAGCAGATGAGTCCGGGAGGCGTGCCTTCGCCCTTGCGGAAATAGCCGGCGGAGAACGCACTTACCCCCGTGCTCACCACACCGAGGACAGCGAGGAAATACGCTGACAGGCCGTCGAGCCGCAGATGGAACGGCAGGCCCGGCAACCCGAGCGGCAGGATGACTTCCTGAGGACCCGCGAAAACGCCGGTCAGGCCCAGTCCGCACAGGAACAGGCCGAACACTGCACCGACAGGGAACAGGCCATGCGCCACCATGCGGGTGCGACGCAGAGTGCCCAGCCCAAGCATTCCAACGATCAGCCAGCCCGCGACTACCAGCAGCACGTAATGGACGACCAGCAAATGTTCCATCGGCGTTGTCTCCGTTGCCGTCAGATGTTTTGTTCAACGGCCAGTGTGGAGGACGAAGGGTATCCCGAAACCGGTTCTACCCGGTGGTGACGTTCCATTTTTTTGACATACTGGCACAGGTCAAGCCCCATCGATTTCGTGATGGCTTCGGCGCGGGCATAGAGGTCCTGCCATCCCGGCACGATCGCCTGTCTGATGCCGATGGCAATGGTGTTGCCTTCGCGTCGCGCCATGGTGCGGAACAGTTTTCCGTCGCACGCACGGCGTATCCGGTCGAGGTGGGTGGGTAGCTGCGAGTCGTTGTTGAGCAGATTGGCTACCAGCACGCCTTCATCACGCAGCGCGGCATGGCAGCAGTCGTAAAAGTACTGACTCGACAGGCTGGCGGGCAGGCCAAACGCGTTAAAACCGTCGAGCAGGATTACATCCGCGATGCCAATCCTGTCCGGGAGATATTTGGCGGCGTCGGCGTGCACGATCCGGAATCGTTCCGAATCAGGCGGAATGAAAAAACACTCGCGTAACGCGATCACTCCCTCGTCGATTTCCACGGTGGTCACCCGTGCCAACGGAAATTTGTGGAAGCAGTGTTTCGACAGGGATCCTCCGCCCAGACCCACGATCAGGATGTCCCTGGGGGCGGGGTGAAAGAGCTGGAACGACATCATGGCCCGCGTGTACGACAGATCCGGTTCGAGCGGATCACTCGTGCGCATTGAGCTTTGTATGCCGAAGGCGTCGAAACACAGCGACCGCGTGCGCAGCCCCTCGCGCACCACGGGTTTTCCATACGTCTTTCCCCACCGCTCCGCCAGGGCCTGCCTGAACTGATTGTGATCGGCCGACAAGTCAATATTCTCCTGAAACTGCGCAGATCAGTTGCCACGAAACGGAGTCACACGACGACTGGGTTGTCACGTCAACCTTAATGTATAAGGCCGTGCGATGCTGGCGTGAATGCGAGCGTGGCGCCCACGTCCTGGCACTTTTCGAAACACGACAGCGCGTGCGCGAGCATGCGCGTCGCGTTATCGAGCAGACCGTCAGACTCAAGCATGGCGACCGCGTCAGCGAGTCTCCCCTGCGTGACGGAAATCTCGATTATCAGCGCAATGGCACGGAAGCTTGCATGTGCCAGCATCAACTGGTGAAGCTCAGGAGCGTCGTCCCGCCGCGCCTGAACTTCATGAACCCAGCGCCCGAGTCCGTCGAGCCGCTCGTTGTCGAACGCGGACCTGGCGAGCCGCACGCGCTCAAGCATGCCATCACCCAACGAGACGCCAGCTAACCGGTGCCCTTCAAGAAAGTCGTCAAACGTCATGACACTTCTCCCCAATACGGCGCGCCCGTCGGGCCGGCATCCCGCCAGTTGCCGAACCCTGTCCTTTTGCCGCTACGAACCACGTTGCCCCTGGATCGTTGCCGCTGCGAACACATAGAAGGCTTCCCTGCCTGTTACTGGCCTCGTGGAGGCTTCGTCAGGAGCATCAAGTTACCAGTTAATGATAATTGCGTTATCATCCTAGCAGCTTTGTTGATCTGATTCCATACGCGACGATCCAGCGGCGTGCGCGACGAACGTGCCGTGTTCGCTCGGGGCACCGCGAATGCAGGACTTCACCCTGCGCGTGGAAATTCAAAATCCCACCTGCTGCGCCGGTGCCGGCTTTTGTCGAAGCGCACCTGGACTGACGAACACACGGGTTGATACCTGATGCCAGCACACTATTTCCGGGCGCTGACCGGAAAGGACCGCAGTTCCGGGGCCGACAGGCAGCTTGGCTTCTCGCTCGCGTTCGTGGCTGGCGCAACCAACGCCGGCGGCTTCCTGGCGGTGAAGCAATACACGTCCCATATGAGCGGCGTGGTATCGGCAATTGCCGATCAGACTGCACTGGGCGACCTCTCGCTGGTTCTGGCGGGCGCCGGATCGCTGATTTCGTTCATGTTCGGCGCTGCCAGTTCCGCGATGCTCGTCAATTGGGGGCGGCGCCGGCGGCTGAACAGTCAGTACGCGTCGCCGTTGCTGATCGAGGCGCTTCTGCTCCTGTGCTTCGGATTGCTCGGCGGCCATCTGGCGATGTGGGAGACCCTGTTCGTGCCCGCGACGGTCGTGCTGCTGTGCTTCATCATGGGGCTGCAGAACGCGATGATCACCAAGCTGTCGGGCGCGGAAATCCGTACCACCCACATGACCGGCATCGTGACGGATATCGGCATCGAGCTCGGCAAACTTTTCTACTGGAATTCCTCCAGCGTCGACCCCGCAGAGCCGTTTGTGCTGGCGAATCGAACGAGGCTGAAAGTTCACGGGACGATGCTGGCCATGTTCTTCGTCGGTGGCGTCACGGGGGCAATGGGATTCAAGCACATTGGATACGCGTCGACGGTGCCGCTTGCGGGCGTGCTGATTGTGCTGGCCATTGTTCCTCTCATCGACGACCTGCGCGCGCAGATCTATCGACTTGATCGTTAGGCTGCGGCCACAAACCACACGGCAGACGACCGTTCGGACCCGGCATGCGCCGTCAATCCGGAGTCACGCAACCTACTGCTTCGCGACCACCCTCCACGGTCACGCACCTGCGCATTGGAGAACCGGCAAACAGGCCAGCCGGATCCGTCAGGGTGAGTAGTGCAAAAACATGATAATATAATTATCATTAATGTATGCTGTTATGGTAATGATATGGCGGCTACGGGCCACAATCCTGCTGGTCATGTTGCAGGCCAGGCATGCGCGAAACGGGGCAACTGTCCGGGCGCGGCGGGGAGGTCGATGTGATTGATGCAAGTGTTCCGCTGCTGTCCCACGACTACACGCACCGGTATCTGAGGGACGTAATGGGTCGTCGCGGACTGATCGTCATCGGCGTGGACAAGGCGGGTGAACGCGGATTCCAGATGCTCTACCGGTTTTCCGATATCTGTGACCGCCTGGAAGCGTGCGGAGTGAACGTCATCTTCGTCTATCAGAAGGAATCGGCTCGCCACGTCCACGACGCGACCTCGCGGTCCGGAGCGCGATACAGGCAGAGGCCGTGCCTGTTTCTGGACGATGACGGTCAGTTCTTTGTCGGTCCACCGCATCCGAAATCGTTGCGCGTGGTGTATCTGGATCGGGACATGCGGCGGCTCGACACGGCCGAAATTGCAGTACGGAATGAAACGTGGGATCCACTGCTGCGTGCTTTCTTTGCCCAGGTCATTGCAAGCGTGATGCACTGAGCGCGACTGCGTGGGGACATGGGGCGCTGGGTCACTGCTTACGTACAAAGGGGAGCGGGGTTGGTCGAGGCATTGATTCAGATTGGTGGTCGATGGGGTTTAAACGGGCACGAGTCAGCGAGGCTCGCCGTTAGCGCCGCCCGGTTTGCGAGCGACATCGTCTGTATGGCGAACGGCCGGTCCGTCAATGCCAAGGATGTCATGTCGGTCATGTCCCTTCGGGCGAAGCCGGGCACGCAGGTGCGCATTCTCGCGACCGGTCCCGACGAGACTGCAGCGCTTGAAGCGCTTGCGGCCATTCTTCATGTGCAGGACTCTTTCTGACGGACCGATGCGGGGATCCGGCTCACGCCTGTCGATCGGCCCCGCATGCGAACTATTCAATCACACACATGAAAAGAAAGAGGAAGACGAGCAAGCCGGTGGTCATAGAGAATGACCAGGTCGTTTCACTGTACTTCGATGCGCGCGGCGTGCAGAGCACCATGTTGCGGCACGATCCCTACGCCCTTGCGCTGGGTTACACGCGCACCATGATGGGCTTCCTGCTCTTCCAGCCATTCCCGCGCCGCATTTCGATGATCGGTCTGGGTGGCGGGTCGCTCGCGAAATACTGTTATCGTCATTTGCCCGACACCATGATTTCCGTCGTCGAAATCAATTCCCAGGTGATCGCGCTGCGCGACCGGTTTCATGTTCCGCGTGACAGTGAACGCTTCAGGGTGGTTTGTGCCGATGGCGCGCAGTACGTCACCGTTCCGGATCACCGGCCCGACGTGCTGCTGGTCGACGGTTTCAATGCCGATGGTCTGCCCGCAGAACTGGGCAGCAGGACGTTTTATGAAGCCTGTCGTCGCAGGTTGAGCGATGACGGCGTCCTGGTGGCCAATCTGGTGACCGACGAACCGGACTTCCATCGCTACCTGCGCTCGCTCAGGGAGGCCTTCGCGAACGCGGTAACCCTGGCGCCGTCGGAAGGGAGTGAACACAACGTCACTGTGTTTGCGTGGAAGGGCGCGGATGAGCTTCCGTCCTTCGCAACGATGCTCGACCGGGCGCGCGCACTCGGACCCACACATGCGGTGAACCTCCATGCGACGGCCACCCGCATCGAGTACGGCAAGAAATTTAACTGGCAACGATATGAACAGACGTGCTGAGCGGATGCATCTGTCGCTGGTGGATGGCAACCCCTGCACGTTCGTGGCCTGTTTGAGCAGGTGCATTCTCGAGGATGGAAAATGACAGCGGAACGTGACAACGACAGCAGCCCCCTGACCCATGCAGCCATCTGGGCGCTTGAGCGTCTGGCCCAGCAGCGATACGGCCGCGACGCGCCCACGCTAAACTGGTCGGTCGCGCAGGAACTGCGTAACGCCGGGTTGGTATCCGTCCCCGCGAATGGGCGGGGCGGTGTGTCGATTACCCGGGCTGGACAGGATTTTCTGCGTGCCAGGGCGGAGATTTAGCGTACCGTCTCCGCGCGCTGCACGTCTTTGGTTTCCTGGCCGCTGAGCTGCTGGGCATCGGCGATGCAAGCGGGAATCGCCGGCCGCCGCGTGATTCTGGTGCCACGAAGATGACTCGGGCCACACGATGAATTATAATTTAATTATCATACTTGGACTTCGCCCACCGTCATGGAAACGAAAAGCGCTCGACTCACGATTCTGATCGATCCTGTGAAGAAGGAAGCGTTCGAAAAACTTTGCGCGGCGCAGGACCTGACGCCCTCACAGGTAGTGCGGCAACTGATCCGCGACTACCTCGATCAGCATGGCGTCAGCTACCGGACCAAAAGCGCAATGGGCGCGCGTCCACGCCGAAAAACCGCCTGAGGTACGCCGGCGCCAGGTCAGCGACGTGACCCCGCGCAGGCATCGCGCTGTCCTGGTTCCACGGCACCGCAGGCCTCTTCGGCAGCCTGCTTCAGCGTGCATAGGAAAGATTGCACGATGAGGGTAACGTGACGATGTCCGGCCGTCGCGGCCGCAACGATATGACAGGTCGCAGGATGCACCGACTTGAGACGAACGCAGAGGTGCTGTGCTTTCTCACGTTATCCGAGATATTTGCCTTTCGCACCACCGGAGCGTGGCTGCAGCCCGATCATCTTGTTGAGAGCACGAGGGTCTGGCTGCGTCGCCACGATCATCATGCCGACTGGCTCCTGCGGGTTGAATTGAGTCGAATGGCCGCGGATCTCGCGCGGCAACTCGTGAAAGCCGGCGACATCGTGCGTGGCCAACCGGACGCATCCTGGTTGTTCACGCGGGACATGCAGATCAACTTCGCATCACCGCGGGTGATCGTCGTCTACGCCCAATGCGTGGCTACCCTGAGCAGGGACATGAGCGGCGGTCCGGCATAGCCTTGGTATTCAACGCACCGCCGATGCTGCCGGACCCATGCCGGGTCCCGGCACCTTGACTGTCATGTCTTCCCGGGGCCCTTGCATGAGGTGCCGGTATCGACCGTCGCGCGTGCCTGTATGTTGTGGACGCATCACGCCGCACTTCCGTTCCGGCCGCGCAGATCGGGCGTCCGTCAGCCGTTTCGTCAGCCGGTCAGCTTCCGCCCGAATGTCCAGTCTGAAGCGAGCCCCACGCCTTGCTTCAAACGGCGTGCGGCCCCGCGCAGGTTCAGGGGATGTGTCGTGACCAGGACGCGCGCACGCGCGAGGAGCTTATCCCGGGAGGGAAGTCCCGGCGCGCCCTTCCAGGCAAACAGCGTGTAGTTGCAACTGTCCTCGGCCATGAAAATGGAAAGCGACTCACCGAACACTGAACGCACCTCTTCCACGTAGTATGGAATATGGGGATCGTCGTCGGCGAAATTGGCGACCAGCACCCCATCGCCCGCAAGCCGCGCATGACAAGCCGAGTAAAAGCCGGCGTTACCCAGTTGCGCAGGCATGCCGTGTGCCAGAAAGCCATCCACCAGAATCACGTCCGGGCGCGCATCGTGGCCCTTGACGTATTCCGCCCCGTCCGCGCAGATCACCTCGAATCGCTCGCTATCGGGTGGAATATGAAATGTATTACGTAGCGCGATCACGGCCGGGTCAATTTCGACAGCCACGACTTTGGTATCCGGGAGATACCGGTGGCAGTACTTTGCCAGCGATCCACCGCCCAGGCCGATCATGGAGATTCTGGTGGGCGCCGGCTGCAGCAGCAGGAATCCCATCATGGTCCGGGTGTAGCCGAGCACCAGCCTGTCGGGGTCACGCCGGGACATGAAACTCTGCGTGGCCAGCAGATCGAAGTGCAGCGAAAGCGCGTGCTCGGTTTCCAGCACCACGGGCGCACCGTCGACGGATGGCCCGGCAAGAAACTTCATGTAGGCGTCGAACGACGCGTGAGAGTGATCCATGCTGCGGTCCAAGCGAGGTTACTGTTCGGGTCTTCGGTCCGCCCACCGCATGCGATGACCGCTGCGTCTTCGGGCTGACTGGCGGCCCGCATCTGTCCTCCGGTTCCAGTCCGGGCAGACATGAATGTCCTGCCGCCGGGACCAATAACCCGAGACGGGACGACTAGCCCCTGGGGGCATAAACCTGTCCCACAGGCAGGCGGTGGACAATGATAATGATATTATCATGGCATGCGCTCCTCGTTTGTCTGACATCCGGGTTCGGCCCGGTCACGGTGTTGATCGATCCGGCGAACAAGGCGACCTTTGAGAAGCATCCGCATCAATGCCGGCATGCGGTTGCCTGGCTCGTTCGCAGTCGGCGGGAAAGGCATTTGCGATATGCCGGCGGCGCATGTGGCGGCTGCAGTTGCCGTTCATCGCCGGTCGCAAAGCTGATATGAAACTCGCTCACTCCGGGACGTCCATCCTGACGGCGGCGAGATTCCTTCCACATTCTGACCGGTGTTATTCATGTCATTTGCACGGATTGTCGGAACAGGTAGTTTCCTGCCTTCGAACGTCATTTCCAACGCGGACCTGGTGTCGCAGCTTGCCAGCAGGGGCATCGAGACGAGCGACGACTGGATCTATTCACGCAGCGGCATCCAGTCCCGACGGTTCGCTGACCGTCAGTCGCAAACGAGCGATCTTGCCGTAGCGGCCGCGTCCCGGGCCCTGTCTGCGGCGGCAATCGAAGCGGATGCCATCGATCTGATCGTAGTAGCCACCACCACACCCGATGCAATCTTTCCGAGCACAGCGTGCCTTGTCCAGCGGAAACTCGGAATACGAAACGGCTGTGCGGCATTCGACATTCAGGCGGTGTGCGGTGGGTTCATCTATGCACTCACGGTCGCAGACGCGCTGATACGGGCCACGTCGGTGAAGACGGCACTCGTCATCGGAGCGGAGACATTCTCGAGACTCCTTGATTTCGAGGATCGCAGTACCTGCGTTCTGTTCGGCGACGGCGCAGGCGCTGTGGTTCTGAGATCATCCGGTGAGCCGGGGATACTTGGCGCGGCCTTACATGCCGATGGACACCACTCGGAAATCCTCAAAGTGGCGGGCAGCATTGCCGGTGGATCTGTGTTGGGAGATCCGTTTTTGCGCATGGATGGGCCGGCAGTGTTCAAGCTGGCGGTCGGTGCGCTCCAGGCGGTCAGCGAGGAAGTCGCGGCACAGTGTGGCCTGGCGATGTCAGACTTCACCTGGGTCGTGCCTCATCAGGCGAACATCCGCATTATGGAAGCCACGGCGCGCAAACTGGGCGTGCCGATCGATCGCCTGGTTGCCACTGTCCGTGAGCATGGCAACACATCTGCTGCTTCCATCCCCCTCGCCCTGGATCATGCCTATCGGGACGGCCGTATCCGTCGCGGCGACAAGGTCTTGATGCATGCGGTGGGGGCCGGCGTAACCTGGGGCGCATTGGCAATGCAGGCGTAGGGGCGCAGTCCGTGAGAATCAGGTCACGCCGGTTTTCCTGTTCCGATGCCGGCGCCTTCCATGCCGGTCCGGGGTGTGCTCCGGATATGAACCCGGTGGGCCGGAACGCGTATCATTCATTTGTCGAAACCAGCTTCGGGAGAAAGCACGGAAATGTTCCGGCTTATAACCCCTGCTGAGCCTGCGAGACGATATTGCTCACGCTGAGCACGTGTTTGAACTCAACAGCGGCGCGGCGCTTAAGCGATTGCCCGACCACTATTGGGCGAGACAGCTCAATGCTCTGCTGGTGTGCAGTTTGCAACAAGGCGACTTGCTGTCGGAGAGTCGTGTTCGGGCGCTGCTCCAACGGCTCGGCGAGCCGGCTGATGTTCTTTCAGTCACCCCCCCTCGCTGATATCGGGAGTGAGAACGGTGCCCAGACCCATCCAGCATTACTTGTGCAATCGCCCGACAATCTCCACAAAATATCTCATGCAGTAACCGGCGGCGAAACGCAAAGGAATCCCACCGATAGCGACATGCGGCGCTCGTCCACGGAATGTCGTAGAAAACACCGGACTCGCAAGGCGAAGTCGACGCGGAAATGGCGCGGGCCGGCCGCGCTCGCCCCCGACAGTTGAAACGTCACACCCGGGGCGATGGGGATGCGGCACCTGCATCGGCGACGACCAGTGCAGTCATGTTGACGATGGCACGCACCGTGGCGGACGCGGTCAGCACATGTACCGGCTTCGCGGCACCCAGCAGCATCGGACCGATTGTGATGTTGTTGCCTGCGGCCGTCTTGAGCAGGCTGTACGCGATGTTCGCCGCATCAATATTCGGCAGGATCAGCAGGTTCGCGTCGCCTTCGAGCGTCGAGTCGGGCAGCACTTCGCGGCGCAGATTGGCGTCGAGCGCAACGTCGCCGTGCATTTCGCCGTCCACCTGCAGGTCCGGCGCGCGCTCGCGCAGGATCGCCAGCGTGTCGCGCATCTTCTGCGCGGTCGGCGCGTTGCTGGTGCCGAAGTTCGAGTGCGACAGCAGCGCGACTTTCGGCTCGATGCCGAAGCGGCGCACTTCTTCGGCCGCCATGATCGTGATCTCGGCGAGCTGCCCGGGTGTCGGATCGACGTTCACGTGGGTGTCGACCAGGAAGATCTGCCGGCCCGGCAGCACCAGCCCATTCATCGCCGCATAGACGTTGCGGCCGCCCTTCTTGCCGATCACCTGATCGATGAAGTGCAGGTGCCGGTGTGTCGTGCTGACCGTGCCGCAGATCATGCCATCGGCCTCGCCCTTCTTCACCAGCATCGCGCCGATCAGCGTGGTGCGGCGGCGCATTTCGAGCTTGGCCATCTGCTCGCTGATGCCCTTGCGAGCCATCAGCCGGTGATACTCCTGCCAGAAGTCGCGATAACGTTCGTCGTGGTCGGTGTTGACGATCGTGAAGTCGACGCCAGGCGTAAGACGCAGGCAATAGCGCTCGATCCGGTGCTTGATCACCGCTGGGCGGCCGATCAGAATCGGCGTCGCGAGCTTTTCGTCGACCACGATCTGCATCGCACGCAGCACGCGCTCTTCCTCGCCTTCCGCGAACACGATGCGCTTCTTCTCCGCCTCGACGCTGCGCGCCAGCTGGAAAATCGGCTTCATGGTCGTGCCGCTGTGATAGACGAATTGCTGCAGGTGCTGCTCGTAGGCGTCCATGTCCTCGATCGGGCGCTCGGCAACGCCCGAATCCATCGCGGCCTTCGCCACCGCCGGTGCGATCTTGACGATCAGGCGCGGATCGAACGGCTTCGGAATCAGGTAGGCAGGACCAAACGACAGGTCCTGGATGCCGTACGCCGTCGCGACGATGTCGCTCTGCTCCTGGCGTGCCAGTTCGGCGATCGCATTGACCGCCGCGATTTCCATTTCACGCGTCACTGTCGTCGCGCCCGCGTCCAGCGCGCCGCGGAACAGGAACGGGAACACCAGCACGTTGTTCACCTGGTTCGGATAGTCGGTACGGCCCGTGCACAGCACAGCGTCCGGACGCACTTCGAGCGCGAGTTCTGGCAGGATTTCGGGCGTCGGGTTGGCCAGCGCCAGAATCAGCGGCTTGTCGGCCATCTGCTTGACCATGTCCTGCTTGAGGACGCCGCCGGCCGACAGGCCGAGGAAAATGTCTGCGTTGCCGATCGCCTCAGCGAGCGTGCGAGCGTCGGTTTCACGCGCGAAGCGCTCCTTGTCCGGGTCCATCAACTCGACGCGGCCCGTGTAGACCACGCCGGCCAGATCGGTGACGGTGATGTTTTCGAGCGGCAGGCCGATATCGACCAGCAGATCCAGACAGGCCAGCGCCGCCGCGCCCGCGCCGGAGGCGACCAGCTTCACTTCCTTGATGCTCTTGCCGACCACCTTCAGGCCGTTGGTGATCGCCGCCGCGACCACGATCGCCGTGCCATGCTGGTCGTCGTGGAAGACCGGAATCTTCATGCGCTTGCGGCATTCGCGCTCGACGATGAAGCAGTCCGGCGCCTTGATGTCTTCCAGGTTGATGCCGCCGAAGGTCGGTTCGAGCGCGGCGATTACGTCGACCAGCTTGTGCGGATCGGACTCGTTCAGCTCGATATCGAACACGTCGATGCCGGCGAACTTCTTGAACAGAACGGCCTTGCCTTCCATGACCGGCTTCGAGGCGAGCGGCCCGATGTTGCCGAGACCCAGCACCGCGGTGCCGTTCGTGACGACGCCGACGAGGTTGCTGCGCGCGGTGAAGCGCGCGGCGTTCAGCGGGTTCTCGACGATTTCCTCGCACGCGAACGCAACGCCCGGCGAGTACGCCAGCGCGAGGTCGCGCTGGTTGATCATCTGCTTGGTCGGGGCGATCGCGATCTTCCCCGGGGTCGGGAACTCGTGGTAATCGAGGGCGGCTTCGCGGAGTTTACCCTGGACTGTGGCAGGCATGATGTCCTCTGGTTAACAAAATTTGCAGACAATGATAATGATATTATCACGTCAACGGCATGCACAGAGGAGCTGTGACACCAGACTTCGCGGCGCAATGCGCGCGCCTGTCGCGGCCCGGCAAGGCAAGACTGCAGACAGAAATGGATTAGGGGAAAGCCCAGATGAATTCAGCTCCACGCAACAACGACCCTGGACGTCTGCGACTGCATCACGATCCGGTCAGCCCCGTTGGCCATCAGGTGCAGGCGCATCGCGACGTCACGCTGCAGGCATCACCCGACGGCAGAACCGCCGTGCTCATCGAGATCGAGGAGCGATACAGCGATCATCACGCGACGGGTCCCGAACAGGAGGTCCGGTATGAGATTTCGGTATCTGAACTGGTCCAGCTGATCCGGGCGCATGGTGCGCGCCTCTGAAATGGCTATCCACCTCGAGAAGGCTGCCGCACGTGCAGCGCGCTAACCCTGACGTCATATTCAAAGGAGCGACCGCGTGACGAAGAAGGCTGTGAAGAGGCCGACACTGGACGTGATGCCGGGCGACCTCAACGTGAAGAATGGACACGCAGGCAGAGGCGGTACGGATCGCGCACGCGCGGCGGTCGCGGGGACACCGCGACCAGCGGACCCGGCGACGCGGGACGGAGCGCGAGACACCGGGTCCGCGGTTGGAGCAGTTCCACCGGGGACCGCTCCACGCCGGACGAAAGCAGACTCACGTGTGAACGACGCCACTGCAGCGCTACCGGATGAGTCCGCTGGAGAAAACGAAAGTAGCCGCGCGGACCTGAGGGCGCTGATCAAGCTGGGAAATGAGCGCGGTTTCGTCATTCGTGGGGAAATTAGCGACTGCCTGCCTGAGCGCCTGGCGCAACCTGATGCGATCGAAAACGTGATCAGAGCTTTCAGCGACATGGGCATCGCCGTGTTCGAGCAGGCACCGGACGTCGAGTCCATGGTGATGCACGATCATGCGGTCGCGGGTTCGTCCGATGAGCAGGTTGAGGAAGAGGCCGTGGCAGCCATCTCGAGCGTGGACGCCGAGTTCGGCCGCACCACCGATCCCGTGCGCATGTACATGCGAGAGATGGGTGCCACTGAACTCCTCACCCGCCAGGGTGAGGTTGCACTTGCGCGACGCATCGAAGAGGGCCGCAACGACATGATCCGGGCCATATCTTCGTGCCCGACAACGATCGCGGATCTACTGGCGATCGCTAACGCTGTTGCCAGCGGCGCAACCCCGATCGAAGAGTTTGTCGATGGGATGATCGATCCGGCTGCGGTGCAGACGGATGACATTGTTGCCGTCGCGGAGGAAAGCGTCGACGGCGATCAGGTCCCCGGCGAGGTTCAGGGCGACGAAGATGATGACGGTGCTGAAGCCGCGTCGGCCAATCTGCACAGCGAGACTCTGAAGCGTGAGGCGCTGGAGAAGTTTGCGACGGTAGCCGGGTGGTTCGAGAAATTGCTCGACGCATACGAGACGGAGGGTTACGGATCCGACTGCTATCGCACGGCACAGGCGGCGATCGAGACCGAACTGATGACGATCCGCTTCACGGCCCGCACGATCGACCGTTTGTGCGGCGCGTTGCGGGTATCCGCCAATGAGGTACGAACCATCGAGCGCGAAATCGCCCGGATCGCGGTTGACCGGTGTGATGTGCCTCGCGACACGTTTATCGCGCATTTCCGGGGCAACGAGACCAGCCCGGCGTGGCTACAGCAACTCGTCGCGGCAGGGTGCCCGTTCAGTGGCGTGCTGGAGCGAAACCTCCCCGCGATCTGGCTGGAGCAGGAAAAGTTGCTCGTCCTGCAAAAGCGGGTCGCGCTGCCGCTCGACGATTTCAGGGACGTCTGCCGCGCGATGGCCGCAAGTGAAGCGAAAACGCTGCGCGCGAAAGGCGAAATGATCGAAGCGAATCTGCGGCTGGTGATCTCGATCGCGAAGCGGTACGTGAACCGCGGCCTGCTGTTTCTCGATCTGATACAGGAAGGCAATATCGGCCTGATGCGCGCCGTTGACAAGTTTGAATACCGTCGTGGGTACAAGTTCTCTACCTACGCGACCTGGTGGATCCGGCAGGCCATCACCCGGTCGGTCGCCGATCAGGCGCGCACCATCCGGGTCCCTGTCCATATGATCGAGTCGATCAACAAACTGAAACGGATGTCGCGCCAGATCCTGCAGGAAACCGGACGGGAACCCGACGCCGCCGTGCTGGCGGAGCGGATGGAGATGCAGGAAAACAAGGTTCGGGCAATGCTGCGGATCGTCAGGGAGCCGGTTTCCCTGGATGCGTCCGTCGGGGAAAACGACGATACGTCGGTAGGCGACCTGATCGAGGACCCCGCGGCGATTTTGCCCGACGACGCCGCGCTCCAGGCCAGCATGCGGGATGCCGTCAGCGAGGCGCTCACGACGTTGACGCCGCGCGAAGCGAAGATTCTGCGCCTGCGTTTCGGTATCGATAGCGGCAACGATCACACTCTGGAGGAACTCGGAGTGCAGTTTGAGCTGACGCGCGAACGGATCCGACAGATTGAAGCCAAGGCACTGCGCAAGCTGCGGCACCCGGCCCGGTCCGGGCGATTGAAGTCGTTCCTGGGCGACGACGAGTAGAAACCGGAGGCGATACACGGTCCGGCGGGGCCGGGTACACCGGATGAGAAACGAAGCGCCGCGTTGATGTGCAATCTCGACAGACAGTGCGGCCGTTTCAAGGCATTCGGCGCGGCGGCTGCCGATGCCTCGGGCGACAAGGCGTGAGCACCGGGTAAGGTGCGAGCGAGCATCAGACCAGAAGGGTCGCATGCTGCCGCCGGGTGACGGAACCAGTGGCAGCATGCGTTATACCTACCCACCTGCACCAGCATCCGGAGTGATCAGCGCGCGGTCAACGCGTGAACAGAAACACCATGAGCACTGAAAAAATCAATCTCGACATTCACAGGATTCTCACGCTGCTGCCGCATCGCTATCCGATCCTGCTGGTCGATCGGGTACTCGAACTCGAGCCGCACAAGCGCATCAGGGCGCTGAAGAACGTATCGGTCAATGAACCGTACTTCACGGGTCACTTCCCGAGTCGTCCGGTGATGCCGGGCGTGCTGATTCTGGAAGCGCTCGCGCAGACGGCTGCACTGTTGACCTTCTCGGAAGAACCACATGATCCGGCCAGCACCCTGTACCTGTTCGTCGGCATCGACAACGCGCGCTTCAGGCACGTGGTGGAACCTGGAGATCAACTGATCCTGAACGCGACGTTCGAGCGGCATATGCGCGGTATCTGGAAGTTCAAGGCTCGCGCCGAAGTGGATGGCGTGGTCGTGGCAGAGGCCGGTCTGATCTGCACGGTCAGACACACGGATGGGGACGGCCGGTAAGGTACCCTCGGATGCTGACCCGGCATCCAGATAACAAATAACGCAATGGACCGGAAGCGCACGAGCAGGATCCATCGTGACCTGGCACGTCCCGTTCGGCAGTGGGAGCGCGTTCCGAATAGCCCTCCGGTAGGAAATCCCCTCCACGCCGTCATCCTTATCCTGTCGACGATTTATCCGGTACTGATTTCTTTACGTAATGTGTCCTGCGATACTGGTCATATGGCTTGACGGCTTTGAACCAATCGTGTTCGGGTGAAATCCAGCAACACGAATCGTTGTTACCCTCGGTGTGCCGCAGACATCACATGAAAATGATCGACTTTCTGCGCACTTTGTTCTTGCGACGAAAAATTCGCGGTCTGCCCAGGATCAGTGTCAGGACCACGACGATTGATCCCGGATCGCCAACGTTGCCCAATCCGGTTTGGGAAACCATCATCTGCGACGTCGCAGGTGAAAAGGTGGGGAAAGCGACTTACGGTCTGTCGCCACTCCGAGATCATCTGTACATCTATCGGCTTGTGGTACCAGAGCCCCTCCGGCGACGAGGTTACGGTCTCGCGTTCCTGCTGCTCCTGCACAATACCTACCGGGTGCCGATCACGCCAAGTGTTGAGACCCATTGCGCAGAACAGTTCTGGGACGCTGCGCGAGAGAATGGCGGCAGGTCGGGCTGGAGGTGACATCCGGGCGGTCGCGTGCCAGCGTGCTAGAAGAGCTGGCACGCTGGCGGCATATTCGCGCTGGTATTAACGTCTCCTTGCCAGGGCCGCCGACGACAGATTGATATATTGGGGCGATTGTCCGATGCGCGCCTTTGGGCTACCGGGCGAGTTCCTTGATCTGTTCAACAATCTCCGGATTGGCAAGGGTGGATACGTCGCCAGGATCCTGATGACTGGAAATTGCCGCGAGCACACGGCGCATGATTTTTCCCGAGCGCGTCTTGGGCATATCGGGCACGATGACGACACGGCGCGGCCGCGCGATTGCGCCGATCTGGGAAACCACCGATGCCGTGACTTTATCCGCAAGCTTCACGGAGGGCGCGAGTCCCGGTTTCAATGAAACATAGAGGTCAGGCACCTTGCCCTTTATCGGGTCGGCGACCGGTACCACTGCTGCCTCGACAACCTCGGACACGAGAAGAGCTGCCGACTCGATTTCCTTGGTGCCGAGGCGATGGCCGGCAACATTGATCACGTCGTCAATGCGGCCGAGGATCCGATAGTAACCGTCCAGTGCCTGCACCGCGCCATCACCAGCCATATACGGCCAGTCGCGCCAGTCTTTACTCCCGGGATCCTTGCAATAGCGCGCGTAGTACTGGCTGACGTAGCGATCCGGATCCTTCCAGATGGTCTGGAAGGATCCGGGCCAGGGGTTGCGGATGCAGATGTTGCCGGCCTTGCCCGAACCGCCCGGCAGCTCTTTTCCCTCGTCGTCGTAGATCACCGGATGAATGCCTGGAATAGCGGGGCCCGTGCTGCCGGGCTTCATCTTGTGGATCGCCGGCACCGTGCTGCAAAGGAATCCGCCGTTTTCGGTCTGCCACCAGGTGTCCACGATGACCGCCTCGCCCTTGCCGACCACAGCGTGGTACCACTTCCACACTTCGGGCTCGATAGGCTCACCAACGGTCGTCATGTGTTTGAAACGGTAGTTGTATTTCGCGGGTTCGTCAGGTCCGTTGCGTCGTAGCGCGCGGATTGCCGTGGGCGACGTGTGAAAGGTGTTGACCCCGAGGTTTTCAGCGATACGCCACGGCCGCCCCGCGTCCGGATACGCCGGCACACCTTCGTACATAACCGAGGAAGCGGCGAGCGCGAGCGGGCCGTAGACGATGTAGGAGTGGCCGGTGATCCAGCCGATGTCGGCCATGCACCAGTAAACGTCTTCGGGATGGATGTCCTGGATGTACTTTGACGTCCACGTGACGTAGGCAAGGTAGCCACCGGTGGAGTGCTGGCAGCCTTTGGGCCGCCCTGTGGTGCCGCTTGTGTACATGAGGAAAAGCGGCGCCTCGGCCGGCATCTGCACGGGCTCGACCCGTTTGCCACGAAATCTCCCAAGGACGTCGTTGATGATGACGTCGCGTCCATCCACGAGCTTCGTGGGACTCGAGTGCCTGCCCGGGTAGCGCTGCCAGATCAGAACCTTGTCGACCTGATGACCGGTGCTGGCGGCCTCCATGACTGCAGCGTCAGCCTTCTCCTTGTGATCAAGGAGCTCACCGGCGCGGTAATAGGCGTCCATCGTGATCAACAGGCGGCTCCCGGAATCCGAGACCCGATCGCCGCACGCCTTTCCACTGAATCCGCTGAAGACCTGCGAGTGAATCACGCCGAGCCGGGCGCATGCGAGCATGGTGATAGGGAGCTCCGCTACCATCGGCATATGCAGGGTCACACGGTCGCCCGCCTTCAGACCGCCGAAATCGCGCAGCAGGGCCGCAAACTCGTTGACGCGTACGAAAAGCTCCTGGTAGGTGAGGTGCTGTACCGCCTCACTCTCCGGCTCGGGCACGAAATGGATCGCCGTCTTGTTCCTGTAGCCGGGGAGGTGGCGATCCACACAGTTGTAACACGCGTTGATCCTGCCGCCGACGAACCAGCGCCAGAACGGGGGATGGCTGGCGTCGAACGTCGTCTCCCAGTATTTGTACCAGTCCAGAAGGTCCGCGAACTCCTTGAAGTACTCGGGAAACCGTTCGAGGGAAAAGCGTTCGAACACACCTGGATCTGCCAGATTGGCCTGCGCAACGAATGGAGTCGGCGGCGGGAAATAGTCTTCCTCCGGCCAGTGCACGGCGATCTGCGCCTCGGAGACGTCGACCGTCTGTTGCTCGGTGGTAGCGTGGCGCGGTGACTTGTTGCGCGACATGACGGCTCCTCCTCGATTCCGGGGCCCTTCCGGGCACGACACTGCCAAACGGCGCGACAGGATGTTATCTGTTGCCATTCAGGGCAACAGCTCAGATGACGCACTGCGTAAACCCATTTAAGTCCAGGCCGGGTGTGTTACCAAGTCAGGCGGGTGAGCGATCGACTTCCTCGGCGGACCGTCATCAAGATACCCTCCGTCAACCATCCGCGTATTCCGCCGTCCGCGGAGTCAACATACCCGATTACGCGCGGCCCGCTTTTTACGTGCAGGTTCGGTTAAGGTTAATCGACGGGACGCAATATCCGCGTGTCGATCACGCTGACCTTGCCCGCCGGTCGCTCGTGAAGTAGATTTTCTTCATTGAGACGTAACAGGCGGGAGGGGCTGCCATGGAACTGATCGTGGAACGGGTCGATGTCTGGGCAGCCACCGTCGAGGACAAACCGGGCGGGCTCGCGACAGTATTAAGCGCCCTGCGGGATGCTGGGGCAGACTTGCAGTTCGTCGTTGCGCGACGCACGCCGGAAGCACCAGGCAAGGGGGTCGTGTTTGTCGCACCGCTGCAGGGGGACGCGGAGATCCGTGCCGCCACACAGGTGGGGTTCAACGTCACCCCGAGCCTTCACTCCGTCCGTGTGATGGGGCTGGACCAGTTGGGGATCGTCGCGGAATTGACCCAGAAGCTGGCAGACGGGGAAATCAACCTCCGCGGTGTGTCGGCCGCTGTACTCGGCTCCCAGTTCATTGCCTATCTCGCGGTCGACTCGCTGGAGGATGCCAATCAGGCGATGGACATCCTGCAGAGGGCTTGACGCACCGCGTCAGGCGGTGACTGTCGCGAACAGGTGAACACGCCCCTGGCGCGCTGAGGAATGTCGTCACGACAGTGGCCGCGCTCCCCGTCGAAACACTCCGGCGGTCGTTTCCTCCGCTGAACGACCGCACGACGGACGAACGAGTCCGCTGGCGGGTACGGCGGACCGCTAGCAGCACCGCGGCCCGTTGTGCGCGTATTTCCGGTCGATTGCTTTCGCGCAGAACTCGCGTCGCGACAGTAACGGTTCGTCCGGGTGATGCGATGCCATGTGCTCGACATAGCGTTCGTAGTCCGGAATCCCGAACAGCTGCAGGTAGGCCTTGCGCATTGCCCGCGTCATGCCCGGGAGGCGTGTGCCTGGCGCATTTGCGGCAGGCTCGCCACCCGTCGGCGGATTTGCCCCGAAGATCATTCTCATGGTGAGTCCTCCTCAAGCCGCGCGCGCAACAGCGGGCGTCTCGTGCGCAGTAGGCTGGACCTGATGCAGCGCCTGCCGGCACATCCTGATCGCGAAGATGCACATCGCCACAACCAGCAGGACAAAGATGCCGCAGACCGCCGCGTCCAGATAGTTGTTGAACGCGACCCGCTGCATTTCCACAATCGATTTTGCTGGGGCCAGCACCGTGCCCTGCGCGGCCGCGGCGCTGAACCTGTTCGCGAGCGCAAGGAAGCCGATGCGCGGATCGCTGCTGAAGATCTTCTGCAGCCCGGCAGCCAGTGTGGTCACCAGCCACGCCGTTGGTAGCAGCTTCACCAACACGTAGCGCTCCCGCTTCATCTTCATCAGCACACTGGTGCATAGCAGCAGCGCAATGCCGGCGAGCATCTGGTTGCCGACGCCGAACAACTGCCACAGGGTGTTGATGCCGCCCAGCGGGTCGACGACACCCTGATAGAGGAAGTAGCCCCACGCCGCGACGCACAGCCCGGTGCCGAGCAGATTCGCAGGCAACAGCTGAGTATTGCCGAGTGGCTGGTATACGTGGCCCAGCATGTCCTGGATCATGAAGCGGCCGACACGCGTGCCCGCATCCACTGCGGTGAGAATGAAGAGCGCCTCGAACAGGATCGCGAAGTGATACCAGAACGCCTGCATCGCAGTACCGCCGACCACCTGCGCGAGGATCTGCGCCATGCCCACTGCGAGCGTGGGCGCACCGCCGGCGCGCGACAGGATCGTGGTTTCACCGATATTGGCGGCGGTCTGGTTGATCATATCGGGCGTGATCATGAATCCCCAGCCGGATATGACCTGTGCCGCGTGGGCCGCCGTCGTGCCGATGGCCGCGGCCGGCGCATTCATCGCGAAGTAGATGCCCGGCTGCAGCACGCAGGCGGCCGTCATTGCCATCACCGCGACGAAGGACTCGGCCAGCATGCCGCCGAATCCGATCAGTCGCATATGCGATTCGCGCTCGATCATCTTCGGCGTGGTACCCGAGGAAATCAGCGCATGGAAGCCCGATACGGCGCCGCAGGCAATAGTGATGAACAGGAACGGGAAGAGCTTGCCCGAGAAGACGGGCCCGGTGCCGTCGATGAAGCGCGTGGTCTGTGGCATCGAGAGCGTCGGCGCGACCACATAGATGCCGATTGCCAGCGCGACGACCGTGCCGATCTTGAGGAAGGTACTCAGATAGTCGCGCGGCGCGAGCATCAGCCACACCGGCAGACTGGACGCCACGGCGCCGTACAGGATGAGGGCCCATGCCAGTTGCGGGCCGCTCAACGTGAACGCCGGCCCCCACGTCGGATCGCTTGCCACCGTCTTGCCGATGATGAGTGCGGCGAGCAGCAGCACGACGCCAAGCGCCGACGCCTCTCCGACGCGCCCTGGGCGAACGATCCGCATGTAGACGCCCATGAGCAGCGCGATCGGGATGGTTGCCGCAATGGTGAAGAGACCCCACGGGCTCGCGGTCAGCGCCTTGACGACCACCAGACTCAGGACGGCCAGAATGATGATCATGATCGCGAGCACGCCGACCAGCGCCAGCGAGCCGGGCACCGGACCCAGTTCGATCTTGATCATCTCGCCGAGGGACTTGCCGTCGCGCCGCACCGACGCGAACAGCACGACGAAGTCCTGCACCGCGCCGGCGATGACGACGCCCGCGAGTATCCACAGCGTGCCGGGCAAATAGCCCATCTGTGCCGCCAGCACGGGGCCGACCAACGGACCGGCGCCGGCGATCGCGGCGAAGTGATGGCCGAACAGCACCCAACGGTTAGTCGGCACATAGTCCATGCCGTCGTTGTGACGCTCGGCGGGAGTCTGGCGGGTATCGCTTGCGCGGGTTCTCTGCCGTCGTGATCGGCTCACAGTTTGTCGTCTACGTTGCGGTGGACTCTCTGGACGATGTCAGGAAGACTGTAGATATCCTGAAGAAGGCCTGAAATGCGTTCTCGGGTGCTGTCCTGTGGCGCTGTTGTGGCCAGCAACCGAAGGACTTCAACGTGGCAACCGGACGGTGCTCGCATGGGCGCCACGCCGGCTTTTCAGATTTTCTTCAGATAACAGGCCTTGAGCATAAAGCTCCCGGCGTCCATCTTGCAGTCAACTTCGTGATCACCGCCGACGAGGCGGATGCTCTTGATCTTCGTGCCCATTTTCAGCGTGATCGACGAGCCCTTCACTTTCAGATCCTTGATGAGCACGACCGAATCACCATCGGCGAGGACATTGCCGTTGGCATCCTTGACGACGGTGTTCGTGTCATTGTCGTCAGACTCGTTTGCCGCAATGGGCCATTCGTGGCCGCAGTCGGCGCAGATATAGTTGTCGCCGTCCGGGTACGTGTTTTCCATCGCGCATTGCGGGCAGGCTGGCACGTTCGACATGGGTTCCTTCCAGAGTACCGGTGTTTGAAGATCGGCAGTATACCTGCCCGGAAACCGGTTGCTGGCGTGAACATCACATGACCCGCGTCTCTCCGGGACGTGCGTTTCCTGCACAACGACAGCGGCCGACATGTGCCGCAAGCCGCACACTCTCCCGGGACAGGGAGGGGACAAGCCGGTGCGTGGCTGTTAAATAGTAGGGGAATACGGCACCAGGGCCATCGCCGCACGTGCGAAGCCGTGTCCGTTTTCAGAGCGCATGTCTACGGTGTCGGCAAAGAGCGCTCGCCTTGTGCCTGTTCCGGAAACGTCGCGTCGACGAACGTGCGCAGCCGCGATAGGTCGGTCTTCGCGTAGCCTGCAGTGGTCTCAAGCCTATTGACTGCTGGGCGATGTCGCTCTGCTGATGATTGTGTTTGGTGTGGGTGCCGGTCTTCCACTGGCAATATTGGGTGCGCCTTCGTGAGCGTCGATGGCAAGGCGGCTCGGTGGACATGTTTCTGCGGCGAGGGTCGGGAAGGCCGTCTTCGGAGCATTTTTCGCCGCGTTCGGCATACTTGCCCTCACCGGGTTGGACAAGATGCTCGAGACGGCAACTCTCTCAGCAACTCCACCGTGGCTGACTGCCTTCACGACAGCTTTGTGACCGGCAAAAAAATGATTCGTTAGCCGCCACGACATCCTTCATAAACTCGGGTCGCGTCGAGGCATCTGTGCCAGATTTTCGCGACGAGCGCGTCGTCTAAGTTGACCGTCATCGAGTCGGCAAACAATCGCATTGGGATGATGGCTGTCGACATTATCGAGTGCGACGACGTCCGCCGCAATGTCGTGCGCACGTTGCGCTACCGCGATGCGGTCGTCCCCGCCGATTGTCAACTGATTGCGCGCAAGCCATAGTCGTGCCGATTCCACGAGCCTTGTCTCGGTAAGCCACGTGCCTTGCAGAGCAAATACCGCTAGCTCAGCGGTGGCGAGATAACACAGCAATGCTGCCATCTGCTCCCGAGTCAGTGTGCGAGGCTCTGTCATCAATCTCCTTCCAGGTTGACCGCGCCAGCTGACCCAAGCGCACCCCGCGAACATCAAGGCGTACGCGAAGAACATTGCCGTCCAGGTTGACTATTCGCGAGATACCGAGACAGTCAGGTGACGTTTTCCGTCCAGCTTGACCCTCGTTCACCGGACTCTCCACGGCGGTAACACGCGACTACTTTCGACGCGCCGACCATAGGCACTGGAGTATGCTCCTCGTCGCTACGCTGGTGATGAGAGTTTCCAGTTCTTCGGCAGTAAACCACCTACAGTCCGATATCTCATTTTGCGGAGCCGGCACGTCCGAGTCGAGGAACGGCATGTGGCACTTTGCGACATCGGTGCTTGATTTTATGCACAAATGCTCCGTCGAGCTCGCAGCAGCCTCGCTCGCGGTCGAGTGTCTGTGTGTCGCGAGTACATATGCCTGGACGTACTTCAGGCCGGGAAGCGAAACCGTGTAATTGGCCCCGCAAGGGCTATCTGAATGAACGCGACCGGCAGCGGTCGCGTTATAGCGCCGGCTAGGCCGGCGTCGACCCTTACGGGGCTTGCTCCCGTAAGGGGCAAGCTCCATCCCTAAAGATGGAGTCCATATGAACCAGCTCGACCTTTTTGGTTTCGCTGAGCCGGGTGCTCTGCATCCGGCGCAATCCGCAAGTCCTGAAGCCCAGCGACCTGCGATCCACACCGTCGCTGTCACAAGTGATGTTGCACCGCCCGTGGCTACCCAGCCGGCGCCGCCCATTGAAATCTCCGTGGGACCCATCCAGGCACAAGAGCAGGCAGACACGACCCAGGTTGTCACGACCTGTGTCGCTGCACATTCCGCCCAGACTGCCTCCGCGTCCGTGTCGCCGCCCATCCTGCCGCCAGCACACGACAGTTTGCCAGATCAGCCTCGCACAACTGAAATCCTGCTGCCGGCCGGCGAGATGACACTCGAGGAGCACGACAGCCTGTTTGCACGTATCCGGGACGGCGAAACGCCTGTTTCGCCCGATGAGGTGCGTAGCTCGTTCGAACGGTTGTTGCGGGACGTCGTATCCATCAAGGCGGCGCTCAGCAAGTTCAAGGTTGCCGATCTGCTGAAGAAAGTGGCAAGCGGTTTCGTCCACGACAAGCGCAAGCAGGCAGTGATCGACAACGTGGTGAATGCGATGATCACCGCATATGGGTTCCTGACCGTGACGAACGGGATGCTGTCAATTCAGGGCTACCGATATGCCGACCGATGCAATGAGATCCGCCGCAAGCTCGCGTGTCTGACTGCAGAACAGCTTGTCGCTTACCGGGAGGCCCGCAAGGCCGAACGGGCAAAGTACCTCGAGGAGGTCAAGGCTTACGTGAAGGCCGGTGAAGAGCCCGGAAACACTGGAGGAGTTTGAAACCTTCATCCGTGTGAAGGGCGAGGCCGCCTTGACCGAGGAGATGCGCGCTCGACGCGACGAACTCGTCGCTGGGAAGCTGCGTAGCGACGACCAGGGGCGCAAGGCGGAGCGTGCGTCCGTCAGCGGCGTGGAATTGTCGACCGACATGCTTATCGTCGAGACAAAGCACACGCGTGATGGCCACGATCTGTTTGTTGTCAAGCTTGGCGAGCGGGTAGAGCGGTCGGAGTTCGACAAGCTGACGGCGGCAACAAAGCGCTTGGGCGGCTACTACTCGCGGTACAACCGTGACGGCGCGGTTCCCGGCTTCCAGTTCAAGACGCGTGAGGCCGCCGAGAAGTTGCCGGCGGTCGGTCGTGGCGAGACGGTCGGTACCGCGGAAGCGCAGGCTGAGCGTGTCGCAGTAACGGAATCTTCGGCGGCAGAAAAGCTGAGGAATCTGGCGATTCGCACGCAAGAGGCTGGCGAATCGCAGCTCAATCGTGACCGTCTGACCAACACCCCCAAGCGTGCCCTGCAGGCTTCGTCCGCACAGGAAGAAGCCCGTAAGGACATTGCGTTGGCGAAGACGATGCTCAGTCTTGCCGATGCGATCGGCAGCGGTTCGGCCACGCACCTCGACCAGTTGACTGACAAGGCCCAGGTGATGATGTTCGAGAAGGTCATCACCGACGCCAAATATCGGGAAGTCGCAAAGACGTCCAACGGCTACGCCCAGCAGCAAAGCCGAAAGGGTGAGGCGGCGACGCTGGCCACCATCGAGTACGTCGAGTACCCGAAGTTCAGTGCGCACGCGTCCGAGCTGTCACGCCTGATTGACGGAACGAAGCAGAAGCCGGGTCTGATGCGGATCGCCGCGAAGCTCAAGCCGTATCTGGAAAAGGCGGAACGGTCAGGTGACAACGTGACAATTCCCGACGAGCTTGCCCGGGCTATCGTTGTGAAGCTCGGTCGGGACGACGGGCTGCTGCCAGGCTGGTGGCCAGAAGCACAGGATCGCCGCAAGAGTCTTGAGAGGATGGGGCTTACCACTCCCGAGCAGTTCCGCGCAGCGTGGCGCGAGTTTCTGCAGTTTCGGCAGGAACGCGATCGCGCAGACAAGGCCACTGAACTCGAACGCGCGCTGGTCGGAAAGAAGGTCGGCGTAGACTACTTCCCGACCCCCAAGTCGCTCTGCGCGCGTCTCGTCGAGATGGCAAACCTGCGGCCTGGCATGCGTGTGCTTGAACCGTCCGCCGGAAACGGAAACATCGCGGACGCACTTCGGGCAGCCGGGTACGAACCTGACGTCATCGAGATCTCCCATCAGTTGAGGGCTGTTCTCGAGGCAAAGCAGTACAGGGTCATCGGCTGGGATTTCCTCGAATTCACCGACACGGTCGACGCAATCGTGATGAATCCGCCGTTCTCTGGCGGCTGCGATATCAAGCACGTGCGGCACGCCTATTCACTTCTGGCGGAGGGTGGCCGGCTGGTGGCAATCGTTGGTGAAGGCGCGTTCTATCGCAGCGATGCGCAGGCAAACGCGTTTCGCGACTGGCTGGACGAAGTGGGAGCGGAGGTGGAGAAGTTACTCGAAGGCACGTTCACCGATCGCACGCTGCTTCAGACCACCGGTGCCAACGCACGGGTGGTAGCGATCTCGCGCTAACGGTTGGTGGAAAGCGAATACCGCAGCAGTCTTGCGGCACAGGCAGGCGTCGACGGGTAACTCCCGCCGGCGCCGCCCCTGTGGTGAATTGGACCGAGGTGTGGAGAGTGTTTGTCCGAGCCAACGGCTTTAACAAACGCTCATTGCGCTGCCGATTTAACCCGGACGGTTTCAAGGGTGAAGCGCAACAGCGGGATTAATGTTTAGAGCCTTGAGGTTGACTTGCTGATGCAAGGGCCGCGGCGAAGACCTCGAATGGTGAATGGAAGTTGTGAGTTGCACGAGGCCGGCTATTCAGACTGTCGGCGATGGCGTCGAGTTCGTCCTGACTGTAGACCGAAAGGTCGGTGCCTTTGGGCAGATACTGGCGCAGCAGCCCGTTGGTGTTTTCGCAAGTGCCGCGTTGCCAGGGACTGTGCGGGTCGCAGAAGTACACCTTCACGCCGGTTGCGGCAGCGAGCTCTTTATGGCGCGACATTTCTTTGCCCTGGTCGTAGGTGAAGCTCTGCCGCAGTGGCGCGACAATCGAATTGAGTTTGGCGGAGAAGCCCGCCAGCGCGGAAGCGGCGGTGGCGTCTTCCATTTTTGCAAGGAGCACCAGACGGCTGGTCCGTTCGACCAGCACGCCTACCGAGGACTGGTTGCCGGCCCCCTTGATGAAGTCCCCTTCCCAGTGTCCAGGCAGCAGCCGGTCCTCGATTTCGGGCGGCCGCACATGAATACTGACCATGTCGGGAATCTGTCCGCGCCGGTCTGTGCCCCGTGTACGCGGCATGCGCGTGCTGTGGCCATGGCGCAGGCACGCAATGAGCTGACGGCGCAGTTCGCCGCGCGGCTGGGCGTAGATGGCTGTGTAGATGGATTCGTGCGAAACCTGCTGGGTCGGGTCGCTCGGATACATACGCTTGAGTGTGCCCGATATCTGCTGGGGTGACCATTTCCACTGGAGCAGGGTGAGAACGATACGCCAGCAGACGCTTTGCAGGCAAAGCTTTGTAGGGCGCCGGCCCGCGCTGCGTCGTGCGGCGCAGAGTGCTTCAGCCGGCACCGATGCGTAACCTGAGGGAGAGCTGTTTCGCGTCAGTTCACGGCTAACGGTGGCCGGCGAGCGCCCGAGTATCCGGGCCATGGCCCGGATACTCGAACCCTGCAGATGCAGGCTTGCAATGGTCAAACGCTCTTCAGGTTGAAGTTGCTGGTACTGAGTTCTTTCGTAAGCGCCCGGCCATGTCACCTTGAACCGGCGGGTCATGAAAGCGACGATCGTGTCCACCTATTTTTTTAATGGACACGTGTACGCTATGAACGAAAATGAAGTGGGTTCTGAAGTGGTGCAGCCGAGGCGGCGCCGTCGGCACAGCAAGGAGTTCAAGGAGAAGGTGATTCGTGCGGCGATGCAGCCGAATGTGTCAATCGCTGCGGTCGCGCTGCATTACCAGTTGAATGCGAATTTGTTGCGCCGATGGGTGGCTGCACAGGAGGAACAGGACCTCGCACGTGAGGCGCGCCAGTCGATGAGCGTGCCGCCGGCGGAGTTCGTTCCGCTGCAACTGCAGGCGCCGGGCGCGGTGCCCGCTTCGACGGAGATTCAGATCGAGGTGCGCCGGGGAGCGGCGACCGTCATGGTGCGCTGGCCGCTTTGTGCCGCAGCCGATTGCGCCGCCTGGTTGCAAGGGTGGCTGCGATGATCCGCATCGAGGCGATCTGGCTGGCGACGGAGCCCATCGATATGCGCGCCGGCATCGACACGGTCCTGGCGCGTGTGGTCAAGGTGTTCGGCGCGGCACGTCCGCACCACGCCTACCTGTTCGCCAATAAGCATTCGACGCGCATGAAGGTACTGGTGTACGACGGGTTCGGTATCTGGTTGGCTGCGCGTCGCCTGAACAAGGGGCGGTTCATCTGGACGAATGGGGACCAGGCGATCGCCACCGCGCTCAATCCCGAGCAGTTGCGAGCGCTCGTGACCGGACTACCGTGGCAGACGCTCACACACGATCACGCGATTACGGTCGTGTAATACCCCCAAAGACGTAAACTGGCTTGCTTGCCGCAGCGGGTTGGGTTCTGGCAGACTGGCCCCATGAACCTGCCCGCCAACCTCGACGCTCTGAGCCCCGACGAACTGCGCACACTGGCTGCGCAGTTGATGGCTCAGGTCGGCGAGAACGAGCGGGAACTGCGCTACCGTAAGACGCGCATCGACCAGCTCACACACGAGATTGCCGTGCTCAGGCGTCTGCATTTCGGCAAGCGCAGCGAGCAGCTCAACGCCGAGCAACTGAGTCTGCTCAATGAGGCGATCGATGCCGATCTGGCAGCACTCGAAATCGAACTTGAGCAGTTGCAGCCGGATACACCACCGGATAAGCAACGACAGAAGCCCAGGCGCACACCGCTGCCTCCGCACTTGCCGCGCACCGACATCCACCATGAACCCGACGACAAGACGTGCTCCTGCGGTTGCCAGCGAGTGCGTATCGGCGAGGACGTCAGCGAGAAGCTGGACTATACGCCGGGCGTGTTCACGGTCGAGCGGCACATTCGCGGCAAGTGGGCCTGCAAGGCGTGCGAAACGCTGATTCAGGCGCCTGTTCCGCCTCATGTGATCGACAAGGGCATCCCTACCGCCGGCTTGCTCGCGCAAGTGCTGGTCGCCAAATACGGCGATCACTTGCCGCTGTACCGTCAGGAACGCATCTTCGAACGCGCGGGTCTTGCAATTCCCCAATCAACGCTTGGCGAGTGGGTTGGCGTTTGCGGCGTGCGGTTGCAGCCGCTAGTCGACGCGCTGCGCGACGAGCTTCTGCAACAGGGTGTGCTGCACGCCGATGAGACGCCGGTGCAAATGCTGGTTCCCGGTAAAGGAAAAACGCAACGCGCCTATGTATGGGCGTATGCCACCACGCAGTTCGCCGACGTGCGCGCAGTGGTCTATGAATTCGCGGATAGCCGTGCTGGCGAACATGCTCGCACGTTCCTCGGCAAATGGCGTGGCAAGCTGGTGTGTGATGATTACAGCGCCTATAAAGCCGGATTCGAGCTGGGCATCACTGAAATCGGCTGCGCGGCACATGCCAGGAGGAAGTTCTTCGAACTGTACGCCAACCACAAGAGCCAGATCGCGGAACAGGCCCTGAAATACTTCGTCGCGCTATACGACGTCGAGCGCGACGTTGCAGACCTGAAGCCCGATCGAAGATGTATCGAGCGCCAAGAGCGAGCGCGACCCATTGCCGATGCATTGCATGCCTGGATGACCGGTCAGCGCAAACTGGTCTCCGAGGGATCGGCGATCGCCAGGGCACTCGACTACAGCCTCAAGCGATGGGACGCGCTTACACGCTACCTGGTCGATGGGCATGTGCCCATCGACAACAACTGGCTGGAAAATCAGATTCGTCCATGGGCCCTGGGAAGGGCGAACTGGCTCTTCGCGGGCTCTTTGCGTGCGGGCCAACGTGCAGCCGCGATTATGAGCCTGATTCGATCAGCGCAGCTCAACGGCCATGATCCATACGTCTACCTGAAAGACGTACTGAATCGCTTGCCAACGCATCGCGCCGACCACATCGCTCAGCTACTGCCTCATCGCTGGGCGCCAATCACCGCCTGATCGCTGTAGGCACTCCCCAGGGTGCCATTGCCGGGCGCTTACGTTCTTTCGTGCATCGCAACACCTTATAGGAAACGGTGTTGCACTTCAGATTTGATAGCGCCAGGCGAAGCCTGGGATTGGAGGAAGTCATGTGACGGAAACCAGTCATTGGAATCCAGAGGGTTCGACTCCCTCCCGGCAAAGGCTAACCACCAGCCGGAAGCAAGCCTTGCATGCGAGTGCGGTAACGCACTACTTGAAGCGTAGGCAGCGGGTACTTAAGCCGTGTGATTGAGCCTCGATATGAAGTAACCGTTGGTGTCTTCACTTTTCAAATACTGGGGACTGCACTGTGTGAGCCGTAATGGTGAGGCTCGCCAGGCCGACTGGGGTCTGAGAGCAGGGCAAAGGTACGAGGATGGATTCCCCAGGAACCTGGGAGGTCCTGTGTTCGACCAATCTTGTGCGGCCCTGAGGCACGGGGCGATATAAACCGGGCCATACCTTGCGGACCTCTCCGCCGCAGGGAGCAAAACGTGGAGAAGAAGGATTGGAGCGAAGAAGCGAATCCATAAGCGACTTCGTATTCGACACAGGAAGTCTTAGCGCCCTCGTAGTACTGATGACGCCGGGGAACGCCGCTCAGGCGGACCCGGTCGATGGAAAGGGGGGCGTCGTCGTTGCAGAATCGTTCGTGGGAAACACGGAGGTGCCTTGAAACCTGAAAGCGTGTCAACGAAACAGGAACGAATAGCCATGCTGGCGAGAAGTAATCCCGAGATGGCGTTCACCTCGTTAAATCACAACATCGACTTTGAGTGGGTGAGGTATGCCTACGACTGTACGCGTAAGGATGGTGCAGTCGGCGTCGATGGGCAGTCTGGAGAGGACTATGCGGTGAATCTTACGCAGAATCTTCTCGGGCTAGTCGACCGGCTCAAGTCAGGCCGCTACCGCGCGCAGCCGGTCCGTCGGCATTTCATCGCCAAGGCGGACGGCGGTCGTCGCGGGCTCGGTATTCCTTCCTTCGAAGACAAGGTGGCTCAGCGTGCCATCGTCATGCTTCTGGAGCCGATCTATGAACATGACTTTCACGACTGCTCCTTTGGCTTCAGACCCGGTCGCAGTGCTCACGAGGCGTTGCGTTCTGTGTGGAAGGGAGTTATGTATCGTGGTGGACAGTGGGTGCTCGACGTTGATGTTCGGAAATACTTCGACAGCATCGATCGGGCCAAATTGAGAGAGCTTCTCGCCAGACGAGTCACCGATGGCGTGGTAAGAAGATTGATCGACAAGTGGCTGAAAGCGGGCGTACTGGACGATGGCCAGCTAACGTATCCTGATTCCGGTACCCCCCAGGGCGGGGTGATTTCACCCTGCCTCGCCAACGTGTTTCTGCATTATGTTCTGGACGAATGGTTTGCTGCTGAGGTGCAACCGCGCCTTCGCGGTCCGAGCACCCTGGTTCGTTTCGCGGACGACTTTGTCGTGATACTCGCGCACAAAGACGATGCGGAACGAGTCATGCGGGTGCTGGAAAAGCGACTGGGCAAGTACGGCCTGGAATTGCATCCGGACAAAACCCGGATGATTGATTTCCGCTTCCAACCGCAATTCGGCCACGATGATGACCAGAAGCCGTTGGCCACGACCTTCAACTTCCTCGGATTCACCCACGTGTGGGTGACTTCGGAGAAGGGCCGGGCCATGGTGCGGCAATTAACCGCCAAAGATCGCATCGCGCGTACGCTTAAAACGATAAACCAGGTTTGCCGTAGTATGCGGACCAGGCCGCTTCGCGATCAGCACCGGCGTCTGTGTCGGATGCTCAAGGGGCACTATGCCTACTTCGGCATCAGCGGGAACTATGAGCGCCTGGCGACCCTGCCGTACCAGGTCGCACGCATCTGGCGAAAGTGGTTATCGCGAAGGTCGAACAAACGCTCTCTGCCATGGGTTGCCTTTGCAGGAATACTCAAACTATTTCCGCTGCCGCAGCCTCGGATTGTCCATAGCTACGCAAAATCGTGAGCGAATCTGCACGATGAAGAACCGGATGCCTTAATTGGGCTCGTCCGGGACTGTGAGGGGTGAGGGGGGCGACCTCCTCACCTACTCGGATAGCGCCAGGCGAAGCCTGGGATTGGAGGAAGTCATGTGACGGAAACCAGTCATTGGAATCCAGAGGGTTCGACTCCCTCCCGGCAAAGGCTAACCACCAGCCGGAAGCAAGCCTTGCATGCGAGTGCGGTAACGCACTACTTGAAGCGTAGGCAGCGGGTACTTAAGCCGTGTGATTGAGCCTCGATATGAAGTAACCGTTGGTGTCTTCACTTTTCAAATACTGGGGACTGCACTGTGTGAGCCGTAATGGTGAGGCTCGCCAGGCCGACCGGGGTCTGAGAGCAGGGCAAAGGTACGAGGATGGATTCCCCAGGAACCTGGGAGGTCCTGTGTTCGACCAATCTTGTGCGGCCCTGAGGCACGGGGCGATATAAACCGGGCCATACCTTGCGGACCTCTCCGCCGCAGGGAGCAAAACGTGGAGAAGAAGGATTGGAGCGAAGAAGCGAATCCATAAGCGACTTCGTATTCGACACAGGAAGTCTTAGCGCCCTCGTAGTACTGATGACGCCGGGGAACGCCGCTCAGGCGGACCCGGTCGATGGAAAGGGGGGCGTCGTCGTTGCAGAATCGTTCGTGGGAAACACGGAGGTGCCTTGAAACCTGAAAGCGTGTCAACGAAACAGGAACGAATAGCCATGCTGGCGAGAAGTAATCCCGAGATGGCGTTCACCTCGTTAAATCACAACATCGACTTTGAGTGGGTGAGGTATGCCTACGACTGTACGCGTAAGGATGGTGCAGTCGGCGTCGATGGGCAGTCTGGAGAGGACTATGCGGTGAATCTTACGCAGAATCTTCTCGGGCTAGTCGACCGGCTCAAGTCAGGCCGCTACCGCGCGCAGCCGGTCCGTCGGCATTTCATCGCCAAGGCGGACGGCGGTCGTCGCGGGCTCGGTATTCCTTCCTTCGAAGACAAGGTGGCTCAGCGTGCCATCGTCATGCTTCTGGAGCCGATCTATGAACATGACTTTCACGACTGCTCCTTTGGCTTCAGACCCGGTCGCAGTGCTCACGAGGCGTTGCGTTCTGTGTGGAAGGGAGTTATGTATCGTGGTGGACAGTGGGTGCTCGACGTTGATGTTCGGAAATACTGCGGCGCCTCCGTTTTTTTTGGACACAGATTTGGGGTAAAACGTGTGATCCAAACTGGAGTGGTTGATGTTGAAGAAAGCTGATTCGAAGGCGATTGCGCCAGATGCGCAGGAAGGAGCGCGTAGCGCGACTGAAAGCGCCTCTGGCGCGGCCGAAGTCAAACGCTGGTCGACCGGCCGCAAGCGTAGCGTGGTGCTTCGGCTGCTGCGCGGCGAACCCGTTGACGCCGTGTCCCGCGAAGTCGGTGTGACGATCGCCGAGCTCGAGCAATGGCGTGAACTGGCGCTGGCCGGCATGGAGGCCGGCCTCAAGGCACGCACCACCGATCCACTGCAAGCGCGGCTGAACGACGCCGTGCGACGGGTCGGCGAGTTGTCCATGGAAGTCGAGATCCTGCGCAAGGAGCGTGAGTTGCAGGCCCGTCGCCCTTTGAGCGTCCGGAGATCGTCGACATGAGCCACACGATCTCCGTCAGTGCAGGCAAGTCCTTTGGATTGCAGCGGGTCTGCCAGGTGCTCCAGTTCCCGCGCTCGACGATCTACGCGGTGCGTGCGAGAGCGGCAGCTAACGTGGTGCCGATCATCCCGGGGCGTCGCGGCCCCAAGCCGAAGATGCCCGATACCGAACTGCTGAAGGCTATTCGCGACGATCTGGCAGCGTCGCCATTCACCGGCGAAGGTCATCGCAAGGTCTGGGCACGGCTGCGCATCTTGCGAGGCATCCGGGTCTCCAGAACCCGTGTGTTGCGATTGATGCGTGAGCACAGTCTGCTCTCGCCGCACCGGCGGCCAAAAGGCGAACCCAACCTTCACGACGGCCGGATCACGACCGACTGCCCCAATGAGATGTGGGGTACCGATGGCGTGCGCGTCGCGACCGTGGACGACGGCATGGTGTGGATCTTCTCGGCCGTTGATCACTGCGATGGCCTGTGCACCGGCATCCATGCGGCGAAAATCGGTGACCGCTTCGCTGCCCTCGAGCCGATCTCCCAGGGGCTGCTGGCCGAGTTTGGCTCGGTAGTCGCCGACTCGGGGCGCGGGTTGTCGCTGCGCATGGATCACGGTTCGCAATACACCTCGGACGACTTCCGCGACCAGATCCGGTTCTGGGGCATCGCGCCCAGCTACGCCTTTGTCGCCGAACCGCAGACCAACGGCGTCGCCGAGCGGTTCAACCGGACAATGAAGGAACAGGCGATTCATGGGCGCATCTTCAAAAACCTGGAGGAAGTTCGTGCTGCCGCCATCGCATTCAAGGATCGATACAATCGCGACTGGCGTCTTGAAAAGCTGGGCTTCAAATCACCCCTCGAAGCCCGTCAGGAAAGGCTGATGAAACTGGCCGCCTGAACTGCAAAAGCGTGTCCAAACAACCGGAGCCGGTACAATGTTCGGAAATACTTCGACAGCATCGATCGGGCCAAATTGAGAGAGCTTCTCGCCAGACGAGTCACCGATGGCGTGGTAAGAAGATTGATCGACAAGTGGCTGAAAGCGGGCGTACTGGACGATGGCCAGCTAACGTATCCTGATTCCGGTACCCCCCAGGGCGGGGTGATTTCACCCTGCCTCGCCAACGTGTTTCTGCATTATGTTCTGGACGAATGGTTTGCTGCTGAGGTGCAACCGCGCCTTCGCGGTCCGAGCACCCTGGTTCGTTTCGCGGACGACTTTGTCGTGATACTCGCGCACAAAGACGATGCGGAACGAGTCATGCGGGTGCTGGAAAAGCGACTGGGCAAGTACGGCCTGGAATTGCATCCGGACAAAACCCGGATGATTGATTTCCGCTTCCAACCGCAATTCGGCCACGATGATGACCAGAAGCCGTTGGCCACGACCTTCAACTTCCTCGGATTCACCCACGTGTGGGTGACTTCGGAGAAGGGCCGGGCCATGGTGCGGCAATTAACCGCCAAAGATCGCATCGCGCGTACGCTTAAAACGATAAACCAGGTTTGCCGTAGTATGCGGACCAGGCCGCTTCGCGATCAGCACCGGCGTCTGTGTCGGATGCTCAAGGGGCACTATGCCTACTTCGGCATCAGCGGGAACTATGAGCGCCTGGCGACCCTGCCGTACCAGGTCGCACGCATCTGGCGAAAGTGGTTATCGCGAAGGTCGAACAAACGCTCTCTGCCATGGGTTGCCTTTGCAGGAATACTCAAACTATTTCCGCTGCCGCAGCCTCGGATTGTCCATAGCTACGCAAAATCGTGAGCGAATCTGCACGATGAAGAACCGGATGCCTTAATTGGGCTCGTCCGGGACTGTGACGGGTGAGGGGGGCGACCTCCTCACCTACTCGGAGGCCGCCCCCGCCATTTCTGGCATCAACCCTCGTGGGCACGCCCACTGGGGTCGCGCTCCACACTAAATCGGAGCACGCCATGTCCAAGATGACCAAGCTGTCTTCTGCTGAACTCGAAAACAAGGCTCTGGCTGGCTACAACGCTCATGTCGGTCATACCGCGGTGGTGCGGCGGATCCTGGTCAATGTCGGTGGCTCTTTCGACTACCGCTGGTTGTCCAGCCAAGCAATGGTACGCGTCGTGCCGACCCCGCGGTATCAAGTTCTTCAGTTCGCCTGTCAGGACCTGATTACGCCGGTGTGGACGGTACATCTCGGGCAGCCGCATCCGGAAATCCCCAGCGATGCTCTGCTGACTGTGCATGCGAAGTCGTACTCCGCTGATGGCCGAGTCCATCCGGGTGACGTGTTCGCTCGCCGGGCAGACCTCGTCAAGCGCGGGGCCATCGCGGGCACTACCGTCGCGACGCGTGCACTGGTCAGGAGCGCTCTCTCGTTCCTGCGCCTCAGCACGCAGTAAACAAGCAAGTAGCGACGGACGGGTCCACCGTCTGTCGCACCCTCTACTATCGGGCAACTGCCGTCGCAAGAATAGCGACGATGCCAAGCGCACCCATGTAGCAGCACGTTTTGCCGACGCAACTTGACGTCGGCGGGCAGTGCGATGCGCGATTGGCAAGGTCGGATCACCCGACGATTTCGGTTTGTGACTGACCCAAGTGTTTTCTGTTTTCCCTCGTTTTCCGAGGAGGTTTGCCAATGTCACGCGACTTCATTGTCGTGCCAAGATAGTGTTGGTTTTGAAATCGTTTTCCGCCAGGCAGGGCGTGATCTTGCCCGCGTCTTCGCGTCGCCGGTCGCACTGAGGCTGAGCGCCTATGATGTCGAATCCGGCTGCATTCAACTCCTGGGCGGAGTCGACCCGTTGTCAGGCAGAACGCCATGTTTTTATCACCTGAGGACCGCATTTTTGCACAGCATTTATGTCGAGGCGTCTACTCTCGAAACTGTCCTGACCAACCGTAGCGGCTTCGCTCCATCCCATGGCTCTCAGTCAACCGCTTGATCTCTTAGACCCCGGGCCCCATAGTCCGCGGCCGATCTCGTGCAATAACGTCATCCCATTCCCTTCGCCGCGCGTGCTGTTGCCGGTGACCCTCCTTCGCGAGTCGGAGGACCAGTCACGTGCGCAACTCAGGGCGCTGTTGCATTCTCCCCTCGGCGTCTACGTGGCCAGCACGGAGATCGTTCGCGACGAAGTGCGCGTGCAGTTTGACGTCGCGCTCGACGACCTCGGCTTCACGATGCACGCGTTGATCGCGACGCTGCCGCAGGCAACGATTGGGCCGGTGAAGCGACGCAACGCCATCAAGGAGGCGCGCTAGTCATGTATTTAGGCATCTGGGCGAAGGCGAAAAAAAGCGGCGCACGCCGCAATGCCCGGACCACGATGATGGGGGGAAGACAATCGTTGTCGCTGCATGCAGGGTGCCCCAACGGGCAACCAGACCGGTGCGCAGCGACCGGGGGCAACGCACTTTCTTCAGGTTGATCACGGCCCACCACCTTCCACTCTACTGCGCACAGGACGAAATCGACTGCGAAAGCAGCGCTCCGTCTGTACGAAATAGATCGACTACGACAGGCTGCCGATCATCTCACGCGGACCACGGTGTGCCGCGCAGTCTCATCCCAGGTGTCATAGTCGGCGAACAGCTTGCTCACGGTCTGAGCGTCCACACAGGCGTGGAGTTGCTCACGGAAGTGATGGTCACAGAAGCGCTGCGCCACCTCAGCCAGCAGTTGCAGATGCGTGCTGTTGGCCCATACCGGAACCAGTAGCACGACTGCGTCACTTATCGGCATGCCGTCCGGCGCATCAAATGGAATGGGCGTCGCCGGACGAACATACAACGCCAATGCCCGACGCAGCCCCTTGATCTGGCCGTGCGGAACGGCGACGCCCTGGCCAAGCCCGGTCGAGCCCAACGCTTCGCGCGCCGCGAGGCCCGCAGTTACGGTAGCCGCTTCCAGCCCGTGCCGTTGTTCGAAGAAGTGGCCGAGCCGCACAAACAGTGCATCCCGGGTACTGACTTCCAGACCGAGCAGGACATGTTCCTCAGAGAGCAACCGGGCAATCGTTTCCGCTTCGCCGGCCGTTTCGTCTGGCTGACCGGATGAACCCGTACGCTGCGGTGACCCGACATGTATCAAGTCCCGCCAGGCATCGGTGGGTTCGTAGGGAACTTCAAGCAGTCGGCCGACTTCGGCAGTCGGCGCCAGCTGTGCGACACGCTGCATCGCCCCGCGAACCGCAGCCTTGGGCAGATGGAGTGAGAGCCGCACGCGGCCGGTTCCGTGCAGGGGCGCGAGCCGAATGGTCCAGGGCTGGTCACCGCAGTCACGGATCAGCGCCTGACGCAGTGGCGTGGCGTGTTGCGCGTCGAGCGTGATGTGCATCATCACATTGCGACCCGACTCGAGAAGCGAGCGGCCGTTGGCCGGCCCCTTGCCCAATCCGAGACGAGCCCGCAGGCTTGCGAAAGCGTGCGTCATGTCGCTCCCCCAGCGTTTGTAACCTGCTCTCAGGTTACCTAAACCGGCGTTAAGTTCGTGTAAAAAATGCAGGTTCACGTAGACAAAATGTGAATCGCATCGCCGAACAGGCTGCGGGAACCTGACGGTATGCCCGACGGGACAGGCATCGGGCACACATGCGACAGCGTCTTTCAGGTTCACGCCGTTTTTCGTCGAAGCGCCGCGCTGTGGCGGCCCAGTGCGGATTGGGTCGCGCATCGCTATGGCGGCGCCTGAGCAGGTGACGTGTCGACAATCGAGCGAACGTGCGACAGCAGCTGGACGCCCCGCTGGCGAGCGACCGGGCGCTTCTGAGGCTTGCCCGCCGGATCGAGGCAGTCTTAGGCACCCAGCCGCCGACGCTCTGACGTTCTAGCCCCTTTCCGTGGGAAACGGGCCAACCCCGAACAGCAACTGAAATGAGGATCAACAGATGGCCAATGCACTGTACTCCACGCGCACCATTTCGATTGAGCACGTCACAATCAAATCGATAAAGGCATTCGAGGAAGTTCGAGCCAAGCTCGTGGCCTTAGCGCCTCGCATCGATGACGGGATCTTCACGCTCCTGCGATACGGCGAAAGCACGCGCGCGCTTCGAGAGTTGGAGGCATGTCCGCCAGTCACCATTTTCGGCCTGCGTGAACTCGCGCGGCTGCTTCGTGCCGGGCTGACGCTCCTGGGTCCGAACCGCGGCGCCAAGATGGGTCCGTGAGGGTGCTTTCCCGATGCGGCGGTTGTCGCGTTGCGCCTGCATTGCCTGCGCGACCCGCAGCACGTGGCCCAGCCGCTTGTGCTCAACGACGGCACCCTGGTCCACTTCAGCCAGCCGGTCGTACTCACGAGCCGGTACTGCCCGGCCATCTGCCCGGAGTTCGATACGCCCGTCCGGATACTCCCAGACCTCGATATACCGGCCGATCAGCTTGCGGTGCTCCGGCGTGTCCTTCAGCAGATACATGACCCGGTCGTACCGCACGGTCAGCGACTTGCTCACCTTGCGCGGCTCGCGCCACGTGAGCACCAGATCAAGCTTCTCGTCAGCCCGCAGCGGCCGGTGCGCATCGAATCCGCTCTTCGGTGGCTTCGCGAAGCGCGCATTGTAAAAGCCGCCATGAAGACAGGCGCGCACGCGTTCGCTTCGGCGACCGTGCTGACGCCACGCAGCCGCAATTCCTTGACCAGCCGGTCCTGCAGCGTCAGGTGCGCCCGCTCCACGCGCCCCTTGGCCGGGCTGCTGTTCGCGCAGAATGGATCGATGTTCAGCTCGTACATCGCCCGACCGAAGTGCGTCACGCTGTTGCCATCCCTGTTCGCTCCCGTCTTGCGAAACACGCTGTATTTGTCGCTGTAGAACGCGACGGGCTTGCCGTGGCGTAGAGCGCATTAAAGATGTCAACGTTGAGACAATAAAAACGTCAATTCGCTGAGCCGCAGCGCCCGGATCGCCGTCAAGCCTTACTGGATATTGGTTTGCCGGACGCGAATTAGAGATGTCACTTCGGACGAAGAGCGCGGGGACACGTCACTCCCCTCGTTTCGAGTTGCGAACTGATCTATGCTGCGATCAGCAACCGGCCAGAAGCGGACCGTGCAGAGCGTGAGCCCAACGTCCGTAACCTGAACGATTCCGGTCGCTGAATCGCGCTCGTTCGTCCGCAATATTCGCCTCAGCCGATCGAACGAATGACACCGCCGTCCACGCGCAACGATGCACCCGTCGTGGCTGACGATTGTTCCGAGCAGACATAGACGACCATATTTGCCACTTCGTCGGTCGTTGCAAATCGCTTGAGCAGCGTGGTCGGTCGAGCCGTCGTCAGGAACTGTTGCTCAGCCTGCTCTTGCGAGATGCCTTGCTCTTGCGCCATCGCTTTCATCCAGTTCGACAGGATCTCGGAATCTGTCGGACCGGGCAGCACCGCATTGACGGTGACACCGGTGCCCGCGACGAGCTCCGCCAATCCTCTCGAAACGCCAAGCACAGCAGTCTTGGTGACGCCGTAATCGATCATCTCCTTGGGAATATTCAGCCCCGATTCACTGCTGATAAACACCACACGCCCCCAACCTCGCTGCGTCATCCCGGGTATGTAGTGGCGGGCCGTGCGCACACCGCTCATCACGTTAAGCTGAAACAACTCGAGCCATTCGCGATCTTGCTGCTCGAAAAAATTGTTCAACCGTGCCGTGCCCGCGTTGTTGACGAGGATATCGGCTTGCGGCACGTGCTCAAACAACGCGGCGCAGCCTTCCGGCGTCGCCACATCGGCGGCAACACCAATCAGGTCGGCGTCAGGGAACAGATCATGCATCTCCTGCATTGTTGCCGACACGCGCTCCTGGGTGCGGCCATTGACCACAACCGACGCACCTGCCCGCGCCAGTCCTTCTGCAATCGAGCGTCCAATTCCAGCAGTGGACCCCGTTACGACCGCCGTTCGGCCTTTGAGTTGGATATTCATGAGTGTGTCTCCGCTATCGGGTGGTTTGCCGCGCCACTTGTGCCTCCGCAGCGCGGGCGAGGCATTCGACCCACTCCTGATGATAGCGGTAGAGCGCGCCGGGATGTTTACGTCCGATCTCTTCAAGGAAGAAATCGCCTTGCTGCGTCTCTTCGGTCAGCACATGGTAGCCATCGGGTGTGGGGGTGATGACCCAACCGTGGTATGCGCTCGAGCCTGTCTCATCGCCATCGACCACGGTCGACCAGGCGAGCCTGCGGCCAGGCTCGCACTCTGTGATCACCAGCGACATTGGAAAGCCGACCGTGACGCGGGTGTAGCGGGTCCCGAGTACCAACTCGGTTTCGCCGTTCAGGATCTTGACCTGATCTTCCGCAGGGAAATAACTCGACCAGTTCCGCGCGTCGACGAGCAGCTTCCAAACCACCCCGGGCGGCGCTTTGACGTCGATGTCGTTGAGCGCATAAATCGCCGAATGTTTCGGGTCGTATTTAGCCAGCCAAATCACTTTGCTAAGCATGTCTGTATTCCTTGTCCGAATGAATCGGCCAATGCCTGAGTCGTCGGGTTGCATGGCCTCGTGCAAGTCCGCGCCGAAGCGCCTGTGGCGACGGGCAAATGCCGATTTCTGCGGGAATAAAAATCCGCTTTCAACTGCGCTTGCCTTCGAGGGTCAGTGCCGCGTGCGCAAGATCGCTGAGAAGCTTCTCGTGGGTAAGCCAAAAAGCGTCGGCGGCTTGCTTGGCCAACTCGATCCAGTGCGGCCCCTGCATCGTCTCTTCAGTCCAGAGGTGACACCCGTTTGCGGTAGGCGTGATGATCCACGCGTGATAGGCCTTTGACTCCTCGGCGCCCTTCGGATGGCCACCCCAGGCGATGCGCGTTTGCGGTTCGAACTCCTGAACCGAGGCAGACACATCCTGCCCCGCCAGATTCGTTTCGAACCGCGTGCCCGGCCCGAACGTCTGATGTCCGTCGAGCAGCCGGACGTGTTCGACGCCCGGGTAGAAACGAGGCCATGCGTTCGGATTGGTCAGCAGCGCCCAAATCGTTTCGGGCAAAACCGCAACTTCGATCTCGTTCGTGAAGTGGATCGGCGAACGGCTTGGGGCCATTTCGCTTGGCCATCGAATAATCTCGAACATGTTTGCTCTCCGACTGACGGCTCACTGCCCGCTCGCATGAACACGAGCGGCAATAACCGTCATCATTACCGTGAAAAGGTTTGGAAATCCTCTGCGTGACTTAGTCGAGGCGCGACGCTATTTGAACTTGACGAGATCGTGGAAGATCAGTTGAGCCCAGGTGTTACCTCTCGCCTGGACGAGCGAACCGCCGTCCTTGAGCGGTCCTAACGCAATCGGCGCGAAACCGAGTTGTTCGGCCAGAGCCGCGACCGGCGCCACCGCGCTTTCGTCATCGCTCGCCAGAAACACGACGCGGCTCCCCCCGTTGACATTCGGATCAGCGGCCAGAACGGCAGCGGGCAGATGATTGAAGGCCTTTACAAACCGTGCGCCGGGAAATGCCTTGGCGACAAACGTGGAGGACGGCAGATCTTCCAGGTCGTGAACTGGAACGCCGAAAGCGTTTGTCGCGTCGATGATCGTCTTGCCCTGCCAGCTCGTGATCTGTTTCGCGACTTCGCGATGTTCCCAAAACGGAACGGCCAGAATGATGGTGTCGGACTCGATGGCGTCGCGAAGCGTCTTCGCGAGCACAGTGGGCCCTATCGCTCGTGCCTGCTGCGTCAGCGCCTCGGGTGGGCGCCGGCTGGCGACAGATACATCGATGTTCTTTCTGGCAAACGCGCGCGCAAGCGCTTGTCCCACCGCGCCAAAACCAATGATCGAATAGCTCATGGAAACGCTCCTTTCAGGGGAAGTTGATCAAGCATGAACTCATGGTATTTCCTGCGCCGGCGAATTATAATGGGCCTATTTCGAATAAGATTGATTCTCTGGTGGAATAGGTTGGGCGCGCGAATTCGTCGACAATGCGCTCGTCTCGACGTTGATTTACTTTCGGGCAGAATAGGATGGATCGGTTTTACGAACTCGACGCGTTTATCTCTGTTGTCGAAGCAGGCGGATTTTCCGCGGCGGCACGCAGAATGGGCGCTTCTCAATCCGCGGTGAGCAAAGCAGTGGGTGCGCTGGAGCGGCGCCTGGGCGTCGTTCTATTCAATCGAAGCACCCGTAGCGTGACCCTGACCGATCAAGGGCAAAGCTATTACGATCGAATCAAGCCGCTCGTCGGCGAGATGGACGAGGCGGACAGCGAGCTAACCAGCCATTCACAGACGGTTTCGGGGCCAATCCGGATCGCGACTGCTTCGACATTCGGCCGTCTTCATGTGCTTCCGCTGATTCCCGTGCTGTTGTCGCTGAACCCCGGTCTTCAGGTCGATCTCGTGTTGTCGGATTTCGTGCGAGATATGGTGGAAGATCGAATCGATCTCGCGATTCGAGTGGGGCCCGTCAACGATCCTGATTCGGTCGTGAAGCGAATTGCCAGCACTCCGCTGGTCTGCGTCGGTTCCCGTCGCTATTTTGAGCAGCACGGCATACCGAGGGACCCCAGCGAACTCGTTGATCACAATTGCCTGCTATACGGAGGTCTCACTGAATCGACCAACTGGCCATTCCATGGACCGCAAGGTCGGTTCAGCGTCCCCGTACGAGGCAACTTGTCTTCAAACAGCGTCGAGACGATACGATCGGCCGTGTTCGCAGGTGTGGGGATAGGATTATTCGCGAAGCTCTCGCTTGCCGAAGAACTCAAGCACCCCGATATCGTAACGGTGCTGGAGGAGTTCATTCGGGACGCGCGAGATATCAGCATCATCTGGCCGAGGCGCCGTTTCGTGCCCGCACGCGTGCGCCGAGTCACCGACTTCTTTGCGGCTGCGTTGCCGCAGCGTCTATAGCATCGGGCGCCCGAGAACGACAAGCTGGCTGGTAGACATCATGCGCGTCTGAACTAGATGGTAGGAGATGCATCCGTTCGGGAAAGGAACGACTAGGCGTCCGGTTCGCGAGCAACAGTGTTCGCTAGCCGTCCGTCGATCGGGTGACAGCCTCCCACGCGTCAATTTCGCTGCCGATCGTCGAGAGCTTCTCGCGCACAAGGCCAAGCGCATCACTTCCCAGAAGCAGATGCGCCGGCGGACTATCGCTATCGATCACGGATAACATGGCGCGCGCGGCCTTGGCGGGATCGCCCAACTGCTTGCCGCTTTTCTCTTCGCGTGCTTTTCTGATCGGGTCGAAGAGTGGATCGTAGTCAGGGATCGAACGCGGCGTTCTGATCATCGACCGGCCGGCCCAGTCAGTCCGGAACGATCCGGGCGCGACGGCTGTGACGAAGATGCCGAACGGCCTGACTTCCTTTCCGAGCGCCTCCGAAATGCCTTCCAGCGCGAACTTGCTGCCGCAGTAGTAGCTGATGCCTGGCATCGTGATGAAGCCACCCATCGAGGTGATGTTGAGAATATGGCCGCACCGTCGTTTGCGCATATTTGGCAGCACGGCCTTCATCATCGCGACGGCGCCGAATACGTTGACGTCGAACTGCCGACGCATCTCGGCGAGCGGCGATTCCTCCATCACGCCCTCATGACCGTACCCCGCGTTATTGACAAGCACGTCCACCGGCCCGACGGTCGCCTCAATCTCTGCGACGACGTCATCGATGGCTTCATAGTCCGTCACATCGAGCGCACGACCCACGGCTCTGCCTGGGGCCAGTGCTTCGAATGCTTTGCCTGCTTGTTTGCTGCGCACGGTACCGACCACGCGATGGCCTGCTGCGAGCGCTTCCTCAGCCAACGCGCGTCCGAACCCGCTGCTGACGCCGGTGATGAGCAGAGTTTTAACCGATGACATGCAGACCTCTACAGAAAAGAAAGGGACATCTGCATAATATTCTTCCGTGCTTGTACGATTCAGGCCATATATTCTGGTTTTATTGCCTATTCATATGTCATCGGTGAAATCTCGTGAGAAAGAGTGATCCTGGCCAGAAACCTTCGGGCGACGAGAAACAACGGATGGTGTCGTTGTTGACGGCGCTGGCGCCTGAGGAGGGATACAACCTGACGGTGTTGCCGAACGTGCGCATCCTGCGTTCGAACCGCGCGCTGTCCCGGACTCCTGTTCTCTATGATCCCGGCATCGTGATCGTCTGCCAGGGAAGCAAGCGGGGTTATTTCGGCGACCAGATCTACGTGTACGACGAGCAGCACTATCTCGCCGTGGCAGTACCGGTGCCTTTTACGATGGAAACCGACGCCACGCCGCAGCGCCCGCTGCTGGCTATCTACATGCATCTGGATTTTGGGCTGGCCGCCGAACTCATGCTCCAGATCGACCGTCATCGCGTTTCGGTGCACGAGCATTCGCCGCAAAGCATGATGTCCAGTTCGATGGACCCCGCGCTTCGAACGTCTGTGTTGCGTTTTCTGGAAGCGATGAACCGGCCGCTGGACGCGTCGATTCTCGGCCCGGCTCTGGTGCGCGAATTGTATTTCCGCGTGCTGACGGGCGCGCAAGGCGACGCGATGCGCGTGGCTTTGGCGATGCAAGGGCAGTTCGGCAAGATCGGCAAGGCGCTGCGCCGCATTCACGCTACCTATACGAAGCCGCTCGATGTCTCACAGCTCGCGAGCGACGCGGGCATGAGCGTGCCGACGTTTCACAGCCACTTCAAGGCGATTACGCATACATCGCCTATGCAGTACGTCAAATCGACGCGTCTGCACCAGGCTCGGCTATTGATGCTACGTCAAGGCGTCACCGCCGAAGCAGCATGTCACGCTGTGGGCTACACCAGCGCTTCACAGTTCAATCGCGAATTCAAGCGTCTCTTTGGTCTGACGCCTGCAGCGGAGACCAGACGCATGCGGGAGACTTTCTCGGTGCCGCTGGGCTTTGCCGAGTCCGATTACGTGTCTTCGCACTGAGGTCCCGCGGGTACCACCGATTTGCCAAGTTTGGTTCCGATTGCGAGCTTTGCTTATGTATCATCGACTGCATTCGGCCAGGAGCGGGCGTTCACCAGTGCGCTCAGGCGGACACTCCAACGTCAGGTCCAATCAGATAGCGGACCTTTGTCCCTCAACAATCCACGTCGCGTTCATGCTACCAGGGATAGAAGCCCGAACCTACTGGCCGAGGAACGCCATCGAACATGTCGCCGAAAGGTGGGCCGATCGCCAAGCGCACGCCCGGTTTGTTGACCGCCTGGTCGCAGGTTTGACTACAGCACATATTCAGGAATGCGGCATAACCGCCGTGCCGCTTCGGCATAGAATCCTCTGAGGAGGTTCCAGTTATGGCAGCTATCAAGCGCATCGATCCGGGCCATCCCGCCTATCAGGCCGCGCCGCACAGGACAACCCGCTACCCTGCGGAGCACGTTACGTTGACGGCCGGCTCCAGGAAGAGGCTGCGCCCCTGTGTGCCTCATTTCAAGGTCGGGCGCGGCAAGGTCGGCGTCGGTGGCGTCAGGTTGTAGGCCGCCTGCGTCAGGAGGAACCACTGCTCGACCTGCTCGCGGCCACGATACATCGCCTGACGAATCCGGCCTATCGTCTTGCTCCAGCCGAAGACCTGCTCGATGCATTTGCGCTTGCGCTGGCTGATGGCGTAGCCGGCCCAGCGTGTCGTGCGACCGTCAATCGCTGAGCCACCTCCGCGGCCGTCGTTTTGCGCCACATGCGGCGTCACACGATTGGCGCGGCAACTCGCCACGAAGGCCGCCGTGTCATAGTTCTTGTCGGCCCCAACAGGATCCCAATCCTCGAAACTTGGCGCCTGCGGCATTGTAAACACAGCAGGGGGCCAGGCGGGTAGGATGCGGGTTGTTGTACTGCTTGCCAGTTCACGATCCATCTCCGATTTTCTGAAGACGGACGACCTTCACGGTTTTGTGACTTCCAGACAGGGCTACAGAGCAGACCATGGACACGACCTACTCGATTTCTGACAGTTTCCGATTCTCTCTCGTCCTCATCAAGCCGACCCATTACGACGACGACGGCTACCCGATCCAGTGGCTCCGCTCGGTCATGCCTTCCAATACACTCGCCTGTATGTATGCGCTCGCTGATGACGCGCGAAAGCGAAAGCTGCTGGGCCCTGGCGTCCATTTTGAGATCGAAACATGCGACGAAACCAACCAGCGGGTGTGGCCAGAGCGCATCATTCGTGACCTGAAGGCAAAGGGCGGGAGATCGATGATTGGTCTGGTCGGTGTGCAGTCGAACCAGTACCCGCGCGCACTCGACCTCGCCCGCCAGTTCCGTGCCGCAGGCTTGCCGGTTGCGATCGGTGGCTTCCACGTTTCTGGCTGCATCTCCATGCTGCCCGAGATGCCCGCTGAACTTAAGGAAGCACAAGCAATGGGTGTGGCGCTCTTCGCTGGGGAGGCCGAGGAACGGCGTCTTGATGAAGTCCTTCTCGACGCGTGGAATGGTGCAATGAAGCCCTTGTATAATTTCATGGACACGTTACCCTCGCTCGAAGGTGCTCCCCAGCCCTTCTTGCCGCGCAAGCATATCGAACGCACGGCAGGTACCTATACCTCGGTTGACCTCGGTCGTGGTTGCCCGTATCAGTGCTCGTTTTGTACCATCATCAACGTGCAGGGGCACAAGAGTCGCTTTCGCACCCCCGACGATCTCGAGAAGATCATCCGCGAGAACGCAACGCAGGGCATCGACCGGTTCTTCGTCACGGATGATAATTTCGCACGCAACCACGACTGGGAGATCCTTCTCGACCGCGTCATCGAACTTCGGGAAAAGGAAGGCATTCACTGCGGCTTCACGATCCAGGTCGACACGCTCTGTCACAAGATTCCAGACTTCATCGAGAAGGCAACGCGCGCGGGTGTGCGTCGCGTGTTCATCGGGCTTGAGAATATCAATCCCGAGAATCTGATCGCGGCCAAGAAGCGGCAGAACAAGATCACCGAATACCGCGCCATGCTGCAGAAGTGGCGCGCCCACGGCGCGATTACCTACGCTGGCTATATCATCGGATTCCCGGCGGACACGAAAGAATCGATCCTGCGCGACATCGAGATCATCAAGCGTGAATTGCCAATCGACATTCTCGAATTCTTCATGCTCACCCCACTTCCGGGCTCCGAGGATCATCAGACGATGATAAGGAACGGTGAATGGATGGACCCGGACATCAACAAATACGACACCAACCACCGGGTCACGCACCACCCGAAAATGTCGGACGCTGAATGGGAAGAAGCGTATCGGTGCGCCTGGAGCGCGTTCTACTCGTACGAGCACATCCGCACGATCGTCAAGCGGGCAGCGCAGATCCCGAACGGCCGACCGAAGACGATCATGCGCACAATCGCCTGGTTCAGACTGATGATCGAACACGAGGGTGTGCATCCGCTCGAAGGGGGAGCCCTGCGGATGAAACACCGCCGTGACCGCCGTCGGCGGCTACCGGTCGAATCGCCGCTTCGCTTCTATCCGCGCTACTGGAGTGAGACCGCTGTCAAGGCGACAAAATATCTGCGCTTCTACCTCAGGACAGAGGCTATCCTCAGGGAAGTCGTGAAGGCACCGGAACGTTACGCCTACACGGATATCGCCATCACGCCGCTGCAGGAAGAGGAGTTCGAGCAGCTTGGACTCTTTCACTCCACGAGCGGCGGCGAGGCAGCGCTGGCTGTCCACCACCGGCGTATTGCCATCCGGTCATCGGGCCCGTCTGCAGCGTGATATCGTTGACAATGTCATCCAGTTTTCCTAGTACACATGCGACACGAAACAGTAGATCAGTCTTGTCGCGGTAACAGCACGAACGACTGGTGTACATTCGTAAGCTGCCGTAGATTAGCTCCGGAATTGGAGGGCAGTTCAGGGTCGCGTGCCGCCAATCGCGGTCGGGCGGCAGCCGGCCAAGTGCAGACATTCGCTGATCGCTGAAATCACCAAAATGAACGGCAGCAGTAGGGCGTACAGCCGCCGTTCGCAAAAAACACTCTGACGCCGGGTCATCGGCCATGGTCACGGCGACAGCGATTGGGAGCTTTGCGCGCGGGGCGCGATGAAATACGGTTGTCATGCTTTGTCTCAGCGGTCAGGACCCGGTGCGTGCGCGCGATTCCTGGGGCACGAATCTCCTGAATCGAAGTTCACCTTGCTGGCGCACTTCAAATTCCACACCGGTTTCCTGAATGACGAACAGCGCAGTCGCGAGTGTGTTCTCGTCGTCCGGGTCAGCAGGGTCATCACGATAAATTGGCAGACCTTTCGGCGCTTTGTCCGAGAGTACCTGCAGGAGACTCAACCCGCCGATGTTCGAGAGACTCGGAAGAAGCTCACCGAGTCGGGTCTGCCGGTCGCGGGACGACTCCGTGATAATCTGCTCCTCGTTGTCACAGCCGACATGGACAAGGTGGTTGGCGTGCCCGCACAGGCGGGTCACCTCCGTAACGGAGCAGCGCTGTACAGTTGCTTCGATGCTGAGCAGCCGTGGGTCCCCGACGCAACCCAGCGTGTGGTGAAAGCCGCTGGCACGTGGCACACCATCGAGCACCCTGATGGCGGCGTCAAGTGAAGCGACGTCGAGCACCGCGCGGGTGAGCACCATGCGGGGTACCCCAAGAGCGGGCTTCCTGATTCGCAGGTTGTTGATGGCCTGTACCAGACCGGCACGGCTTACTGCGAAGGTATGTCCGGGCAGGGAGCCCGGGTAGTAGAAGCTCACGAACCCGGGCTTGCCGGTTGGACGGATGTCCACGAGCTCGCACTTGTCGCGCAGATACGGGTCGCCATCCTCGTTATGCGCGATGAGCCGCTCATTTGGCGACCAGGCAGCCAGTGTCGTGCAACCGTCCGGCGCGTTGTGAATCAACTCTCCCCGGCAGTTCCACAGGAACACGTCCTCGGCGGACCATCCCATGCCTGCCGCCATCCCTTCGATTTCTGCGACATGGTCAGGGAACGCGCTTTCGGCAGCCTGGCGCAAGTCTCGCACAAACGCGTGCCCGCGCCATCGGCTGACCGCCTGCCAGGCGACGCTTTGGCCCATGTAGGCACCCATCACCGGCCGGGCCAGTGAGCCGAGGGCGTATCCGATTTCGTACGGAGAGCCGGAAATGACGGCGGGAGTGAGAACCTTCATATAGGACATAACCTCGCTTAGGACACGTGCTGCAAAAAGTCTTTCAGTCGCTGTGTCGGTGGAGTGTGGATGAGCGCGGCCGGTTGCCCGTCCTCGGCGATGCCGCCCTGGTCCATGAACAGCAGGCGCGTGCCGACGCGCTTCGCGAACCCGATTTCATGCGTCACGACAATCATGGTCATGCCCTCGTTGGCGAGGTCCTGCATGACCTTGAGGACTTCGTGACGAAGCTCCGGGTCCAGCGCTGAGGTTGGCTCGTCGAACAGCATCAACTTGGGCCTGATGGCCAGGGCGCGGGCAATCGCGACGCGCTGCTGTTGTCCCCCAGACAACTCGGACGGGTAATGATTGGCGCGCGCTTCGAGGCCCACCTTGTCCAGCAATGCCATTGCCTGGTCGCGCGCCTCGGCTCGCGATGCTCCGCGCACCTGGATAGGGCCGAACATGACATTCTCCAGCGCCGTCATCTGGGGAAACAGGTTGAACTGCTGGAAGACCATGCCGGCCTCGAGCCGGATGTTACGAATCACGGAGGCGTTGCCCTTGACGCTCTGCCCGTCGACCAGCAAGTCTCCGCCCGAGATTTTTTCCAGTACGTTGATACAGCGAAGCATCGTGGACTTGCCCGAGCCGGACGGACCGACGACAACCACAACTTCGCCACTTTCGATGCGCAGGCTGATGTCCTTGAGCACGGCCACGTGGCCGAAGCTCTTCGAGACCCCCTTGAATTCGACCATGTTCATAGGATACTCATCCTCTTTTCAACGAGACGCAGTGTGAGCGTCATCACGCCAGTCAGAACCAGATAGATGACGGCAACCGCGGTCCAGATCTCCACGGCGCGGAAATTTCCCGCGATGATTTCTTGCCCCTTGCGTGTCAGTTCGCCCACTCCTATGACGATAAAAAGGGACGTGTCCTTCAGGCTAACGATGCACTGGTTGCCGAGCGGCGGAATCAACCGGCGAAAGGCCAGCGGCCCGACAATCTTTAGGAGGACACGTGGCATGGACAGACCCATCGCAAGACCGGCTTCCGTGAGGCCTTTGGAGATGGACAACAGCGCGCCGCGCACCACTTCGGCAAGATAGGCGCCCGAATTTACCGTTATCGCGATGATGGCGGCAGTCAGGCCATCGATTCGGATATGCGCAAGCAGCGGCAGGGCGAAGTACAGAAACATGACCTGCACGACAATCGGCGTACCCCGGATCAGCTCAATGTAGGCCTGAGCCAGGATGTTCAGTGCGACAGGCCCATACGCCCGGAACATCCCGGCGATCATGCCGACGATGAAACCACCGACGAGCCCGACAACTGCAATAAAGACTGTGAGCTTCACGCCGTCCAGCAAGTCTGGAAGTGCCGCTCCGATAACTGACCAGTCGAATTCCACAAGGCGCTCCTGATTGTTCCGTTGACAGCGCGACGGTCATGACCGCCGCGCCCCCATTTCCGACATTTCCGAGCGATTACGACTTCGGCGGTTCGGAACCGAACCACTTCTTGTAGAGCTTCGCGTAACGGCCATCTGCCTTGATTTTCGTCAGATCTTCGTTGACCTTCGACACCAGAGGACTTCCCTTCGGAAAGCCGATGCCGTATTTGTCGCCACTGACGGGGGTGCCGGCAACCTTGACCTTGCCTTTGCCTTCCGTGTTGACGAAGTACAGCACATTTGGCGTGTCGTGCATGGCTGCGTCGACGCGGCCGGCTTCCAGGGCCAGATAGGCCTCGTCGATGTTGGGGAACTGACGGATTTCCTTGGGCTTCAGGTGCGCCTTGATCCAGTCGATAGTTGCGGTGCCCGTTTTTGCGCCGATGACCTTGCCATTCAGGTCGTCAATGGACTTGATGCTCGTGTTGCTGACTTGCACCATCGCAGCGAGTCCGCTGTCGTAATACGGGTCCGAAAAATCGATAGCCTTCTTGCGTTCTTCCTTGATGGTCATGCCCGAAAGCGCGACATCAATGTTTTGCGTTTGAAGCGCCGGAATCAGACCAGCGAAGTCCATCGGCTGAATCTTGTACTTCCAGCCCTGGTCTTTCGCGATTTCGGCCCACAGGTCAAGGTCGAAGCCGACGTACTTGTCACCCTGCTTGAATTCGAACGGCATGAAGGAGGTGTCCGTACCGACAACCAGCTCTTTGGTTTCCGCGTGCGCGATGCTGGCGCCGAACATTGCAACAGCAATGACGGACATAAGGAAGGAACGACGTCCCATGATTCTCTCCGCAGTGATTGGCGATGTCACCTCCGCGACGTGGGAGGGACCAATGACAGCAACACTACATGCAGAGCAACACGCGATGTCTGAGTTAAACTGCGCGCAACGTTTGTTGTCAATACGAATAGTACTCCGCCAGAAAGGGACGTCAACAAAAATTGGGGGAGGGAAAACACGTAGTCCCGGCATCGGGACTGCGCGACAGATGGCGGCACTACTGACCGGATTCAGCTGACGTATGCACCCTTCGCATGTAGCGCGTCTTCCGCCTCGGACAATTGCTGGATGGCCCTGTTTCCCTCAAGTGCCAGCAGATGGGCGACCAGCGACTCGGCGATCGCGGACGCTGCGACGAGGGAAGGAAAAAACGACGGACTGTCGTGTGTGAAGAGCAGCACCTCATCGGCGCTCAGCGCAATGGGAGAAACCGCGCTGTCGGTGATGGCGACGAGTTTGCTGCCCTGTTCCTTGGCGGCTTCCGCGACTCGTGCGGCCTCGCGTGAATACGGTGCGAAGCTGATGACGACGGTCGCATGCCCCTTCGCGATGCTGCGCAACTGCATTTCAAGCGTGCCCGCTTCCCCGGAGACGAGGCTCACCGAAGAGCGGAAGAGTCGGTACCCATACAGGAGGCCGAACGCAATCGGGAAGCAGGAACGGAAGCCGCCTATATGGACGTGCGGCGCCTTTCTGAGCAGCTTCGCCGCATCCACGATGCGAGCGCCATTCTGTGCGAACGTAGTCTCGAGATTGTGTTGCTGCGCAACCTCCATGTCGTGGGCAAGGGCTTCATGATGACCGCCTCTCACGAGCGTTCGCGCCTTGCTGCTCAGCGGTTCCGGGCGTGTTCGAAGGCGGGCGACAAAGATTTCCCGAAACTCGTTCCAGCCTGGGAAGCCGAGTTGTTGAGAGAGGCGCACGAGGGCCGCGGGTTGTACTTTGGCGTTTTCTGCGACCTTTCGCATTGACGATACTGCAACCTCGTCCGGGAAATTTAACAGGTAGGCTGCGCCTGACTGAAATTGTGGGCTCAGTTCCGGAAATTTGGCGCGAATGAGGGCTGCTAGGTCTTCGAAACTGGGAGTCACGGTGCGGACCTCGGTGGGATGACAACAAATGTTACGGAGCCGCATCCAAATAGGCAAGGCGCCATCAGCACGCTGTCAGCGACTGGGGTCGCGAAACCTGCGCGAGTTCGGGTGCGGGTCGAAGAGGTGGTGGCCTGCAGGTGCTGTTGACGCTGAAACAGAGGTTGCATCCACAGAGGAAATGAGGCTTCCGAACCCATTGCCGCGCGTCCTCTGCATCGCCTGTGAGCATACGTATGGGAACAGCTAACTACACCGCCAGAGCCAATTGCAACGTCAGTAAAGGCTCAATTACGGGTAAACGCCGGATTGCAACAAACGTTGCCCATGCGTAGATTGTACGCAACAGACGTTTCTTCGCGCGTTTGTGTTTGTCCGAGACGCCACGACCCGTGAGGTCTGCCCCACACCGTGAGCGAGCCCATCAAGGTGCAATGACGGAGACGTTCATGGTTTTCGAAACGATAATTTACGGTGTGCAGGACGGGATTACAGAGGTCAGGTTAAACAGACCGCATCGTCTGAATGCGGTGGTCCAGCAACTTTACGATGAGTTAAGCGAAGCATTAAGCCTTGCTGAGGCGGACCGAGCCGCGCGGGTAGTTCTCATTACGGGAGAGGGACGCGCATTCTGCGTCGGAGCGGACCTTAAGGAACACAAGGCGGGCCGCACGGCCTTCGAGCGTCGCGAATACCTGCGGGGTGAGCAGGTGGTGTGCAAGCGACTGCTGACGCTCGGCAAGCCCGTGATCGCGGCTGTAAATGGCTTCGCGCTGGGAGCCGGTGCAGAAATCGCGATTGCCTCCGACTTCGTTGTGATGGCCGAGAGCGCGAAGATTGGATTGCCCGAAATAAGCATCGGCAACTTTCTCGGCGGCGGAATCACGTATCTCCTCCCCCGGCTGGTCGGCCTGGCAAAAGCCCGCGAGCTCGTTTTCCTTGGCGAGCAGATTGACGGGCAAGAAGCTGCTCGCATTGGGCTCGCAAACCGCGTGTATCCCGATGACGGTTTTCTTCAGAGCGCGCGGGCGTTTGCACAGAAGGTCGCCAGCAAGGCTCCGTTCTCGATGCGGCTGGCGAAGGAACAACTGAACTTCGCTGGCGAGCGCACCCTTGACGCAGCGCTGACTGCAGAACTGGAAGGCATGATGTTCTGTTCAACAACGAAAGACTGGCAGGAAGGCATCGATTCCTTCGCCGAGAAGCGTGAACCGGTGTTCAAGGGAGAATAACGATGAGCAGCCACTCTATTCGCGAACTTTTCTATCCAGACTCGATTGCCGTCGTTGGCGCATCAAAAGACCAGACGAAGCGGGGTTTTCGTTCAATTCAAAAGTTGCTGGAGGACGGATACGCCGGGGCGATATACCCCATAAACCCGAAAGAACCGGAAATCCTGGGCCTGAAATGCTATGCGAGTCTGGGCGACATACCCGGCAACATTGACCTCGCTCTGGTCTGCACGCCGGCAAAGACCCTGCCACAGGTCATCGAGCAATGTGGCAAAAAAGGCGCAAAAGGCGCGGTTGTGCTGGCGGGCGGATTTGCCGAAGCAGGCGATGACGGGCGGCGCCTCCAGGACGACATGGTGCGAGTCGCTCATGCCTATAACGTACGTATCGTCGGGCCGAACACGTCCGGGGTATTTAATACCCACAAGGCCTGCAACATTGTCGGCTTTAGCAATCTGAAAAAAGGCGGTATCGGATTGCTGTCCCAGTCTGGAAACATGGCGCTTTCTCTCGTGACGGAGGCCGAGGCCAACGGACACATCGGGCTGTCAACGTACGTGGGCATCGGCAACGAGTCGGATATCCAGTTCAACGAGTACCTCGACTACTTTGCAGAAGACGAGAACACGAAGGTCGTCGTCGCGTATGTCGAGGGTATGAAAAATGGGCGGGTGTTCCTGGACGCACTGCGTCGCATTACACGCAGGAAGCCGGTCGTACTCTACAAGTCAGGCCGCACCAGCGCCGGACGTAGTTCCGCGAAGTCGCACACTGGTGCGTTGGCCGGAGACTACGCGGTGAGTGAGGGCGTTCTGCGTCAGGCGGGTGCGGTGCTCGCGCGCAAGTCCGACGAGATTCTCTCGCTCGCTGAAGCGCTTTCGCTGCTTCAGCCGCTCGCGTCGCGCCGCGTGGCGGTGCTCGCTGATGGTGGTGGGCACGCGACGATCGCTGCAGACGCCTTGAGCGAACATGGTCTGACGCTTGCGCCCCTGAGCCACGAAACGCGCCAGCGCCTGTCAGCAATCCTGCCGCCGTCGGCCGCCGTTGCGAACCCCGTAGACGTTGCAGGGGGAACGGATTCCAACCCGGCGGTATTTGCCGACTGTGCCCGAATTCTGCTCGAGGACCCTCAGGTGGACGGACTACTCATCACGGGGCTCTACGGCGGATATGGCGTGAGGTTTTCCCAGTCGCTGACGCCCATTGAGATGCAGACCTCCACGCGAATTGCCGCGATGCTGGAAGCGCGCGGTAAACCAATCATTGTGCACAGCCTCTACGGGAGCTTGTATTCGGACCTGCGACCGGCCCCTCTGACGTGTATCCGTGAAGCGGGCGTACCGGTTTACGACTCGCTGGAGTTGGCCGTCCGCTGCATGCAGGGCCTCGCAGAATTCGGCGAGGCACAGAGGCGACCACTTGCTGAAGCAGAGGACCATCCGGTGCGGTCGCCGGCATTCGAGGCGGTCCTGTCGTCCTGTCGCAGCGAACACCGGACGGTTGTGCTCGAGCACGAGGCCCGACAGGCGCTCGCGGATGCCGGCGTCCCAATGCCGGCTCCCGCGATTCTGGCCAGGTCACTGCATGAGGCAGTTGCGGCGTTCGAGCGCCTCGGTTCGGTGCCGGTCGCGATGAAAATCGTGTCGCGCGACATCATCCACAAGTCGGACGCCGGTGGGGTCAAGCTCAACGTTGGAAGCTCCGATGGGGTTAGGCACGCGTTCGAAAACATCGTGGCCAATGGCCGGAAACATGTGCAAGACCCGGACATTACCGGCGTCCTCGTGACACCCATGGCGCCAAAAGGTGGCGTCGAAATCATCATCGGTGTCGTGCGTGACCCGACTTACGGGCCGGTCATGATGTTTGGCCTCGGCGGTATCCTGGTCGAGGTGCTCAGAGACGTCGTCTTCCGCTCGCTCCCTCTCACGGAGGACGACGCGCACCGGATGCTCGCCGAGATTCGGGCCAGTGAGATTCTGAACGGGGTACGGGGAGCGGCCCCGACCGACAAGGATGCGCTGGTCAAGTTGATGATGGGCATCTCGTCGCTTTGCTCGGCATTTCCGGAAATCGCCGAACTGGACCTGAATCCCGTGCTTGCCTATTCCAGTGGGGTAGCCATTCTCGATGCTCGCATCCTGCTTGAGGATGTCAGTGCGGCCATCCCTCAGTGACATTAAACCGAGCAGCCAAGATGAACCATGCACCTGAATTGACTGATGCATTGCTACGCGTCGACGGACGTGTCGCAACACTGACCTTGAACCGCGATGATGTCCGTAATGAGCTTACCGGCACGAAACTCGTGGACGACATTGAACGCACCGTTCAGTGGATTAACGCCGAGGAGTCTATCGGTGTCCTGATTGTGACCGGTGCCGGAAAGGCCTTCTCTTCCGGCGGAAACATCAAGCACATGTTCCATCGCGAGGGGAGTTTCGGTGGGGACGTCTATGAGGTCCAGAAACAGTATCGGCAAGGCATCCAGCGAATACCCCTGGCGATGCATCGTCTCGACGTCCCGTCCATAGCAGCCATCAATGGCGCCGCATTGGGCGCGGGCTTCGACCTCGCCTGCATGTGCGACCTGAGACTGGCTGCAGCTGACGCAATCATGGGCGAGACCTTTGTCAATGTGGGAATCATCCCCGGAGATGGCGGAGCCTGGTTTCTACAACGACTCGTGGGCTACCAGCGGGCAGCCGAGCTCACGTTTTCAGGCCGAACCTTTACCGGGGTTGAAGGCAAGGAGCTTGGCGTCGTTCTCGACGCCGTTAGCGCAGACCAGTTGCTGGAAACCGCTCAGCAACTGGCCAGGAGCCTCGCCGCAAAACCGCCGCAAGCCCTCCGGCTGACGAAGCGCCTGATGAAATCAGCCCAGCGCATGGAACTGCACGACTTCCTCGACCACTGTGCCGTCTTTCAGGGTATGTGTCACAACACTGACGACCATCTCGAGGCGCTGGCTGCGACCATCGAAAAGCGGGCACCTCAATTCAAAGGTCAGTAGCGACGCTCCCTCCTCGCTGAAATAGTTCGTGCAGTTTCCGCAGGACCGGGCCTTCTAGCGAATCGGCCCGGGGGACGCTTGCCGCACGTTTCGTGCGTTCCGCGCATCGTTTTGAGGAGTGAAATTGTGAATGAACTGCAAGGGTATGACATTGAAGACTTGCGGGTCGGCATGTCAGCCATGTTCGCCAAGACCATAACCGAGGCGGACATCGTACTGTTCGCAGGCGTCTCAGGCGATAACAATGCCGTGCACATCAATGAGGAATTCGCTGCCAGGACCCTCTTCAAGGGCCGCATCGCCCACGGAATGCTATCCGCCAGCGTGATTTCGGCTGCTATCGCGAACAAGCTACCTGGCCCCGGTACCATCTACCTGTCGCAGTCGCTCCGGTTTAGAGCGCCTGTTCGCCCTGGCGATACCGTGCACGCAAGCGTAACCGTAAAGGAGATCACTGTCGCCAGGTGCCGTGTTTTGCTGAATACCGAATGCATCGTAGCTGGGCGCGTCGTGATTGAAGGCGAAGCGCTCGTCATGACCACTTCCCGCGCCTCGGTTTAGCTCGAAGTCCACCGAACGATGGCTGTCCATCAAGGATAGCAGAGGAGATAGCAATAACGGTCCGTCGCAGAGGGAAGCAAGCGGGTGGCATCGCTCGATACGCCTGGATGATTGAGAGAGCTGGCGATCAGTGTCAGACCTAGCTGGGACGGCGCTGTGGCGCCTTATGTTCACGATGGTGACCTGGTGGGCGCACCGACGGGCAACGCCGAACAGGATGGCCGCGATACCAGACGCGCTTGCAGACGACACGCGGGCGCGCCAAGCGCCAGCGCCGAAGTGGCAAGCAGGATCAACGGCATGAATTTCCGCACGACCTTTCCTCTTTGATGAGGGACCCGTTACAACCCCAGGGCGATCGGGGCGGACGAGCGTCGCTCCAATAAAGGGCTGGGCGTCGGTGCGGCGCCACGTCCGCACCGGCCGACGAGCCGGCAGTGGCGATCTTCGCGTCAATGGCAGTTCAACCTCCGGAAGCTGTCATTCGAATGATGAGCAGCCGGGGGTCCGCATTGGGTCGTGAGCCGCCGATCGGCGTCAGGCAGAGGTCGGCCAGGAACGGCCCGTCACGATCTGTTCGCGAACGTCAACTCATGAGGGGCGAGCGGCCCTTCGACGCGGCGATGCCTCGATCGATAGCTGCACCTGAAAGCGGTCGATGAGCTTTCGATGCCTCGACGACGCTCGCCAGTGACGCCGATCATTTACCGTAGCGGTATTGAGGGCATAATGTCATCCGTGCGGCCCACCAGCCCCAACTTTGAAAGAAAGGTCAATATGGCGGCCCCTGAAAAAATTGCTCAACACTTTCCGCGAACCCTCCGTTATGGAACGGGAGAAGGGACCTACGTCGAAGAATTGATCTCGTAGAGTGCGAGACGGCGGGGTCGCAATTCAAATAGACAGATGAAAAGAATCTATACGTACAGGGGCTTCGAGATCGCGGTGGAGCTTGAACCAGTGTGGGAAGCGTCTGGCAACGTTACTTTGCTGCCACCGCGTGGTTTTATCACCGTCGTGCAGATCAAAATGATTGGCGCTACTCGACCGACGGTTGCGCCGATACGCCTGATGGCAGACAATCATCGGCCCTTCGCGGCGGAAGCCGAGGCGCTCATGGCAGGGTTCAGCGCCGGACAGCGGGTCGTAGACGACACGCTTGCCCCGTGAACGTACTTCATCGCGATGATTGAACGATGGACGAAGGCAACGTCGGCGGTGGGTTGGGGTACCGCTTACTTTCGGTCATGCATGGTGGTATCACGCGGCGCAGGGTGAAGCCGATCCAGTCTTGCCAGTAGTGCCGAACCCCGTTCCACAACGCGACGAGGCACATCAGGAAGCGCCAGTACCGTATGAAGGAGAGCGCGCCATTCCGGGGGCTGGCGTCACCGACCGATTTTTTCGACTGTCAGGCGGCCTTGCCTTTCCTGCGGGCGCGCAGTAGCGTGGAAATGCTCACCCCCGATTGCTCGGCTGCCTGCGGGTAGGTCATTCCCTGCCTGATCAGGGTCAAGCCCTTGTTCACCAGGCGCGGTGTCGCGTTGGGCGGGCCGAGGTGCTTGCCCCTGGCGCGTGCATTGGCCAGGCCCGAGCGGACACGTTCCCGAATAAGCTCCCTTTCGAATTCCGCGATCGCCGAGAGCAAATGCGCGTGCATCCGGCCCACTGGTGTGCTCATGTCGATCTGGCCGGGTACCACGAAGGCCACTCCAAGCGCTTCCAATTCCGCCATTGTCAGGATCAGGTCCTGCACGCTGCGCCCCCAACGGTCCAAGGCCTGGACCAGGATCACATCGACGGCGCGGGTGCGCGCCAGTTGCATGACCTCTTCGCGCAGCGGCCGCTTTTGTGACGCACCGCTGACGGTTTCCTGCATCTCTCGCACGATCTTCCAGCCGCGGGCTTTCGCGTAGTTGCGCAATTCCCGCCGTTGCCGGTCGGTGGATTGGTCCGGGGTGGACACGCGGGTATAGACTGCTACACGCATGGTCAAAAACCCATCCGGTTTTGGTGCCCAGCCCCCAGTCCTGGCGGGCCTTGCAGAGCATCGTTTTCGACCGTCAAAATCAGGTGATTCTGACGGTCGTCTACTAAGCTTAGGTGACTATGCCAAACGCAACCAGCGCCGTGGTTTACCGGCTCCACGTATGGATTCGCCAGATCAGTCCGATGATCTGGCGCAGGTTACTGGTGCGCAGCGACAGCACGATCGCCGACCTGCATTACGCGCTGCAGATCGCCTTCGGCTGCAGCGACGCGCATTTGAATCTGTTTCACATCCATGGCCAGGACTATGGCGTTTGCCACGACGGCGGCACGAGCTTCTCGACCCATCCCGACCAGGTTCGACTGTGCGATTTCAAATTCCGCATCAACGAACGCTTCCGCTACGAGTACAACTTCGGGGACGGCTGGCAACACGAAGTGCGCGTTGAAGCGCGCCTGGCGTTGTACCACAGGCGCACCTATCCGTGCTGCATTGGCGGCAAGCGGCGGGCGCCACCGGAAGATTGTGGTGGCCCCCTGGCCTTCATGGCACGACGGGATGCGGTCCCGTCGCACGTTGCGGATTTACTCGAGGACATCCAGGACGACCTGGATGCCAACGACATCGAGGCCATTCGGGATCGGCGCGAGGATATCGAAGAGTTGTGCGAATGGCTGACGTTGGATGAGTTTGACCGGCGCGGGGTCAACCACCGGCTCAAGCAGTACGCGACCCACGATGAGGCCGGGATCTGGCAATAGACAGGAGCCGGCGATGAAAGTGCGAATACAGGTAGTCGTTGAAGCCGAAAACGGCGAACCGGAGAAGGTCGAGGAAATCGCGCGGCTGGAGCGCGGTGCGCTGCGGCCGGAGGACCTTGGCCTGACACTCGCGGAGGCGAAAGTGTTGCTACACGGCATGCAGCAGGCCGTAGTCACTGAGCAGATCGTGGAATACCTCGAGAAGTTCAAGACCTGTCCGGACTGCGGCGCGCACCGGACCCGGAAGGGGCAACATCCCCTCGTTTATCGGACCCTGTTCGGGAAATTCAACCTCGTCAGCCCCCGTCTTTACGACTGCCCCTGCCAAAACCACGGCCGCCACAGTTCAAGCCCCCTGGCAGAGCTGCTGAGCACGCATTGCGCGCCGGAACTACTGTATCTGGAGACCAGGTTCGCTTCACTGATGTCCTATGGGCTGAGCGTTGAGTTGCTGACGGAAGTCCTGCCGATCGCCGAAGAGATCAGCCCCACGTCCGTGCGGCGCCACCTGCAACGCGTTGCCGAACGGATCGAGGGTGAGCTGGGCGAGGAACAGTTCCAGTTCATTGAAGGTTGTCCCAGCGATTGGGCGAAACAACCACCACCGGGGCCACCCCTGACGGTCGGCCTGGATGGCGGCTATGTGCATGCTTCGGACCAGAAGTCGAAAACCGAAGGTTGGTTCGAGGTCATTGCCGGCAAGAGTGTCCAGACCGAGGGCGGCGCCAAGGTGTTTGCATTCGTCAACAAGTACGACACCAAGCCCAAGCGCCGGCTTTACGAGGTGCTGAAATCGCAGGGTCTGCAAATGAACCAGCAAGTCGTGTTTCTGTCGGATGGCGGCGACACCGTACGTGATCTGCAGCACTATCTCAGCCCGGAATCCGAACATCTGCTCGACTGGTTCCACATCACCATGCGCTTGAACGTCATGAGGCAGATGATCAAGGGGATGACGGCGGAACTGAAGCCCGGCGATAAATATCCGGAAACTGCAACCGGGCTGGCCGATCTGGAGAAACACCTGGAAAGCGTCAAATGGAATCTCTGGCACGGCAATGTTCCGCACGCCCTGCAACGGATTGATGACCTGGGCGACGATCTGGAGATGCTGGAAGAGAACCCGGCAAACAAGAAGAAACTGGAGAAGGTAGTACGGGAATTCCGCACCTATATCGGGGCCAACCAGGCATTCATTCCGAACTACGGCGACCGCTACCGGCACGATGAGACGATTTCCACGGCGTTTGTCGAGTCGACCGTGAACTACGTGGTCAGCAAGCGCTTTGTGAAAAAACAGCAGATGCGTTGGACCCAGCGCGGCGCGCATCTACTGCTGCAAATCCGCGTGCAGGTCCTGAACGACGATCTGCGGAAAACCTTCGCTCGCTGGTTTCCGGGAATGAGAGCGGAAGAACCAGCGGCGCCAAGGGAGGCGGCATAGAGACTGCAGCCCCCGGAATGGTTCACTCTCCAAATCGATCCGGTTGCAATGCTGTGTATGACCCGGCCGTTTGCGGTGCTGGAGCGGCAGCCGGCGAGGCGACCGTTAAGTCGCTAACGCGGGTTGAATGGACGCCTCGTTATTTTTTTGACGCGTTGCGGTCTTTTCAGGGTATGTGGTAAAAAAATGTGACAAGCGCGGCCTCTCCGAGTCGCCCGCGTCGCACAGCTGTTCGTTCAGGTCGACGAAGAAGGCCGCCCCATGTCCTGCGTTTATACGATTAAAAATGCACCGTCAAGCGAGGCAGGCGCCGCCTGGAGGGATGTCGTCGCGTCGATTTTCTTCGATATGGAGCTCGATCTTTCGCGTTCCGAGGCGTTCGATGGCCAGGCGGAGTGCTGGGACTTTGGCAATCTGCGCCTCACCCGTTTCGAGTCGAGCGCGGTAAGGTACAAGCGGTTGCAGCGGCATTGCGACGGCAACGAGCCGCAGATCCTCGTCAGCGTGCCGCTCGCCAGTCCGATGCGTCAGGCAGCTTGCGCTCGACAAAGGTCCCGAGGTCCAACCCGTTGACATCAGCGATGGCGCTGCCCGACAGGCCTGCAGATGGAAAACCCGACATCTTCCGCTGTGTCGAAATACTCGCCTTTACAGCGTGGGCAATCGCTCAAAGTAGTCAAAGCGGGCAAACGGCGGCGGCACCTCGGTCACTTCAAGCTCGTCGACCAGCGCTGCGGACATGCCCTCGCTTAGCCACGTGCACATGTTGGCAAGCTGCTCCGGCGAACCCTGCGGCATCACCTCCACCGAACCGTCCATGCGGTTGCGTACCCAGCCGGTGACGCCCAGCGCCTGGGCATGGCGTATGCAAGCTTCCCGATAACCGATACCCTGCACCTGGCCACGCACCTGCACCAGCCGGGTCTCAAGCATCCCATCGTGGTTGTCAGTCTCCATGCGTGTAGTCCTTGCAAAATGTTGACGCAGCTTCGCCTCTCAATGAAGTGGCCCGGCTGCAATCGCATGCCTGCCTATCGTCTCCCGCAGGCTTTTCCTGGAAATACCTGGAGGACGCGCTGTCCCGGCAATGCGGCTCCCGTATTGCAGCCGCGCTGCGCGAATGGATGCCTGTTCGCATACAGCCACGTAACCGTCCAGCGCGATAGCGGCGTCCAGTGGCGCGGCGCCATGAGACTCGCCTTCCACGTTTGCCATCGGGCTATCAGGTTCTACGAACGCCGCATGACATCCGCCAGGTCATCGAGCGATAGTGGCTTGGTGAGATGGCAGTCAAATACCCGTTCGTCGGTCTGGAATCTGCTGGCGGCATCGGTGTAGCCCGTTAATGCAACCAGCTTAGTCTGGGAGCACTGGGCCCGAAGGCGAAGCAGTTGCGCAAGCTCAATGCCATCCATGCCGGGCATCGTGATATCAATCAGGGCAACGTCCGGAGTAAATGATTCCACTATCGAGAGCGCGTCGGGTCCGCTCTGTGCCCGCTTCACCTCATGCCCCTCGAGCTCCAGCAACGTGCCGAGCGCCGCCGTGGCGTCTGCGTTGTCGTCCACCAGAAGGACGCGAATCGCCGGCATCGTGTGCGTCATGGTCATGGTCGGCACGGCTGTGTTTTCGCAGACAATGGGGAGTCGTATGGTTACCTCCGTCCCCAGGCACGAGCTTGGGTCGATAACCACGGCTAGCACCTGGTTGACGTCAGTCCGCGGCAGCCTATGCCGGGGCGAATATCACTGCTCCATCTTCCGTTGATGACGCGTCACAGAATTGCGAGCACTTAAGCCTGATTCTGGTCCCGTCACCCAAAATATGCTCGTTGACTAAACAGTCCCCATCACCGTTTCCATACTGCTCGAGGATTAAAGATGGTGACCAGCATGCCGTTATTCCATGGGAGAGCCGCTGAATATCGCGCGTAGGAACTGGAAAATACGATGTCAATCACGCAACTTGGCCCGCATGGCAAAAAACTTCTGCAAAACCTCCGGCATCTGTTCGGCGGCAATCACGTACATGAGAATGAGATACTTCCGACGAACGTGTTGACCGAACAGTACATGGCGACAGCATATGTCGTCTGGCGATTTGAGCACGACATCACCACATCCACTTCAAAGGGCAACGCGTCGGTTGCGGGTGGTCATTTTGGCTACCGAACCGCCGACTATCAAAGTCATCTTCAACGGTTGTGTCAGAAAGCGGTCCGCAACCGGGACATCCGGGGGCCGTTCATGCAGCGTGTCGACGCCGCCCGTTCTGGCGCGCTTGCGTGTCCATCGACGGCCCAGCCGGTTCACGATTTCGGCTCGTATTCAGTTTTCAGGCAATGTGGAAGTTGCACTGGGAGTGGTCGCATCTCATGCGGTGGCTGTTCCGGGCGTGGCAAGAGAACTTGCGGCGGCTGCGGCGGCGTTGGTTCGCATAATGAAACAGTAACGCACACCCGATGGAACGGTCGACATAATGAAACCTACTCGCAAACCGTACGCCGCACGTGTCCGTCGTGCGGAGGAGGCGGACGGGTGGTTTGTACGAGCTGCGGCGGGTCAGGCAAGCAGACGTGCGGCGCATGCTCCGGACACGGGTTTTTCACCGACGTATCGCGCGTGAAGGCAATCGCAAGACCATGGTGGCACGTGCCGAAACACACCGGCCTGGCCGCGGAAGCACTGGTGCGCGCGCTCGAACATCGAGGGCCGACCAGTGCGCAGGAACTGGTTCCGCTGGACCTGGCGGGCACTGAATACAATGAAAACGACAATTGGGTTGTGCGTTACACCGGCACGGCGGAAATCGTCGAACTCGGCATCGATGTTGTCAAAACCAATTACATCGTTGCCGCTGCGGGCGCAAACGTCATTCCCATCAAGACTCCGCCGGTATTTGACCAGCTTCTACGCTACGAGCTCGACCACATTGCGTCCTTATTGAACGGCGGAAAGCGCGGTCGCTCGAATATTCGACGGCAGGCGAAAAAGCTGTTTGCCGTATTCCGCAGTGTCCCCGTCCTTGACGAGGCGTTGCAGAACGTCGCGAAACTCGGCAAAGATGCCCGGGAAAACCCAGCGCCGGCAATTGTTCGCGTTGCCGAAGGGTTCATCTCGGGTGATGCAGCGACTTCAATAGGCACTGCATTCCTGCATACTTTGGATAAGGTGTCGCCTGCCAACTCGCGTGCGGCCTGGGCAATCGTCGCAATGTTCCCGGCCGTCGCCAGTTTCTTCTCCACTGCGAATAGATTCACGGAGTTTTCGCCATCAAATCCATGGCAGGCAGTCGTACCTCTATGTTTCGCTGTAGTGGCTGCTGCACTAGCAATGCTTGCGGTTTCGCCTGTTGGTTGGCTGTTGAGTGCGACTATCAGTTCCCTTCTGAGGCTTAAAGTACCAGCTGAGTACCGGCAGCGTGGCCGTGACTGGGCGCCTCTTAAGAACGCGTGCTTTTTCACTATGTCCGCGTCCTTCGCCGGAGCGCTCTACGGCGCGGCGGGCGCCATGCACTGGGTTCCGAATATCCGGGACGCGACTACGCCGGTCGTCAACTACGCGGTTATGCACACGGCGCAGGGAAGCGAGGCTAACCGTTTCTTCGCTGGATTAGCAACGCCTGCGCCAGTGAAGGCTCCTATCATCGCTGAATCGACTGTTGATACTCGGCGAGACGTTCAGCGATTTCTAATTGCTCATGGTTATCTGCACGGCGAGCCTGACGGAAATCTGGGGTCACGCACCAGTGCAGCGATTGCACGCTATGAGCGACACGAAAATCTCAATGCATGGACTCCGCTGCCGGACCTGCTCGCGCACATGAGGACAGTCACGTTTCCAGCGTCCGCCGCTAGTACCGCGTTCGAGCCACCTGTCGCAACCATTGCACCGAATTCGAACCAAAACTTCGTACAGACCGGAAGTGCTCGGAGGTCAACAATACCTGTTAGTACGAATGGGGCTGCGCCGACTGACAAGACTGATAGTGGGACGGTCATTCCTTGCAGCGAAGACGGAACATATTTCAGCAGAAATGTATGCAAGAGCGCGGTTCTATCAGCGAGCTATGAGCGGGAGATTCAGGAATATGAAGTGGCGCAGAGACGAATTGGGGCCGCGGACAGCGGCGTACGCATTGAACAGGAGCGTTGGCTCGAGATGGTTACCCGTGATTGTGCGGACGCGCAATGTTTGACGTCCGCGTTCGAAAAGCGAACGGCGGATTTGAATGCCCGCTATCGCGGAGGCTAGTGCGGCTATGGAGTGATGTCGCCGATGCCAGCTTGACCCGCATGCGGAAATTCGGATGACCACCTTGGTTGGGCCGAGAGCCGTTGCTGCTTGAGCCTTGTTTTAATTTGCCGCGCCTCCTGTTTTTCTGGACACAGATTTGGGGTAAAACGTGGGTCCCAAACTGGAGTTGTTGATGTTGAAGAAAACAGATGTAAACGGGGTTGCGCCAGAGGCGCTGGAAGGAGCGCGTAGCGCGACTGGAAGCGCCTCTGGCGCCGCCGAAGTCAAGCGTTGGTCGACCGGTCGCAAACGCGGCGTGGTGCTTCGGTTGCTGCGTGGCGAACCCGTCGACGCCGTGTCCCGTGAAGTCGGTGTGACGATCGCCGTGCTCGAGCAATGGCGTGAGCTGGCACTGGCCGGCATGGAGGCCGGCCTGAAGGCACGCACCAGCGATCCCCTGGAAGCCCGGCTCAATGACGCCGTGCGGCGCGTCGGCGAGTTGTCTATGGAAAACGAGATCCTGCGCAAGGAACGTGAACTGCAGGCCCGTCGCCCTTTGACCGCTCGGAGATCGTCGACATGAGCCGCGCGATCTCCGTTAGTGCGAACAAGCCCTTTGGATTGCAACGGGTTTGCCAGGTGCTCGGATTCCCCCGCTCGACGATCTATGCTGTCCGCGCGAGGACAGCGGACAACGTGGTGCCGATCATCCCGGGCCGCCGCGGCCCGAAACCGAAGATGCCCGATGCTGACCTGCTGAAGGCCATCCGCGACGATCTGGTGGCTTCCCCCTTCATCGGCGAGGGGCATCGCAAGGTCTGGGCGCGCTTGCGTATCCTGCACGACATCCGGGTCTCCCGGACCCGCGTGCTGCGACTGATGCGCGAGCACAGCCTGCTGTCGCCGCACCGGCAAGCGCGAGGCGAACCCAACCTTCACGATGGCCGGATCACAACCGATTGCCCGAATGAGATGTGGGGCACCGACGGCGTGCGCATCGCGACCGTGGACGACGGCATGGTGTGGATCTTCTCGGCCGTTGATCATTGCGACGGCATGTGTACCGGCATTCATGCCGCGAAGATTGGCGACCGCTTTGCTGCCCTCGAGCCGATCTCCCAGGGGCTGCTGGACGAATTCGGTTCCGTGCTCGCCGATGCGGGCCGCGGGCTGTCGCTGCGTATGGATCACGGTTCGCAGTACACGTCGGACGACTTCCGTAACCAGATCCGGTTCTGGGGCATCGCGCCGAGCTATGCCTTCGTCGCCGAACCCCAGACCAACGGCGTCGCCGAGCGATTCAACCGGACAATGAAGGAACAGGCTATTCATGGACGCATCTTCAAAAACCTGGAGGAAGTTCGTGCCGCCGCCATCGCGTTCAAGGATCGATACAATCGCGACTGGCGTCTTGAAAAGTTGGGCTTCAAATCACCCCTCGAAGCCCGTCAGGAACGGCTGATGAAGCTGGCCGCCTGAGCTGCAAAAGCGTGTCCAGACAACCGGAGCCGGTACAATTGGTAGATGGGTCAGTTCGTTGGCGGCATGCGGGTCCAAATTATATTGGCGTCGACATCCTTGAACCTCCCTGTTCCCCGAACCCTGCCCGCTCGCTAGCCCGAGGAATAGTCAGCAGCTATCCATAGCGGATAGCCGAAAATTTCGTAGCCCTTTCGAGGCGCTTCATGCGGGAAGATGCGCGTCTCGCGGATGCGGTACACGACTTCAATGTTGCGAGGCTGCGAAACAATACAGCCCCACTCTTCCACTATCATCTCCGGTTGCTCGGAAAACCAGGATGCAGTTAGGTAGCTCGGCAGGGGAAACGAGGAGGAACTATCACGAGGCCAGGGGTTGGAGTCGACCGCGATTGCGCTTTTCTCCTCCCTTGGGCCCGCGTAGTGGAGTAGTGCCTGGAGAAGGGTGTATGCGGACGGCGTGCCGCCGCTCCACACTGGTTTATCCTCTGCAGCGACATCCTCGAGTAGGCAAATCATGTCGCATGCCTTGTCGTGCTCGAAGCCCTGTGACACCCAGAATGCAAATGCCACTGCGCCTTCAACTGCTTTTTGGGGAACGCTTACTCTGAAGGCACGGCAGCGTTCGTAAACGAAGGCTTTTTGGGCAAACGAGTTGTCCAGGCACGGCAAACCGTTTTTCAGAGGCGGAACTGGACGTCCCTCATGTATGGCGGAATTCGAACGTAGAAACTCGAGTGTTAATATCGCCTTTTCATGGTCGGTCATAGGCCGGACCTTCTCGGTCTGTTTGCCCTCCGCTTTCGGTCCAGCCAGGCTAAGCCCGACCGTCCACTCTTTCGTCTTTTCGGTGACGGTCAGTGCAGGGTTAATCTGGGAGGCGTACTCATTCAGTCGCCTGACGTCTCGGAAAAGATATTCGGTGAGCATTCTCGCCTCCTTGTCACTGCCTTAAAGATAGGCGAACCGAGTGCAGCTTGAGCTCACTGGTTTGCCCTGAGCCGGGCGAGCGGGACAAGTTATCGAGCCGATTGGGTTTGTCCGACGCGCGACCATCGTATGTATTCGGCTGGCCGGCGGTGCAAAATCCTAGATTTGGATTAAACACACCCTTATGAACGCGTCTTTGCAGGGCGCGATCAATTTTGAAGTGCAACACCTTGATCTGCTAAGGTGCGCACATGACTACAAGAAAGTATCAGCAGTTGCAGCCTGAAGAACGTATCACTATTGCCAGCATGAAACAGCAGGGTTTGAGCGTGCGGGCCATGGCCCGCACGCTTGACCGCTCAGCTTCGAGCGTCAGCCGTGAACTGGCGCGTAATGCGTGTCCGGTGCGCGGCTACGCTTCGGTAGTCGCGCAGACCATCAGTTCGAACCGGCGGGCTGCAGCGCGCACGCCGGGTAAGCTGAATCCCCAAGGCGCACTGTGGCGCATTGTGCTCAGTCTGCTTAGCTGGAAGTGGTCGCCGCAGCAGATCTCCGGTACGCTGACGCGCATGTGGCCCGATGACCCTTCCATGCACGTCTCGCACGAGACCATCTACAACGCAATCTATGCACACCCGCGCGGCGAACTGCGCCGCCAGCTCATCTCGTGTCTGCGCCAGGCTCGCAGCACGCGAATGCCACGCAGTCGTGGCAACGACAGACGGGGCAAGATCGCCGACATGCTGAGCATCCACGTACGCCCGCCTGAGGTGAACGATCGGGTCATGCCCGGGCACTGGGAGGGAGACTTTATCAAGGGTGCGGGCAACCAGTCCTCCGTGGGAGTTCTGGTCGAGCGCACCAGCCGGCTTGTCCTGCTCGCGAAGATGGAGGATGCCACCGCCGCCTCAGCGCTGGCCGGCTTCACCGCCAAACTGAACTCCATCGCCACGCCACTGCGTCAGAGCCTGACCTATGATCAGGGCAAGGAGATGGCGCGGCATCCGGAACTCACCGCCGCCACCGGCGTGCGCGTGTATTTCTGTGACCCGCACAGTCCGTGGCAGCGTGGCACCTGTGAGAACACCAACGGACTGCTACGCCAGTACCTGCCCAAGGGCACCGATCTCTCAGTCTACAGCCAGGATGAACTTGACGACATCGCCGACAGCCTGAACAGCAGGCCCCGTGCTACCCACGCCTTTCACTCGCCTCTGGAAGTCTTTGCGCGCATGCTCGAGACCAACACGCAAACACCTTCAACCCTTCATTAACCTGTTGCATTTCGGTTTTGAAACCGCCCAGTCAAAAGCAAGGCGGTCTGTAAGTCAGCGTGATAGGTCGATTCAATTTGCAAGCGGGTCGACAACCCCCGACAACATCGCGGATATGGTTGCCGTCTGGACGAGCGCATCTTTCGGCCCGTCCCGACAGTACGACTTGGGCGACCTCGTGGCCGATGGATTTGACCTCGCGGTGCGCTTTGCCCCACCTCCGGGAGGGGCGCCTCGTTGCGCGCAGGCACCAGAAGACGCGCATCCTTACGGCCGCATCGCCGGCATATGTGGCCGAGCATGGACGCCCGAAGAAGCCGGAGTAAGTCAGCCGACATCAGCGCATCACGGTCTACAACCTTGTGACGGCCCGACCCTTCGAGTGGGAATTTCATCGCGGCAGGAAGGTCACCCACATACCTTCCGAGGGACGATTGCCCGTGTCTGATGTCGGTACGTTGCTGGGTGCATGTGTCACGGGCGCTGGTATCGCGCAGGTGATAGAGATTCGCATCGAGGACTTGATAAAAGATGGCTCGCTGATTGACCTGTTTCCGGACTGGCCTGACGAGAGGTTTCCGCTTTACGCGCTCCTCCCGTCACGGCGCCATCCGCCGGCCAAGGTCCAGGCGTTTATCGAGTTCTGCCTGGATTCATTATCACCTGCGACGTCTGTCGCACGCAGTAAGACGAATCGGCAATAGCGACTGCAGGAGCGCAAGACATAATCGCGAGGGCGGCAACTCGCCGGCGAGAGCTTCCAATGACGAGGCAATATGGTCAAGGGACATAAGGAACAGCACCGTCTTGAATCCATTGGCTGGTTGCGTGCCGCTGTGCTCGGCGCCAATGATGGCGTTGTCTCGACGGCGAGCCTTGTTGCTGCCGTAGCGTCAGCGCATACCGCTCATGGAAGCGTTGTGCTCACGGCGGTGGCTGGGCTCGTGGCGGGGGCGATGTCGATGGCGACTGGAGAATACGTCTCTGTTTCATCGCAGGCGGATACAGAGAAGGCGGCTCTGCTCGAAGAGCAGGCCGAACTCCACGCCGACTTTCCGCGCGAGCATCGGGAATTGACAGCAATCTATGTGCGTCGTGGATTGGATTTGCCGCTTGCTAAACAGGTTGCCGAAAAGCTGATGGCGCACGACGCACTGGGTGCTCACGCGCGCGATGAACTGGGCATCTCGAAAGTGACCGCTGCCCGACCGTTGCAAGCCGCGTTGGCTTCTGCCTGCAGCTTTTCGGTGGGCGCAGCGTTGCCGGCAATCGTCGCCGCATTTGCGCCCGAATCGGTGCTGCTTCCAGCGATAGTCGTCTCTGCTTTGGTCTCACTGGCCGTGCTAGGCGGTTTGGCCGCAAAGGCAGGTGGAGCGAGAGTGGGCCCAGGTGTTATGCGCGTGGTCTTCTGGAGCGCTTTGGCAATGGGCGTGTCATCAGGTGTCGGCGCTTTGTTTGGCGCGGTAGCCTGAGGCGATGCGCTCGTATGGCGTCGGCTCGGGCTCCAAACCAACAAGCCCCTGCGCGCCTCGCCCGCTAGCAGTACGATATCAGCGTCGTTTCCCAGCCATCGTGGCTCACGGAGTCCGTCGCTCCCGACGCGGAGGCCCGTTTGCCACGGACTTCAGGAGGGCATATGCGAGTACTGGTCGTTGGCGCAACGGGTTTAATCGGAAGAGAGATTGTTCAGCTACTTTCGCCGGAGCACGAGGTGATTACGGCAAGCCGAAAAGGCTCCGCCATAAGCGTAGATATATCGGACAAGGCGTCCATCGAATCGATGTACTCCAAAGTCGGCACGATTGATGCTGTCATTTGCGTAGCCGGCGCAGCGAAATTCGCTCCCCTAGCCCGACCTTCGCAAAACAAGCTGTCAAATCGACGGATAATGCCGTTGTTTGATGACCAAATTGTCTCTGAATTCATACATGAAATAATGTTGGTGCCCAGCGCTGCAGCTCGAAGACCTTCACGGCGCGCCGCTGCTCGGCCGTGAGCTCCGGCGCCAGCATCGCAGTGGGTCGTCGTCCGGTTGCTCCGGTCTTCGTCCTCACCAGGGTCACGCTGATTTCGGCCAGGGCGTCCATCATGCGGCGGGCCGAAACCTCGGTGCGCAGTGCGATCTTTGCCAGGCTCACGAGCATCAGGCCGAGCACGGTCGCGAACGTGTGCAGCCGCAGGGATCCGTCGGCCCACTGGTGCGACGGGCCCCACGGAACCAAACCCCCTTTCTTCGCCCGGCGGAACAACTCCTCGACATTCCACTGCCCCCGGAAGGCGTGGACGATGCGCCCGGTACTCCAGTTGTGCCGATCTGTACACAGCACCCGTCTGCCCAGCCGTGTGCGCTCCAGCGTGCGGCGCAATGCGTCATCGACGTGCCAGTGCAAGGTCGGTGCCGGCTCGCTCCCGGCGATGGTAGCCACAACGAAGCTCGCCAGATGTTCCCGGGCGAGCGCCTTCTTGACCCGCAGCTCCAGCCGGCTGCGCGTAATGCGGCCCTTTTCGACCAACCCCTGCAGCGTGCTCAATTCCACCTTCGCCTTGCGCAGCGCCACCGCGATCCCGCGCTTCTGGCCCGCTAGCAGCTCCTGGCTCTCCACCACCACGAGCGTGCGGTCCAACTCGCCAACGGTCGTTCGCATCCGCGCCGCCCGCACGTCACTGAGCTTGCCCGACAGCGGCTTCATCGCACCGCGTTGCGCCGCCATCTGCAGCGCCTCTTCCGCGGCCTTGTGCCCCAGCGGCAACGAGATGAGGCTGTAGTAGCCGGCGGCATCCAGATCGAGTTCGAGCTGCGGGCTCCAGAATCCGCCGTCTCGCACCACCGTGCGCTGCGCCGGCCGCTCGCGACCCTCGGCACTATCCAGCGCCTCATGCAACTGCGCCAGGCCCGCCAGGCACGCCGTAAGCACCGCCTGGTCCGATCCGTTGCCGGGATACGTCCGGTACAACAACGGCACATGGCCCGTCTCGCTGACCAGCAGGCCCAGCCCGACGACGCGCAGGTCCCCTCGCTTGCTCTTGGCGTGTCCACGTCGAGCCAGCTCGCCGGGCGTCTGCGTGTCGATGTGGGTATCGAAGTTCGTCGTATCGAACGCAAGCACGTCGGCCGAGAGCCCGAAGCGGGAGACCGCTGCATTCGCGATGGCCACCTGCGCCTGCTCCAGCTGCTCATCGGTCACTTGCTGCGCGACGCGATGAAAGGCCTGGCCCGTAAAGGCGGAGCCGGGCAAGCACGACAGGCGCGGCAGACTTGCATCGAGAAACTCCCCCAGTTCGCGCTTGGGTCCCGGTGCACAGGCGCGCTGGATCGCCACGGCCACCGCCAACTCGCCCACCGATGGGCCGCCTTTGGCGCCAACCCCGCCGCAGGCCCGATCGATCTGCCCGACCAGGTCCAGTTGTTCGGCGACCCAGATCAACGCCCCGACGTCGCCCACGCCGCGCGTGCCCACCGTCTGGGTCGCACTCAGATCCGCGACTCGCGGTGGATCGGCCGGTCCCAGCACGACCTGGCGTGCAACGGAGCGGCCGCGCTGCGCATCCCACACGGATTGCGCCGCGATGCGGTAGCGATGACCGTTGACTTTTCTTTCGAAGATGTGCATGTTCTTTCATGTAGCATCTTCAAACCAAAGAATCAAGCGAAATTCAATATCTACGCCTTATCTAAGCCACATTCCGCCTCGGCGCCACCGCCGAACAACGCCGAGCTTGCGAAGGTAGGGCTAGGCGCACTGTCGGACGAGGACTTCGCGTTTAGCCTTAAAAACAAGCTGATGGGCCAGGTCAATCTCGTTCGGTGCTCAGTCGGCCACGTGTCCCAAGGTGGCTCGCTTACCCTAACCAGCGGTGTCCTCTCCCAGCAGCCAATGGAGGGCAGCGCCGCGGTGAGCGTTGTGAACGCCGGTGTAGAGGCGTTTACCCGGTCCGCAGCGCTCGAATTGCGAGGCAAGGCGCGCGTGAACACGGTCAGCCCCGGTTGGATTGCCGAGACGCTCGCGTCCATGGGACGGGACCCCGCGAACGGAGTGCCGGCGGCAGTAGTGGCACAGGCATACAAGCGCAGCCTGGGCGGTGACATGACCGGGGACGTCATCCCAGCTGTGCAATAGTTCAGCGCTGGCCGGGAACCGTCTTTCGGTATCTGTCAGCAGGGCATTCCCATCGCGCTATTACACATTTCCTCGGCGAATTCGGGCGGTCCGTTTGAGCGATATGAGTTCAATGCGCGATGGGTTCGTGTCCAGGGATTACATAGGCGTCGTTGACCGACGTAGCTCGGCCAGACTGACGGCGCGCTGCACGAACTCGGACGGATGGGGTACGCCATGGCTCGCATGGCGACTGCCGTACAAACGAAATCGGTGGCGGGGCGCCGCTGCAGCGATGCCACCGTGTGACGGCATCTGGCGAACAGGCGCAGTTGGTTGCGACCATAACCTCACGCTGCCAGGCTGATTTCATTCGGGTCATCATGCGCTCCACGTTCGCCAAATGGCTGTTCATTGTCTACCTGCTCGGCAGCGGAACGCTGTACTCAGCGGGGATACTGTTGCTATTTCCATTCGTCGGGAGGAGCGGCCGCTACTGGCTTGCGTCACAGTGGTGTCGCGCATTGGTCGCCGTGATGCGCTGGCTGCCAGGTATCACGTGTTCGGTGGAGGGACTCGACCATCTTCCGGACGGACCATCAATAGTCTTGTGCCGTCATGAATCGACCTGGGAGACGCTGGCGTTCATGGCTGTGTTTCCACGACGCATCAGTTTCGTGTTCAAGGAAGACCTGCTGCGCATCCCGTTTTTCGGATGGGTACTACGTGGCCTCGACATGGTCAGCCTGAATCGTGGCTCGGCGCGACAGGCCCATCAGGCAGTGACACAGGAGTGTGCCGAGCGGCTGCGTAAGGGTGACGTCGTGGTGATATTTCCGGAAGGAACCCGGGTGCCGCATGGCGCACCATTGAGATTGACGTCCGGCGGTGTTCGTCTGGCATGCGCGACCGGTGCGCCGGTCGTCCCTGTTGTCCACAACGCGGGAAAGGTTTGGCCGGCGAAGGGATGGCCTGACGGGCGGGGGCACATCCGAGTAGTTGTCGGCCCCGCATTTTCATCCCGAGACATGTCGCAACAGGAATTGAGCCGGGCCGTCCACGGCTGGATGAAAGCAGAGCTGCTGCGGCTTTGATGGCCTCCGCCGGGTGGCTTCTCCAACTGCCGTTGTCAGGTGTGGGTCAGGGTCTGCGTCACCTGTCACGCGCTGTATTGCTTTGGCGGACGCTCAGCACCATGCGTCCGAATAGCTGCAATCAATTCGGCGGCCGTAACCTCGTAGCGCCAACCGGACGAGCGTGCCACCGCTGGAACCCTCACTTGGCGGCAGCGGCGTTGAACATCGCCCGCAGTATTTCTTTGTGCTCGGGCCTCAACTTGCGAGCACTGATGGGCAAATCGATGACGACCTTGAATTTGAGGTCACCGTTTTCTCCGGTCTTCGAATTCTTCAACCCCGCCTTTTCCATCGTGATGATTTTCCCCGCTCGGGTCATTGGCGGCACCGCGACCTTGACCTGCGCGCCGAATAACTCGACCGCAACCGTGCCGCCCAGCATGGCTGTTACACAGTCCACCGTAAGGTCCCGGCTCAGGGTAAGGCCGCGCAGCTTATAGGTGCGATGCGCCTGAATCTTGATGCGGCAGAAAGCCGAACCTGGTGCGCCCCCGTTCAGACCAGGGCCTCCGGCGCCCTTAACACGCAGAACCGTGCCTTCGACGACACCGGGCGGGACGGTCACCCTTATCGTCTTCTCAGTCTTGACCACGCCCTTTCCGCTGCAGTTCCGACAGCGCGTCTCGAAGACCGCGCCGTAGCCACTGCACTTTCTGCAGTTGCGCCCATGGTCGTCGTTGCCGTCGCCGCCGCATGACGGACACGCGAAATGACCGGCGAGCTTGCCGTTTCCGTGACAGGTCCCGCACGGCCGCGGTGCAAGCATCGTTACGTCCACAGCGCCGCCGAAAATTACCGTTTCGAGCGGGACCGTCATCTTGCATTCGATATCCGCGCCCTGGACCGGCGGCGGTCCAGGGCGCTTGTTCCATCGCGCCCGGACGGCCTCGTCAAAGGACGAGCCTGACGACGCACTGCCGGATGAGCCAGACCGGCGTGGCGAAATCTGGAGGTCGTAGAGCTCTCTTTTGCGCGGGTCGCTCAGCACGTCGTACGCGCTCTTGATTTGCTGGAACCGCGTTTTGGCGTCGTGCGGGTTGGCCGGGTTGCGGTCCGGGTGCCACCGCATCGCCAATCGGCGGTACGCCTTCACGATATCGTCGGCAGACGCGGTGCTCGCAACGCCAAGGGTCTGATAATGCGTGTCTGAGTTCAACGTTTAACTGCCAATAACGGTCCCGCAGAGTATTCCGGCGCAATCGATTGCCCATTGTACTGAATGTCGCCCGCGGTTCTGGAAATCGCTCCCAGGGAACCCGACGCGTAAGCCGTTCGCTCGCTGGCGCGCCGTTTCTCAGTGCTGGAATCCGTAGTTGGGGGGCAATGCGGGCCGTTGCGCCGACGACTCTGCGACGCAGGCTATCGGAGTTGGATATTCGCCACGTGTCGTGCGAAGCCAATGCAAGTCCGTATCCGCAAGCGACTATCTCTCACAGGTTGTGTCGCTCGCCCGACAATTGTGCTCCGTAAGTACGAATCGCCGCTATCAAGTCTCGGACCGTAATCTCGTAGCGGATTTCGCGGTGGATACCCGCCTTCCGTTCGTCGAAATCAACCAGCACAACTGCTTTACCGTCTTCCGCTGCTCCCAAGCGCAAGACGCGAACGTCCTCGCCCGTCGCGACGTCGACCTCCGTCATTAACGTCATGGTGCCGGTGACGCCGTTAATGCGGCTGAACTGTCGACGCCGACATAATTTTGACCCGCATGCCCACATCGGACTGACCCGCTTGCCAATCAAATCAAGACTCCAGCAGCAATGACTGGCGGCACAGTTGGCTGGTCAGCCGAATTTCGGCATGCGCGTCGAACTGGCGTCGGCGACAACACTGTACAGCCCGGCTGTCTCAGGAGACTTGCCGAAGCCGTTTTTGTACTGCTTCGCGCCCCCGACCTGCTCAGCAGCGCTAGCCTCGTAAGACCGCGCGGTCGCGAGCGACTCCTGCGCATTGACGAGCGACGCGCGTTGCGTAAGAACGTCGAGCGCGGCCTGGCGCCGCGTCAACGCGAGGTCGGCCTCACTCGCATCTTTCGACGCAACCGCAGCCGCCGCGCTGTACCGACCCGCGAAGCCACTGAATTGCGGTATCTTGAGCGACAGCAACGCCCGAGCTCGCACATAGGCGCGGCGTGCCCGGGACTAGGCTCGTGCCGGTCTGGGCCGTCGCGGAAGGTGACAGCAGGTAGGCGGCGCGGGTCTCCGTGATTCGCGCTACGTTCGCTGCGACATTCGCCTTCGCGGCCTGAATGTCCGGGCGCTGTCGGCGGCGCGCTGCAGGAGCGCGTCGAGGGGCGCCGCGTAGGCAGAAGCCCCGTTGACGTCCGCCGGACTGAGCTTCAGGTGGCGTGGCGCTGCAACACTGTTTCAATAGGGCTTTTTCATCCCACTGGGGCTCGCGGACGCGCCGGAAGGGTGGTTGCCACCGGTCGAATCCAAGGTGCTCGGACTCGACGCTGCGGACGTCGCACGGGCCGGCCCGGCCGAGACGGGTGGCCGTAAGCCCATTCCGCTTGGGGTCGAGAAGTTCAGACCCGTGCCGCCTCCTGCGCCAGTACCGTTGGCGCCGACACCAGCACCGGCACCGCCTCCGGTACCGGCACCACCTCCAGCTCCCTGCGCGAATACAGTCCCCACAACAGTGAGAATCAAGGCGGAAATCGCAAGTCTGTTAATGACGAAGTTCATGCTCGTCTCCCTTTTCAAGAGCCTGCGCACGCCTTCAGTTTGCACCCGGATTTGTAGCGTGTGCTTGCCTCGCGAACAAGCGCGCCACCGCCATCAGCTCCTGCACGCAGCACGGGTCTGTGGGTTGGGAGCGAGGCAAGGCGAGCTCAACATCTGCCGCGCCGGGCATGTGCCTGGGGCGTCGGCATTGTTACGAAGTTTCGCCGTCATGTAGCGATAGTCTTCGATGGTGAGCCCTTGTCATAGCCGCGTTCGAGCATGCCGTTTACGATTCGGTCGTAGTATTTCTGCAGGCCACCTTTACGTTTCCACGCCGCCTTCGTTCTTCGCAATTGGTCCGCTTCACCCCCAACGTGGCCCAGTGTTTATCGCGGAGAACCAGGCACCGCTCGCACTTATTCCTCGGGTCTGTTGTTTGCCTTGAGGTTCCGTGCAGGACGCCATGGTCGGAGAGCATGCGCTTCAGCACCTCGGCGGCGCCCATGCAGCCCTGAATCGCAAATCCGTGGGGCTCTTCGGTGTGGCTATCGGACGCTTATCTCTGGTTAAAGGCGGACGGCGGCAACTTGTGCGGCAGCGCGCTCTGCGGTCAACTTCCGCCTGTCGGTGGCAGGTGGAAACACGCACCACGTGCCGTCATCGTGCCGAAAGAAGAACAGCACGCGCAAACCGGCCGGTGACGACGTCTCGACACGCACATAACGTGTTCCGCCCCAACGCGTCCGGCCGAATTCGGTCACATGAACGGGTGCCGCCGGAGCCGGTGCGAGCCATTTGTCCACCTGACGGCGAAGCGACTTATCACACGCATTCTTCATGGTCCGCTCCAGCAAGTCTGAGGGCGACCGAAGTTGGATGAGGCACAGGTCCTGGACACCAGCGCCGGCCTTATTCCGGGTTGCCGCTGACGATTCTCGCCACTCACCTCCTCAACGCAGCGGACGACCACGATGTTGACCTTCGGTTTGTGAGTTCTGAAACGGAATATTTCGAGGCGTCAAGCGGCCGTATGGTTGTCGCGACAGCGCCGCAGTTTCGCACCGAACACGGCGCAACGGGACAGCGCGCGAAGGGCGCTCTGCGTCCAGCAGTTCGGCTGCGGGGAATCCTACTACTTGGAGAGTTTCAT